>NZ_BAABIA010000008.1 GCF_039542385.1 Prosthecobacter algae | reverse complement strand
TCATTCCAAGGCAGGCATGGCCGTTCAGTGGCTCGTTGGGATCGTGCTCGGCGGGCTGGCGACCTGGCTGACAAGCCTCGGCTTCGAGATCCCGCCCGCGATCCTGGAGAAGCTGACGGCCGCCCTGGTGGCAATCGGGGTGTGGTTTGTGACAGCGCTGGTGCAAGCCTACCAAACCCGCAACGCGAAGGCCCTTCAGGAGCAGCTCGGGGTCAAGCAAGACGGATGGATCGGGCCTAAGACACTCGACGTCGCTGAGGTCGCGAAGAAGACCATTGAAGCCGCCAAAGCTCGCAAGCCATGAGCGAGACCGACCGCGCCCGATTCGACCGCATCTGCGCCATGCAGCGTGAGATCCGTCCCTACTTCGCTCCCGCTGATCGAGCGGGCTGTGTCGATGGCTTCTGGGGACCGAAATCACAGGCCGCCTGCCAGGCTTATCTGCGGGCACTCATGCCCAAAGAAAATCCCTGGCCAAAGAGCGATGTGAAGAGCATGACGGCCTTCTACGGCACGCCTGGCGATGAGAGCAACCTGGTGAGCTTTGTCTTTCCATACCCGGCCTTTTACGGGGGCAAGCGGGTGACGACGGGCCGCTGTCATTGGAAAGTGAAAGACAGCCTGTTGCGGATCCTGACGAGGATCGACAAAATCCACGGGGATGATCGTGGTGTCATGGAGGAGGCGGAAGATTACGGTGGCATCTTCAACTTCCGCAACAAGCGGTTTGGAACCACGCTTTCGATCCATGCCTGGGGCGCGGCTATCGATCTCGATGCCGATGATAACAGCTTCCGGGATCATTGGCCGATGCAAGCCGACATGCCCCTGGAGATCATGGCCGAATTTGCCAAGGAAGGATGGATATCTGCCGGGGCCTTTTGGGGCTACGACGCAATGCACTTCCAGGCGACACGCTAAGGTGTAAATCAGGTGTAGCTTTAAAAACCCTCGTTGGAAGCCTGTAAAATTAGGGTAAGTGGGAGGCTTCGAATCCCACCCCTTCCGCCACCTCCAAACGCGCCCCGAGCCTTGTAGAATCAGGCATCGGGGCTTTTTTGTGGGTTTGGGGAAGGGGCTTACTGATATTGACCAAGGCTTCCCGCACTCGAGCCTTGCCAGTGCTCCGCATCCAGTGGCATGGGTAGTGCTTCATGCCTCCAGACCTCACCGCCACCCTTCGCCAGCACTTCGGCCATGCGGCTTTCCGCCCAGGGCAGGAGGCGGTGATGCAGGCGCTGCTGGCGGGGCGGAGTGCGCTGGCCCTGTTCCCCACCAGTGCGGGGAAATCCCTCTGTTATCAGCTTCCGGCGCTGCTGATGGACGGGGTCACCCTGGTCATCTCCCCCCTCATTGCGCTGATGAAAGATCAGGTGGAGGCCTTGCAGGCGCGTGGCATTGGTGCGGCACGGTTGGATTCCTCGTTAAAGCCCGAAGAAGCCCAGCAAGTGTTTGACGACCTCCGTTCGGGCAAGACCAAGCTTCTCTACATCGCCCCCGAAAGGTTGATGAATGAGAACTTCATCGAGCGGCTGAAACGGATGAAGATCGCCATGATGGCCGTGGATGAGGCGCACTGCATTTCGGAGTGGGGGCACAACTTCCGCCCCGAGTACCTGCGCCTCGCCCTGGTGGCCAAGGAGCTGGGCATCGCCCCCGTGCTGGCCCTCACAGCCACAGCCACGCCAAGTGTTGCGGCGGACATCCGCCGGGCGTTTGACATTGCCCAGGAGGATCACATCCAGACCTCCTTTCATCGGCCAAACCTGCACTACCGCATCACTCCCTGCGCCGCCGCGAAGCGCAAGGAGCTGCTCACCAAGCTGCTGCTGAAACGTCAGGTGCCCTCCATTGTTTATGTTACCCTGCAACAGACGGCCGAAGAGGTGGCCACGCACCTGCAAAAGGCCGGGGTCAATGCGCTGGCCTATCACGCGGGCCTGCCGGATGAGTATCGCCATGCCGCGCAGGATGGATTCATGACTGGGCAGACGCAGGTCATCGTAGCCACCATCGCCTTTGGCATGGGCATTGATAAGGCGGACATCCGCGCCGTGTATCATTACAACCTGCCCAAAACCCTGGAAAACTACATGCAGGAAACTGGTCGGGCCGGGCGGGATGGCAAAGTCTCCGTCTGTGAAATGCTCGCCTGCCAGGATGACTGCACCGTGCTGGCCAATTTCACCTTTGGCGATACTCCCACCCCCCAGGCCCTTCGCCAGCTTGTGGATCATTTGCTGCGTCAGGGAGAGGAATTCGACATTTCCATTTACGACCTTTCTGGCAGCACCGACATCCGTCCTCTGGTGATTGAGACCGTGTTGACGAACTTGGAGTTAGGTGGGCTGGTGCGTCCGCTGGGCATGTTCTATTCCAGCTACCAGTACAGCTTTCTTCAGCCGGAGGCGCGCATCCTGGCCGGACACAAGCCGGACCGGCAGGCCTTTTTGCGCAGCCTCTTCGCCTGCGGCAAACGCGGCCACAAATGGACCACCCTGGTCCTGGATGAAGCGGCGGCGGAGCTGGGCGAACCTCGGGAGCGCATCCTCAAGGCCCTCACCTGGCTGGAGGAGGCCGGCGAAATCCAAATGAAGCCCAGTGGTTCCCGCCAGCGCTACCGCCTCTGTGGCGACCCAGAGGCCCGCGATCCCGCGCTGGTCAGCCAGAAGATGCAGCAGCTTTTCGCGGGGCGTGAGGCGCGCGATGTTCAGCGGCTGGATCAGATCTTGGAACTGGCCAGCCAGCGCGAATGCATCGCCCGCTGGCTGCTGCGTTATTTTGGGGAGGAACTCGTGGCCGATTGCGCCACCTGCACCAGTTGCCTGGAGCGCGCCAAAGGGGCCGACATGGATGCTCCTCGCCTCATCCCCCAGGCTGTACGCCCGGGAATCACCACTGAGGATGTGGCTGCCATCCGCCCCCTGCTGGATGCCCGTCATGCTGCCCTGCGCACCCCGCGTCAACTCGCCCGCTTCCTCTGCGGCATCACCAGCCCCGCCACCACCCGTGCCCGCCTCACCCGGCTGGATACTTTTGGCATGCTCGATCAGGTTCCCTTTGCCGATGTCCTCGCTCAGGCCGAGACCATGCGCTGAGCTATCCTTCAGAGCTCGGGGCGGTGCCTTGCCTAACCAAAAACAGCTTCTTCGATCTTGCCCTGAAGAGTATCCAGGACAAGGCGGGTGGAAAGCTTGCGACCGTTCTCATCCTGCACGTAGATGGAGTCAATGGCCACGCCTTTTTCCGTGCCGATGCGGGCGTGGGTGATGTTCAGCCCCAGCTTGCCGATGGCCATGAACACATCGTAAAGCAGGCCCAGTCGGTCCACCACCTGGAGCTCCACGATGGTTTGGTCATACGACAGCTCGTTGTTGATGTAAACGCGCTGAGGGATTTCCGACATCACCTCGTCGTAGCCTGGAATGGCCTTGCGGCTCTTGGCGATGGCGGGGCCAAAGTCGAACTTCTGGGCCAGGAAAGCCTGCCGCACGGAGGCTTCCACCCGTTGCCGCGCCGTCTTGCTGGTCACGGCGGCAAAGTTGGTGTTGCAGACGCGGAACATGTCCAGCACCAGATTGTCGCCACGCTGGTAGAGGTCGGCACTGAGAATGTTGATGCTTTCGGCCGAGAGCGCCCCGGAGATGCGCGCCAGCAGCAGGTGGCGGTCCCAGCAGGTCACCGTCAGTTCGCTGTAGCCCTGCTCCACGTGGTCGGTCCACTCCATCACGGGCAATAGGCCAGCTTCGGCCTCTTCCACCATGAGCTGGGTGAAAAACTGGCGGAACTGGCGGATATGACCGGCGATCTGGGCCGGGTCGCGGAAGTTGAAATAACTGCGCGGCATGTGCTGGAAATGGGCGCTGATTTCCAGGTCAAATTCGGCACCCAGCGCCTTCGTCACATCCGCCCGCACCTCATCCAGCGGCACGGCGGCACGGCGCATGAAGTCCGCCGGAGCATCCATAAATTGAAGAGTATTATGGTAAAGCTGGCGGATGGACGCCTCCTTGTAGCCGGACCAGCTAGCCTCGCTCGTTCCCTTAGAGTCCGCGTAGGTCATCACCAGCAGCGTGTCCAGATACTCCTTCGTGCGCACAATGCCGGCGAATTCACCGATGACCTTAGTGTCATCCAGGTTCATCGTTGTGGCAGTGCGATACATCAGCAGGTGGTTGTCCACCAGGAAGAGCAGCAGCTTGCGCCGCTCGCCTTTGATTTGCAGGCGTCGGCACACGGCATCGGCCATCAGGGTGCTTTCGGCGTCGTGGGCCTTGGCATTGGCAGCGCGGCCCGCATCGTGCAGCAGCAGGGCCAGATACAGAATGGCGGGCTGGGCCAGCTCGTGAAAGAGCGTTTGGTAAAGGCTGAGCCCCGGCTTCGGCGGGCCGCTCAGTTCATCCAGCTTATCTAGCGTCCTCAAAGTGTGCTCATCCGCCGTGTAGCGGTGGAAAAATTCATGCTGCACCAGGCAGGTCAGTGCGCCGAATTCCGGCATGTACCGCCCCAGGAAGCCCACGCGGTGCATCTGCCGCATCACACGCGCCACATCGCCCTTGCGGGAAAGGATGGCCTCAAAGGTCTCGCGCACCCCTTTGTTATACCGGTAGCTCACATTGACCAGACGGAAGTTTTCCTGCATGACCTGGAAGAGTTCCGGGCTCAGCCGCAGATGCCGCTGCTGCGTGTGCAGGAACACCTGCATGAGCTGGCTGGGATCCTCTTTGAAAAGACCCTTGTCCTCCACAAACAGGCGTTCGTTTTTGGCGATGAATCCGTCGAACTTTTCCGTCCGCTTCAGCGCTGTCTTGCGCCTCACCATGAAGTTCAGCAGTCCCTTGCGCGTGCTTTCATCGTCCAGCGACTGCAGGTGAAAGCGGTCCATCACCTCGCTGCTGCGCTGCAGGATGTCGCGCGTGGCCATGTAGTACTCACGCATGAAGGCCTCGATGCGGCGCAGGATGCGCTTGTGTCGGTAGCCCAGGTTGGTCGCCACAAAGCCCTGGAGCCGCAGCGTCAGAATGTCGCTGGCGCGCTTCTCCGTGTAGTGCATTTCATTGCGGGTGCGCAGGATAAAGTCATAGGCCTGCTGGATCTCCTTCCATCCGGCCGGTGACATCAGCCCTTTGGTCACTAGGTCATGCGGGTTCAGCGTGCCCAGTTTCGCATAGGTCATCCAGATCAGGTTCTGGTAGTCGCGCAGGCCGCCGCAGCCATTCTTCACGTTAGGCTCCTGCACGCAGTGCGTGCCCCCGTATTTGGCGTGGCGGCTAGTCAGGTCCTCCTGGCGTAATTTCAGGAATTCCGCCTCACGGCCCGCCATGCATTCTTTGTCAAACCGGCCCCGAAATTCCTGAATGGGTTCTTCGTTGCCACAGAGAAACCGCGCCTCCATCAGCGCCGTCTTCGTCTCCATGCTCTCATTGGCCAGCTTCAGGCAGTCCCCCACGCTGCGCGTGCCGTGGCCCACCTTCAGCTTCATGTCATAAAAGTACAGCAGGTAATCGCCGATCAGCTTTGCCAGGTCGGGGGACACGTTGGAGCTGTTGCCCGGCAGCATGAAGGTCAGGTCCACGTCGCTGCCGGGGCTCATCACCTGCCGTCCATAGCCGCCGTGGGCTACCACGCTGAGGTTCAGCTTTTTCTTCACCGCCGGGTCCAGCGCCGCCAGGCACTCCTCCCAAAGCAAGCGCACGATGTAGTCCATCACATCCGAGCGCATGCGGCAGATCTCGATCCCACTGCCACCCGCCCGGTGCCGCTGCTTGATGCGCTGCTCCTTCAGGCGCAGGAAGCGTTTGCAGAGCTTCAGCGTCTCCGTGCGGCCACGCGGCAGGGCCACGTCTTTGCCAAAGACCTTCTGGGCGGCCGCCTCCAGGCGGTGCTGATACTCTTGCTCAGTCATGTGGGCAGGGGGTCAGAGTCAGAATGTCAGCAGGGAATGGATCGGACCCATGCCTTCCAGCTTTTCCCGGCCACATAGAAAGGCCAGCTCAATGAAAAAGACCGAGCCCAGCAACTCCGCGCCCGATTCCCGGATGAGCTGCAGCGCCGCACCCGCCGTGCCGCCCGTGGCCAGCAGATCATCCGCCAGCACCACCCGCTCACCGGGGGCCAGGGCGTCCAGGTGCATCTCCACGCTGTTCGTGCCGTATTCCAGGCTGTAGTCCACGCCGCGTGTCTTCCACGGTAGCTTGCCCTTTTTACGCACCGGCACAAAGCCCGCGCCCAGCCGCTGGGCAATCATCGCGCCAAAGATGAACCCGCGCGCATCAATGCCCACCACCTTGTCCACCTTCTGGTCGGCAAAGATCTCCGCCATGCCTTCGATCGCTTCTTTCAAAAGCTGTGCATCCGCCAGCACCGGCGTGATGTCTTTGAAAAGGATGCCCGGTTGGGGAAAATCCGGCACATCGCGGATCGTGGAGCGGAGGCGTTCGAGGGAGTCGGGAGACATGGCGCGCCAGTGTGCGGGGCCGCCACGCAGATGCAAGGGCGAAGGCTGCTGCGGGCGAAAGTGCCGTATTTTCTATTCCAGCGCCCACACCTTCACATTGTCCAGTGCCACCTCCTGGCCATCCTTGCCGCCCATGCGGAAGACCAGGCCGGGTTTCTTCACATGGAAATCTGGGGCGTTGGCTTTCAGCGGTTCCTTGCCGGTCACTTGGGCCACCACCTCGCTGCCGCGGCATTCCAGCAGCAGCGTGTACGTCATATTTGGAGCAAAATCCGTCTTGGCCATCGCATGCACTTTCGTCTTGGAGGCCGGGTTTGACTTGTCGTTATGCTCGATCAGGGACCAGCTCTTCGGCGTGATGACGACGGAAAAAAGGTGGCCCTTTTTCTTCAGCTCACCGGGGGCCGGGTCATACCCCAGATTGATCACCCGCATGGCCCCCAGCTTGAACTCCACCTGCACCGCGCAATCCTGCAAAGGCAGGCGATGGCGGAAGGCACCAATGTGCTTGTCGCTGGATTTCTCACCTGCATGAAGCTGGCCTTCCACAATCCGCAGGCTGCCCGTGTTCGCATGCCAACCCTTCGGCACTTCCGGGCCGGAAAAGGTCTCCTCCAGCAGCAGTTTGCCCTTTTTGCCCAGAGTGGGCTCCAGGTCAGCAGCGAGGGTGGGCAGGGCGGTGGCGGCGAAGGCTAAAAGTAGGGATGTCAGTTTCATGGCAGGATCAGGTCTGCATGCAAACGCATGCCTGGGACGGATCTATGCCAGATTTTAATCTCGCATCGAAGGCCACCTCGGGACCCGCCCTCCCGCATCTCCCAGGAATCGTCCTTGAGAAAAGCTGCGGGGGAGGCGATGAAAGCCGCCCCCGTTTTCCACCGCCATGTCCGAAGTCGCCGCCAAAGCCCCCCACGAAGTCAGCCGCCGCCGCACCTTCGCCATCATTTCCCACCCGGATGCCGGGAAGACCACGCTGACGGAAAAGCTCCTCCTCTACGGCGGGGCCGTGCAGCTTGCGGGCAGCGTCACCGCCCGCAAGAACCAGCGCGCCACCACCTCCGACTGGATGGAGCTGGAAAAGCAGCGCGGTATTTCCGTCTCCTCCACCGTGCTCCAGTTTGAGTATAAGGACTGCGTGGTGAACCTCCTCGACACCCCCGGTCACAAAGACTTCTCGGAAGACACCTACCGCGTGCTCACCGCCGTGGATGCCGCCGTCATGGTCATTGATGCGGGGAAGGGGATCGAAAGCCAGACCCTGAAGCTCTTCGAAGTCTGCCGTCGTCGTGGCGTGCCCATTTTCACCTTCATGAACAAGCTGGACCGCCCCGCGCGCCCACCTTTGGAGCTCCTGGATGAACTGGAGCGCGTGCTCGGCATCGCCGCCTGCCCCATGAACTGGCCCCTTGGCGATGGCGTGGACTTCAAAGGCGTCTTCGACCGCGAGTCAAACCAAGTGCATCTCTTCGAGCGTACCGTCGGCGGCAAGTTCCGCGCTCCGGTGAACGTCAAAGGCATCGAGGATGAAAGCGTTCGCAATGCCCTGCCGCCCCTGGTTTATCAGCGCGTGGTCGATGAGCTTGACCTCCTGGAGGGCGGTGGCTCCCCCTTCGATTTTGAGCAGGTGCGCAAAGGCCAGCTCTCCCCCGTTTTCTACGGCAGCGCCATGAACAACTTCGGCGTGCAGATGATGCTGGATCGGTTCCTGGAGATCGCCCCACCGCCGGCCCCGCGCATGTCGGGTGAGGATTTCATCGAGCCGACCAGCCCCGCCTTCAGTGGCTTCGTTTTCAAGATCCAGGCCAACATGAACCCGAAGCATCGCGACCGCGTGGCCTTCATCCGCATCGTCTCCGGCTGCTTCCAGCGGGACATGAGCGCGGTGAACACCCGCACCGGAACACGCATGCGGTTAGGTAATTCCCAGCGTCTTTTCGCCCAGGAGCGCGAAACAGTCAATGAAGCCTGGGCAGGCGACGTGGTGGGCCTCGTGGGCAACTACGACCTGCAAATCGGCGATACATTGTCTGAAGAAAACGGCGTCAAATTCGACGAGATGCCCACCTTCCCGCCAGAGTGCTTTGCCTACCTGCACAACGAAAACACCTCCAAGTTCAAACGCTTCCGCGATGGCCTGGACCAGCTCCTCAAGGAAGGTGTGGCCCAGCCCTTCGAGCTTCCCGATGCCGCCGTCCGCATACCGCTCCTCGGGGCGGTGGGTCCTCTCCAGTTCGACGTGCTGAAATACCGCCTTGAAAGCGAGTACAATGCCGAAGTGCGCCTGGAATTCGCCCCCTGGACCCTCGTCCGCTGGCTGAAGGACAAGGACGCCGTCGTGGCCCCGAAACCTGTGCGCGGCCAGGTCGGCCCGCCCCGGCCCGCTCTCGTCGCTTCCTATGATACCACCCTCGCTCAGGATGTCTATGGCAACTGGGTGGCCCTGTTTGGCGACAAGATCAGCCTCGGTTACTTCGAGTCCAAGAACAGCGAGAAATTCCACATCAGCCCGTTCCCCATTCAGTAACGCTGGCAGACTTCCGCATCGGATCGGTCCGGGCTTCCCATCGGGGCAGCCCTCGTCCATACTCGCATTTCTTATGCGCTCGTTCCTGCTCCTCGTTACATCTCTCCTGGCTTTCACCATTCCGTCATTGGCGGAGACGGTGGATCTGGGCCATTACGGCCAGGTCAAGCTGGCGGTTCCTGGAGGCTGGGGCATGCAGAGCCAAAAAGTCGGGGATATCGGTGTAAACCTGACGGTCCGTCCCAAATCGGATGCCAATGCGGCCTGCAAAGTGACCATCGCTTTCACCAATCAAAAAGAGGAGGTCAGTGCCGAGGAACAGCAAAAGCGGTTTGAAAAGATGGCTGCCATTTTTGCTCAGAGTTCTGTCGAACAGAAAATCGAAGTACAGAAGATCCGGCTGAAGTCTGGCGTCGGATTCTACGCCTGCTTCACCGATCCCAACCTCGTCGGCAAACCTCCCGAGCCGCGCAACTACAAGGTCCTGGCCCCGGCCATGATCGTCCTTTCCAAAGACGTGCTGATTTCAGTCACCCTTTTTACGGACGACAAAACAAGCCAAGAATTTACAGACTTGGTCAAAATGCTCGAGTCGGTGGTCCTGGTGAATACCCTGTGAGGTCCTCGCCAGCCTCATTCAACACATCTATGTGTCCTTCTTGATGCATCTCTTTGACTCTCGCCGTTATAAAGGCGAGGATTCTTTTGAATAAGGCGTTTCCTGCGCCCGTCATAGCCTCTGCCACTCCTAAAACATGCCCGCCTCCACTGCGCCTGATCCTGGCGAAGTCCCGGACTCCGACCTGGTCAAGCGCTGCCAGGCGGGCGACACACGTGCATTTGACGTGCTCGTGAACCGTTACCGGGGGCGGATTTACGCCATGACTTATCACATGATCCAGAACGAAACCGAGGCCTGGGACCTCGCGCAGGAGGCCTTCATCAAGGCCTGGCGCGCCCTGCCGCGTTTCAAGCTGGACTCCAGTTTCTACACCTGGCTGTATCGCATCGCCCACAACGTCACCTACGACTACCTGCGCAAGAAGCGCATCCAGGGCGACGGCGAGTTTGACGACTCCCGCACGGAGCACAAGGTCGCCGCTGGGGCCGAGACCGTGCCGCATGCCGATGCCGCCCCGGACACCATTTTGAAGAATGCGGAACTCGGGGACCGCATTCGTGCCGCCATCGCCCAGCTCAGCCCGGATCATCGGCAGGTGATCGTGCTGCGTGAGGTGGAAGGCCTGCAATATGAGGAAATCGCCGCCACCATCCCTTGCTCCCTGGGCACCGTGATGAGCCGCCTTTTCTACGCCCGAAAGAAACTCCAGGAACTGCTGAAGGACACTTATGAAAACGCCAACTGAAGACCACGATCTGATCCGCTGGCTGGATGGGGAAATGGACGCCGCCGAAAGCGCGCGCTTCACTCTCCGGTTACAGTCTGACCCGGCCCTGAAAGCCGAGGCCGACCTGATGCAGCGCATGTGTGCGGACGTGCGCACCACCCTCCCGGCCGAGATGCCCGTCCCGTTCGGCGACTTCTTCAATTCCCAGATCCAGATGCGCATCGCGCAGGAGGATTCCCAAAGTCCTGAGGTCGCCCCCGTCCGCTCCTCCTGGCTGGACTGGTTCCGCCTGCCCGGCTTTGCCACCCTCGCCGCTGTTACTGCTGCCGTGGTGATCGCTGGTGTCATGATCGTGAAGCAAGGCTCCGCCGAAGGCAGTCTGGTGCTCAGCACTTACGCACCCAACCAAAGTGTGCAGGTCAATTCCTTCCATTCCGAGGATGCTCGCGCCACGGTTCTCATGCTCAATGGCCTGGAAGACGTGCCCGCAGACCGCCAGATCGTCGGTTACCACATTGAGCGCAGTGAGACCGAGCAGGCACTCGCCACCACCACCCTTTATGGGGAGCGTGGCGAGGTCGTCCTCGTCGTCGCCAAAGACGCCCGCAACCAGCCTCGCCTCCTGGCAGCCGCCAATCCACGCGGATGAGATTCCTCCTTTCCATCATCGCCCTTTCCCTGGTCTCCTTCACTGGAGCCATGGCCCAGAGTGCCGCCCCACCTGCCACCCAGCAGTTGCCGACGGTCAAGCCGGCGACGGATGGAAAAGTCTGGGGCGCTCTCATTTTCGCTTCCAACGAATCGCCCAAAGGGGGCTCGAAAGAGCAGCCCCCGGCCAGTTTGGCCGATCTCCCCCAGCGTCTGAGCAAAGTCTTTCCTTACAAGCACTACGAGATTCTGGGGCAGCACCTCCAGGACGTGTTTCGGGAGTATGAATCTTGGGTCGTCCCTTCCAAGGACTTGTTTTTGAAAGTGGACTCCAAAGGACCCTCTTCTGGTGGTGGAGTGAATCTGCACCTCCAGTTCTGGCGCGACCAGCAGGTCCTGGTGAAAACCGATGCCGTTTTACGCTCAGACAGCCCCCTCTTTATTGGCGGTCCGAAATGGCGTGAAGGCCAGCTCATCTTTGTCCTGGTGCTCCAGTAAAGCCCGAACTCGAAGGATGGGTGGATAGCGCCCACGGGTGATTTGACCTTTACAGGGAAAATAGCGCATCTCAAAAGTCCCAATAAAAGAGATTTTATCCCATCAGATGGCTTAAAGTGCCAATTTTTCAGGTCATATAAAGGATTCCTTTATATAACGATAAGCGTCAACCGGGCGATTTTTTAGCGGATAAAGGTTGAACGGTGTGCGAATTTTGGCGTCCCATTTGGGCCTTTTGTGGTTCAAAGCGTTCTCCCCCATCCTGCCAACAATGACTAGCATCAATCCCCTCTCGCCCAAAACGATTCCTCGAGACCTCACGGCTGGTCTTGTTGTCTTTCTCGTTGCCCTTCCCCTCTGCCTTGGGGTCGCCCTCGCCTCCAATGCACCACTCTTCTCAGGCATCCTGGCAGGCATTGTTGGCGGTCTTCTCGTCGGCATGCTCAGCGGCTCCCATACCAGCGTCAGCGGCCCTGCCGCAGGTCTGACGGCAGTGGTCGCCGCGCAGATCGCTGCTCTGGGTAGCTTCGAAGCTTTCTTGGTGGCCGTGGTCATGGCAGGGGTCATTCAGATCATCCTTGGCATTTGCCGCGCGGGTTTCATCGCCGCCTTTTTCCCCTCCAGCGTGATCAAAGGCTTGCTGGCCGCCATCGGCGTCATCCTCATTCTGAAACAGATCCCCCACGTGCTCGGTCATGATGCGGACCCCATGGGAGATAAGTCCTTCATCCAGCCAGACAATGAAAACACCTTCTCTGAGTTGGCTGAGACCTGGTTTGACATTCAGCCCGGTGCCGCCCTGGTGGGCCTGCTTTCCATCCTCCTCCTGGTTTTTTGGGATAAGATCAAGGTCCTGAAAAAATCCCCCGTGCCCGCACCGCTGGTGGTCGTTATCTTTGGTGTCGCGATGAGTATGCTCCTCCGCAAGATGGGTGGAGATTGGGTCATCGAGACCAGTCACCTCGTGCAGGTGCCAGTATCGAATTCGCCGAAGGAATTTCTCGGTTTTATGATCTTCCCAGATTTCAGCGTGCTGGGAAATCCCACCGTCTATATCGCGGCAGTGACCATCGCCATCGTCGCTTCCCTGGAGACTTTGCTCAACCTGGAAGCGGTAGACAAGTTGGACCCTGAACAGCGCAGCAGCCCGCCCAACCGCGAGCTTTTGGCCCAGGGCATCGGCAACGTGGCCGTCGGCCTCATCGGTGGCCTGCCCATGACCAGCGTCATCGTCCGCAGTTCCGTGAACATCAATGCAGGCGTGAAGACCAAACTCAGCGCCATCTTCCACGGAGCCCTGCTCCTGAGCTGCGTGATGTTTGTCCCCACTCTGCTCAATGAGATTCCCCTCTCTGCCCTGGCCGCCATTCTTTTGATGACTGGCCTCAAGCTCGCCAGCCCGAAACTCCTCAAGCAGATGTGGGGAGAAGGCCGCAGTCAGTTCCTGCCCTTCATCATCACCGTCGTCGCCATCGTCCTCACAGACCTCCTTGTCGGCATCCTCATCGGCCTCGGCATCGCCATCGGCTTCATCCTTCACAGCAACGTCCGCCGCCCCATCCGCAAGGTCATGGAAAAGCATGCCACCGGCGATGAAGTGCTGCGCATCGAGCTGGCCAACCAGGTCAGCTTCTTCAACCGCGCCACGCTGGACGAAACCCTGCGCAGCGTGCCCCGTGGTGGTCACGTCCTGCTGGATGCCCGTAACACGGACTACATTGATCCGGATATCCTGGATCTCATCACAGACTTCAAGGATACCACCGCCCAAGCTCACGGTGTGCAGCTCAGCCTCACCGGGTTCAAAGAGCGCTATCCGCAGCTCGAAGACCGCATCCAGTTCGTGGACTTCAGCAGCCGCGAAGTGCAGGATGCTCTCACCCCTCAGCGCGTGCTGGAAATCTTCCAGGAGGGCAACGATCGCTTCCTCAATGGCACCCGCCTCAGCCGTGACCTCGGCCGCCAGGTCGATGCCACCTCTCTGGGGCAGTTCCCCATGGCCGTCGTGCTCGGCTGCATTGACTCACGTGCGCCAGTGGAGTTGATCTTTGACCTGGGCCTCGGTGACGTCTTCACCATCCGTATCGCCGGCAACATCGCCCGCGATAAGGTCTTAGGCAGCATGGAATACAGTTGCGCCGTGGCCGGGGCCAAGATCATCCTAGTCATGGGGCACACATCCTGCGGCGCAGTGAATGCCGCTGTGGACCTCATTTGCAGCCACAAGACAGCGGCCGAAGCCACTGGCTGTGTGAACCTAGACTCCTTGATCACCGAGATTCAAAAGTCCGTGGACCTCAGCACCTGCAAGAACCCTGATCAGTGGCTGGCAGGCGAAAAAGCGGCTTACGCCAACGAAGTCGCCCGCCGCAACGTCCTGCGCACCATGCGCAAGGTCCGCGAGCGCAGCTCCACCATTGATGGCCTCGTCCGCGAAGGCAAAGTCGCCATCGTCGGCGGCATGTATGACATCTCCACGGGCAAGGTTTCCTTCTTCCAGACTTCGGAGTCTAGCTCCAAACCGTTGCCCATCGCCATGGCGACGGCGGTCTAAGACTCTTCCAAAGATCTCGATTCATCCAGGTGCTCTTCGGGGCACCTGGATTTTTTTTAGCGGGCAGGCCCTCGTTCGCCATGCAGACCCACCATTTGCCGCAGGGCAGACAGCATATCCCCCGCCTTTCCCCAGTAAGGTCGGCGTGGGGTGACCACCGTGACATCATGCTGAGGAAAGTGCTTCTTCAGCCCACCACTCGGATGCACGAGGATGCGGTTTCCACAAAACTCCAGGAGAGGAATGTCTGCCGCACTATCGCTGTAGGCCCAGCAATGGAAGCGCTGCTCATCCGTCAGCGCGGCGACTCCCGGCACAGAAGCTTTCATCGCCGCGATCTTGGCTTCACGCTTGTTGTTAGACCCGATCAGGGCAGGTCGCAGCGGCACGATGTTACCAATGTGGAAACGCGTGGCCACACAGTGATCAAAATCCAGCACGGCAGCTATTTCTTCGGCATAAAAATCCGGGCTTGCCGTATTCAGCACCAGCTTCCGCCCTTGGTGTTTATGCCGCAGGATCTCGGCCCGCATTTCCGGGTAGATCCAGGTATCCACACAGTCATGGGCAAAGTCACGCGCCAGCCGGCGCAGGTGCGCACGTTTCATTCCCCATAGGTAGGAAAGAAAGGCCCGCTTCGCAGTGGCCGTGCTCACCACCCCCACCGCCCTTCCCAGGGCAAAGGGGACAAACCACGCATGCAAAACGATGCGCCAGGGATGCCGATGCAGCACGAAATTGCAAAACAGCGTCTGTGTATCAAACGGCAGCAACGTGTGGTCGAGATCGAAAAAGGCGTAACGCATCGGGAGATAGGCTCAACGGAGCTAGGCCATGAAATTCATCTTCAGCCAACGCTTTAGCGCAATTCTTTGGGCAGCAGGTCCGCCATCTTTTTGATGCTTTCCGCCTGGGCCCGGCTGGTGATCAAAATCGCGTCTTTGGAGGCCACGACTATCAAATCCTGCACGCCCAGCAAGGCGATGTGCTGCCCAGTCTGGGAAAAGACCAGGTTGTCGGAGGCATTCATCTGGGTCATCGCACAGTTGTGCTGGTTGCCCTCGGGGTCGCACTTCAAATAACGGCCCACGGATGTCCAGTTGCCCACGTCATCCCAGTCAAAGGTCGCCTCGATATTCAGCACCCGCGAGGCGCGCTCCATCAGCGCGTAATCAATGGAAAGCTTCGGCAGCTTGCTAAACTGGCGCTCCACCGTGGCACAGAAATCCTTGGAACCACGGAGCTCGGAAACAAAGTCCGCCAAGGCAGGGCAGTGGCGGGACAGCTCACTGAAGATGGCTGGGATCGTCCAGATGAACATGCCCGCATTCCAGGTGAAATTGCCCTGGGCAATGAAGTGCTCAGCCAAGTCTGGATTCGGCTTTTCCCGGAACCTCGCCACTTCATACACGGCCACCTCACTCACCCCCAGGACGGAGGCGCGCTTGCCGCGCTCCACATACCCGTAGCTCGGGCAGGCCCAGGTCGGTTTGATGCCCACTGTCACCAGGCTGCTCGCCGCCTCGGCACACATGGCGGCATTGATCAGCACCTTCTGAAATTCCGCCACGTTCTGGATCAGATGATCCGCTGGCAGCACCATCATCGTGGCGGAAGGATCCCGAGCCACCACCCAGCCCACGCCCAAAGCAATCGCTGGCGCGGTGTCCCGCTTCTCAGGCTCTGCCAGGATGTTTTCAGGCGGCAAAAAAGGTAGCAAGGCACGCACCGTAGCCTCCTGCTGCTTGTTGGTCAGAATGACGATGTTTTCCTTCGGCACTACGCCTTCCAGACGATCCACCGTCATTTCCAGCAGGGTTTTGTCGCCAAACAGCTTCAGAAGCTGCTTTGGCAAGGCGTCCCGGCTAACCGGCCAGAAGCGTTGGCCACTACCTCCAGCTAAAATGAGGGCGTATCGTGAGGGGGATGCAGGCTGACTCATGTGCATGGACGATGGCCCAATCATGACCAGGAGCAAATTCCACTTTGGAGAATCTGCGGTGATGCTATCTTATCTCCGTTATGCCACCTGAATCCACAGTCGAAAGCCGCTACGAAACCTACGCCAGCATGATCGCTCCTGCCGCTGCAGGTTGCGCTCTCGGCATCCTCTTTGGCCGTGGTATGGGTCGCAGCACCTCGAACATCGTTTCCCTCACGCTCCTGGCCGCCAGCGCCGTCGTCGCCGCCCCACTCATTGGGGACATCGTCTCCCGCACCGCCAACCGCCCGACTTCGGAGCGCGGCAGCCGCAAGCGTCTCGAAGGCATCCGCAACGGTGCCGTGCCGGATGAAGACCTGAAGGAATTCTTCGTGGATTCCCCGAACGCGCTCCTGCCGTAAATCGGCCAGAGAGAATAGAGGGGGCCCGCACAGTCTCTGTGCGGGACGCTGCCTGGGCACTTTTAGACAGGTGGCTGCTCCAGTAGCCGTTCCCCAAACCTCTGGGAGGTGGGCAGCATTCTTGTATTCAGGTGGCAAAGAGCAACGCCGGTTAGCATGACGGAGATTCGTTGAATCCTTTGAGATGTTTACAAGCACCTCTTCCTGAGCCGCTCTGGATCTCGTTCATTTCAAGAAATGATCCTCTAATGACGACCTCCCGCAACCCCTCTATTGATGCTTTCAGGCTCGTGTGCGCCTACGGGGTTGTTTTTGTTCACCTGGCTCCCTGCGAGACTTATGGAGACTGGGTGGGGCGCTCGTTCAATATTCTGACGGTGCCCTTTTTTATCGTTACAGGGCTGTTCTTCTTTATTGGAAAGACACACTCGGCGCTTCAAACCCCTGGCCCCCTTCTGCCCCGCTTGCATTTCGAAAGGCTGTGGGTGCCCTACCTTTCATGGACCCTCCTCTATCTTGCCATGAGGCTTGTCAAAAGTCGTCTGCAGCAGACCGAGATGGCTTTCGAATGGCCGCAGCTTCTGCTGTATGGGGGAGCAGGCGTGCAGCTTTACTTTTTGCCATTGATGCTGCTGTGCCAGGGCTGGGTGCTGGGGATCCTTCTCCTCCGAAAACGTCGGCACCTGCTGCTCGCCGGGGTGGTGTTGCTGGTGGCATTGGCTTATGCCTGCATCGGCTCGGTGAAGAATTACGATCAGTTTGAGGAGGCTGTGCCGCGCAGCCTTTTGTACGTCTTGGCCGCTTGGCTGCTGCACCACGTGCACGCCTCCAGACGCGCCGTTAGGGCAAACGCCTGGATAGGCGCTGTTGTTTCTTTAGCGGCTGTTGCCGCTGCGGGGCTGGATGTGATCCCCTCTTGGCTAGCCTGGGTGGCTGGCCCCCTCGCAGGATACGCCATCAGCAGCGCCGTGCTGGCGCTTCCCTCCATTAGGTCCTCTTCACCCCTGGTCCTCTGGGCCTTGAGCTCCTCGTATGGCATTTACCTCATGCACCACGGACTCATTGAATGTCTGGAAGTGGTGATGGCCCGGAGCGGATTCCCTCTGACACCTTATGACTTCTATGTGAAATCGCTGCTGGTGGCCCCGCTGGTCTGTCTCGCCTGCATAGGGCTGATCGGCGCTCTTCGTCAAAGCCAGCACCTGCGTTTCTTTTTATTGGGAGAAGCCTCTCCCACAAGGCCTCGATGAAGACCTGAAAGAATTCTTCGTGGATTCCCCTAACATGCTGCTTCCTTGATCCGCGTTCAGTTCTCGTCGGCGGCTTTCCCCAACGGCATCATTTCATAGTCAAAGGCTCCCAGCAGGGAGCCTTGTTTGACCTTGTGGCATTCGAGGCAGCTTTTGTCCGCTGTGATCGGCGCGATGATATGGACAGTATCATAACTGTATTCGCGAGGCGGTCCCACGAATGTTTCCCAGGCTGCTGGCAATCGCACCCAGGGGGCTGTGCCTGCCCGAATCTGGGCCACCGCAGCCGCCTCATCCTCTGAAAGCTTTCTGGTTTTAGCCGTGGTCAATTCCGCTTTTTTGGGCATGCGACCTTCAAAATATCGGTCGCCTTCTTCGGGGGTCAACCCAATGAGATTGACGTTCGTAGGCCGAAAAAGATTCCCCTCCAGACGGACGCTATGCTCCATCCAATAGCCTGATCGCCGGAATCGTCCGTAGCCGAATCCCTGGCTATCAACGAATGTTTTGACCGCCCTTGCGTGGGCTTCGGGAAAAGGGCTATTGGCATTCGGACCTTCCAGATAACCCACCAGCAACAATGGGATCACCAGCCACTCTGGAAACATGAGTGTGAAAAGACCTAGCAGAAGAAGGATGATTCCTGCCAGACGTTTGAGAACTTTTTTCATCAATAAGCGTCAAGGTGGCATGGCTGAAAACAATCTGGCCCCTGTGGTCACGGGCCCTGGCAGACATCACTGCTCCGACTCCGCCACCGTCACGCTGATGACTTCTTCGATCGTGGTGTTGCCATCCAGGACCTTGCGCACGCCATACTCACGCATCGGGCGGTAGCCGTCCTTGTAGGCCTGCTGCATGAGCTGGGCGCTGCTGGCCTTGTGGGTGATGAGTTCGCCCATGGCAGGGGTCAGGCGCACGAGTTCGTAGATGGACATTCGGCCTTTGTAGCCCGTGTGGCGGCAGGCTTCGCAGCCACCTTCTTTGGCCCGGTAAACCTGGGTGCGGATGGGCCCAGTGTACTTCAGCTCGCGCAGCTTCATCTCGGCCTCCGGCTCTGGTTCGCGGCAAGAGTTGCACAGCAAACGCACGAGGCGCTGGGCGATGAAAGCACGCACGGAGGTGGCGACGAGGAAGGGCTCCACGCCCATGTCCACCAGACGCATGATGCCGCCGATGGCGTTGTTCGTGTGTAGGGTGCTGAACACCAAGTGACCCGTCAAGGCGGCACGGATGGCGATTTCCGCCGTTTCCAGGTCACGCATTTCCCCCACCATGACCACGTTGGGGTCACCACGCAAAATGCTGCGCAGGCCGGTGGCAAAGGTGAGCTCAATCTCAGGTCGCACGGCGATCTGCACCACGCCCGGCAGTTTGTTTTCCACCGGATCCTCGATCGTCACGATGCGGCGATGCTCGGTATTGAGCTGGCTGAGGAAAGTATAAAGCGTGGTGGATTTACCGGAACCCGTCGGCCCCGTCACCAGGATGATGCCGTTGGGCTTTTTCAGGAGTACTTCAATTTCACCCCGCAAGTCCGTTTCCATCCGCAACTTGTCCAGGTTGAACTTCTCCTGGCCTAACAAACGAAGCGAAATGCTCTCCCCTTCCACGCTCGGGATGGTGGCCACACGCACGTCAATGAGCTGACCGGCGATCTGCAAGCTGATACGACCATCCTGCGGCAGGCGGCGCTCGGCGATGTCCAGCTTGGCCATCACCTTCAGACGCGCGATCACGGACTGCTGGAGTTGCTTGATGTTTTCCGGCACGGGCACCTCGCGAAGACGTCCGTCAATGCGGTAGCGCATGCGCAGTTTGTCTTCCATGGGCTCCACGTGAATGTCCGTCGCCTGCTGCTCCAGGGCTTCACGAATCACCGTGTTCACAAACTTCACGACCGAGGCCTCTTCGTCATCGGCATCGATGATGTTCGCCTCGTCCCGCTGCTCCAGGTCAGAGCCGTCCACATCACGCCCTTTCAGGATCTCTTCAAAGGTGTCCGCACCCACGCCGTAAAAGTCGCGCATCGCATTGAGCAAACGTTTACGCGGGGCGATCTGCCAGCGTACCGGCGCATCCACCTCGCGGGATACGGCTTGGCGACCGATGAGATCAAAGGGATCATAAGCCGCCACGATGAGCTTCCGGGCACCGCCTTCCTCTTCCTCGATCTTCAATGGCAGCAGTCGATGTTTCAGGGCGACACGCGGCGGCAGCAGCCGCTTCATCTCCGGTGCATCCGCACTGTCTGGCAGCGGCATCGAGACGTAGCCCAGCCCCAAACGCACAGCGAGCTGGGAGAGAAAGGATTCTTCATCCAGGGCACCCGTATCGAGGAGCTGATTCACCACCGAGGAACTCGGCGTGGCAGTCGGCAGGGGAATGCCGGAGCCGCCTGAGGCCTCCAGACATTGGACCAAGGCTTGGCGGATATTTTTCATCAGTCGTTGGCGGGTGCCTGGCCGTGGGTTTCGACAGGGAAGAGGCTGGCATCGATCACCGCTGCCTCGGAGGAGGAGATGGCGGGCGCTGGCAGGCTGCCGTCATCGGGCGTGTACCCGTATTTTTCCAGCAGCTCGATGATGTAGGCGGTCGCCACATTTTGGGAGCCGAAGGCGCTGCTCACATTCGCCGTCAGATCTTCCCGCAGAGTCCCGGTGATCAGCGCACTGCCCACCACTCCAAAGGAACCATCGGCTGCGGGCCCCGTCACAGACTCATCATCCGCAGCCATCAGGCGACCGGAAAGACTTTCCGCCACCCGCCACGATCGCGAGCCCGTGCTGCCATTCAGCAGCAGGGAGCGGTTCATCGGCCCGGAGGCCGTGTAAAAGGCCTGGGACGTGCCCGTGAAAGCCGCCGCCGCAAAGACGGCCTTCCGCACGCTGGCGTTGGCCGCCACGAAATACTTGCCGCTGCTCTCCGCCACAGCGTAAAAACGGCCGCCTTCCTCCGTCGTCAGCACGATGGTGGCCTCGCCACCGCCAGCCGGGACCACCACATAGCCGCCCGTGTAAAAGCTGAAGTTCACGGATTCCTTCTCAGGTGTAAAGCGCAGCTCATACACCAGCCACTGGGCCGGGGCCGCGGCCACGCCTGCCAGCCATAGCAAGGCTGCGCAAAAGAAGGGAATAAAACGGGTGGTGGACGACATGCGGGCGGTTTTCTAGCCGAGATGGACAGCGTTGTCGAGACGGGCGTTGAATCACGCGGGTTACCTTTGTGCAACAATCAGATGATTGTTGAACGGGGTCCCCCCCCACAGAGGGCTGATTTCCACCTGCAGGCCCGCTTCGGTCAGCACTTTTCTGAACTGCTCCGCATCCGGGTAGCAGGTCGGCGCAGCCTTCATCCAGAAGGTCACCTTCGCTAGGTAATCCCCCAGCACCGTCACGCGAAACCTCCAGGAATCATCCCGCAGTCCGGTGCGGATCACCAGTTTTCCGCCAGGGGCCACCCGGGCCGCCGCCGCTGTGATCAGCGCATTTTGCTCCGCTGGGGTGAAAAATTGCAGAATGTCCAGAATCACCACATGCCCGCTGAATTCAGGCAGCCCCGTGCGCGCATCACCGGCGGAAAAGGTCAGTCCCTGCTGGCCAGACTTGCGCACCATCGCCCCGGCACTGTCGATTTTGCGCTGGTCATAGTCAAAGCCGGTCACCTGCGCAGTATGCCCGCAGGCACGGAGGTAATGGGCCAGCAGCCCGATGCCGCAGCCGATGTCCAGCACTGGCAGGGGACTCTCCCCGATCTCCCTCACCACCGCCTGGTAAACGGGATCGCTGGCGAGCTTGGAACGCGTGTAAAAGAAATCCCACCGCCGGTCACAAAGGGCGGCGATGTTTTCGAGTTGGGCCGGGGTGGGCGTCATGCCGTGACTTTACGCAGGGGATTGCCTCCTCGTCCAATGCGTAAGAGCAACAATGGCAGCCTCCAGGCAAAGCCGAACAGCAGCCGCGCATGCATCCACGTCAGCACGCTGTTGTCCCGGAAATAGCGGAACTGCGAAACCCCCCCCTCCTCCTGGGTGAGATAGCGCACCGTCGTCGGCACCGCCAGCATCGGCGCTCCCTGCCAGGCCAGACGCACGGCGATCTCCGTGTCATAGTCAAAGCGCCGCGCCCAGATGGTGCCGCGAAAGGCGCGCAGCAGCAGCGGCACAGGGTAAAGGCGCATGCCAAAAAGCGTGTCTGGGATGCCCCAGTTCAGGGTCTCCAGATTGGCCCACATGTTGGAAATTTTACGCCCTTGCACGCGCAGTTGCGGGGCCTCCGGGCCGAAAACAGGCGTGCCCATCATCACGGCATCCGGGTACTTTTGGGCCAGCGTCACAAAGCGGGGAATGTCATCCGTGGGGTGCTGGCCATCCGCATCCATCGTCAGCACATGGGTGTAGCCCGCCTCGTGGGCCAGGCGCGTGCCATGCAGCACGGCCGCCCCCTTGCCGCCGTTTTTGGCGATGGAGATCACCTTCAGCCCAGGGGCCGTCGCCTTCAGTGGCTCCAGCAGGGCCGCGCTGCCATCGGTGCTGCCATCCATCACCACCCACACTTCAGGCCAGTGTTTCAGCACGTCGGTGACGGTCTGGGGCAGGATGCGCCCGGTGTTGTAGCTGGGGATCAGGACCAGGATCTTCATGCGGTAGGGGATTCCAGGGCCAGCAGGTAACGCTGGCGCAGTTCATCAATGAATGGTTGGGCTTCGCCGTGTTCAGGAAATCGCAGCGGTTCCCCCACCGTCATGCGTAGGCGCACTTTTTCCGTCGGCAGGTGCCACAGCGGCCAGCCCTTGTTCAGGTAGCGGCTGTTGGTTTCCACAAAAACGGGCCAGATCGGCACCCCCGCATTCTTCGCCACCACGGCCAGCCCACCTTGGAAAGGGTTCAGCCGCCCATGCTCCGGGCGCGTGCGGGTGCCTTCTGGAAAGAACAGCAGTCGTCCCCCTTCCTTTAATGTATCGATGCACTGGCGCAGCATTTTGTGAGTAGGTTCGTTCGGGATGAAGCCAGCGGCCGTCGCCCCTCCGAACAAAATCGGATTGCACATCAGGGATGCTTTCAGCACGCAGGCCATGTGGTCAACCTCCGCCAGCACGAACACCGCATCCCACAGCGCCGGGTGGTTGGGTGCCACGATCATCCCCCCCCTGCTGCGCACGCAGTCGGTCAAAGCCGACATACTCACACTCCACAATGTCAAACCACGTCAGCACCTGTAGAAATCCTCGAAAGGCCAGCCGCAGCGCCCCCTGGCCGATCGCGCGCGCCTGCTCCCCACGAAAAAACAGCGGCAGCAGCAGGCACAAAAGAAAAAACCCCGTGCCCCCAATCACCCAGTACAGCAGGCTGGCAGTCCAGGCGGTGATGAGGCGGAGGCGGTCCAGCATGCAAAGGGGAATAAAACCAGCTACGCTTTTTTGAAGTCAGCGTGTCAGGGTTGTTGAGCATTCAGAATTGGCACAATCCGTAAGCATGGGGTATTGAGGGCGCCGATTATGTTGCAGCCAGCCCCGCTTGTCCAAGCCCTTTCCGCGCTTCCCCACGGTCCCTCCTTTCGCTTTGTTGATGAACTGGTTTCCATGGAGGCGGGAGTCACCGCCACGGGCCGCTGGACCCTCAAGGGCGATGAAGCCTTCCTCGAAGGGCATTTTCCGGGCCAACCTTTGCTCCCAGGTGTCATCATGATCGAATCCCTCGCCCAGCTCGGCGGCATCCTCGCCCAGAGCGACCGGGGGGATCAGCCTCTGAAAAATGTTCGTCTCACCGCCGTCCGCCAATTCAAGATCCTCGGCAGCATCCCCCCTGGCGAGACCCTCACCATCGTCGCCCGGCGGGATGCCGTGATGCCTGGCCTCGTCCAGGTCAGCGGGGAGATCACCACCGCCGACGGCACCCGCCTGGCCACAGGCAGCGTCATCCTCAGCGGCGAGGAATAGCGGCACAAACGCCACACACCACCTGGCTTCCAGTTAGTTTTACTTTGGTGAAAACATCATTTGATGATATAATCCAGCGTCCCTTCCCTGGTGCGCGATTCCTGCCGCCTTCCTTTCTTTTGCCCGCATGCCGCCTCCCCCGTTCTCAAGCCCAGCCTTCTCCCCACGGCATACCCATGTTTCCCCATTCATCCTCAGATGGGGATTTTTGTCCCCATCGTAATTCATTGATTGTCAGTGGTTTAAATCGAAAAATCCCCAAATGGGGAAAATTTGTGATTCTTCCCCATCGCCACTCCCCCGCTGCACCTGCCTCCGTCGGGAAAGCATGGATGATCCTGCGTTGCGCGTAGGATGTGGCCCTGGCGGACGTTACCTCCATTGATTCCCATGCCCCGTCTGTTTGCCATCTTTGCCCTCGCCCTGCCTGCGTCGCTCACCGCCGCGGCGCTCGACTTTCAACGCGATGTGCGCCCCATCTTGTCCAACCACTGCTACCACTGCCACGGCCCGGATGAGCAGGGTCGCAAAGGCAAGCTGCGGCTGGACATTCGCGAAGACGCCCTGAAGGCGGGCAAATCCGGCGAGGTAGCCATCCTCCCCGGCAAGGCCGAAGCCAGCGAGATCATCCGCCGCATCCTTTCCGAAGATGAGGACGAGCTGATGCCGCCGCCCCATGCGAAAAAGCCCATCACCGCCGCCCAAAAAGCCACACTAAAACAATGGGTGGCCGAGGGGGCTGAATACGCCCCCCACTGGGCCTTTGCCAAACCCATCGCCGCCACCGTGCCCGCAGGAGTCCACCCCGTGGATCACATGATCCAGGGAAAGCTCCACGAAGCCGGACTGAAACTGGCCCCGGAGGCCGATCCTTACACCTTGGCCAGGCGTGTCTCTTTGGACCTGACGGGACTGCAACCCACGACGGATGAACTGGAGGCCTTTGTGACCGCCTTCAAAACCGAGCCGCAGGCTGCCTATGAAGCCTATGTGGACAAACTGCTGGCCTCTCCCGCCTATGGCGAACGCTGGGCCCGCCGCTGGCTGGACCTCGCCCGGTATGCCGATACCAACGGTTACGAAAAAGACCGTGAGCGCAGCATCTGGCCCTACCGCGACTGGGTCATCCAGTCGCTAAATGCCGACATGCCGTTTGATCAATTCAGCATCGAGCAACTCGCCGGTGACATGTTGCCCGGGGCCACGCTGGCGCAGCGCATCGCCACCGGGTTTCACCGCAACACCATGCTCAATGAAGAGGGCGGCATTGATCCCCTGGAATTTCGTTTCCATGCCATGACGGACCGCGTGGCGACGACCGGGGCCACCTGGCTGGGCCTCACCATGCAGTGCACCCAGTGTCACACGCACAAGTTCGATCCTATCACCCATACCGAGTACTACGGCATGATGGCCTTCCTCAACAATGCGGACGAGCCGGACCTGGACCTGCCCGATGACGCCCTCGCCGCGAAGCATGAGGCCAATCTCCAAAAAGCCGCCGCTTTACTGAAGGAGCTGCCCTCCAAATGGCCTAACCAAAAAAACGGAAGCACCGCAGAAACGGCCTTTGATCAGTGGCTGACCACCGAACGTGCTCGCACGATCCCGTGGCAGACGCTGAAGCCCACGAAGGCCTCGACCAATCTTCCTCTGCTGGCCATCGACTCAGACGGCAGCGTCCTCGCCTCCGGCGACATCACCAAGTCAGACACCTACGATCTCACCCTCACCCCCTCGAAACAGCCCGTCTCCGCCATTCGTCTGGAGGCCCTGCCCCATGAAAGCCTGCCTGCGCATGGCCCCGGCATGTGCAACTACGAAGGCCCGAAAGGCGATTTCTTCATGGGCGAGTTCAAGGTCATCGTGAACGGCCAGCCCGTGAAGGTGGTCTCTGCGACGGAGAGCTATTTCAAAAACAACTTTGGCAAAAACCCCGCCACCGCCCAACAGGCCATTGATGGAGATCCCCAAACAGGCTGGAGTTGCGCCGCCCGCTATGGCGAACGTCACGAAGCCGTTTTTATCCTGGCACAGCCTGTTCCTGCCGGGGCCGAGATCCGTGTGATCATGCAGTTTGGCCGTCACTACGCCTGCCCACTGGGCCACTTCCGCCTCTCGGCCAGTGCAGATTCAAAGGCCGTCGCGCACGACATGGACAACGAACTTACTACCCTGCTTTTAAAGCCGGAACTGGCTGCTGCTGAAAGGCAGACCCTGTGGGAGCACTTCCTTCTCACCGCCCCACCCCTCGCCGCAGAGGCCAAGGCGATTCGGAATCTACGCATTGCGCCCACCCTGCCCACCAGCCTCGTCATGCGCGAGCGCCCGGCCAATCACCAGCGCCCCACCTTCCGCCATCATCGCGGGGAATTCACCCAGCCCAAAGAGCCCGTTCAGCCAGTGACCCTGGCCGTCCTGCATCCATTTCCTCGGGCGGCCCCCAAGACCCGACTGGAGTTCGCCCGTTGGCTCATGTCCCCTGAAAATCCTCTCACCCCCCGGGTGGTGGTGAACCGCCAGTGGGCCACGCTGTTTGGTCGTGGGCTGGTGAAAACGGTGGATGACTTTGGCTATCAGGGCTCACTGCCAAGCCACCCCGAATTGCTCGATTCGCTTGCCGTGGAGTTTGTTAGGCAGGGCTGGTCCATGAAGAAGCTGCATCGCCTGCTGGTGACAAGTGCCACGTATCGGCAATCGGTCCAGGTCTCCGATCTCAGCCAGGCCAAGGACCCAGAAAACATTCTCTACTCCCGCTTTCCTCGCGTGCGGCTGGAGGCTGAGATGATCCGCGACTCCATGCTCAAGGCCGCAGGTTTGCTGAATCTTAAGTTAGGCGGCCCCAGCGTCTATCCACCCCAGCCGGACAGCGTCACGGAGGTCGCCTACGGCAAATTTAAGTGGACCCCCAGTACGGGAGAAGACCGCTACCGCCGCAGCCTCTACACCTTCAGCAAACGCACCGCCCCCTTTGCGCTTTATACCACCTTTGACGCGCCCACGGGAGACGCCTGCCTAGTCAAACGCGAAGCTTCCAACTCCGCCCTCCAGGCCCTCACGATCATGAACGATGTCATCTTCACGGAAGGTGCCCAGGCCCTCGGCAACCTGCTCGCTAAAGAGGCAGGCGGGGATGAAGCAGCCCTTCGTCAGCTTTACCTGCGGGTGCTTTCTCGCCAGCCTGAGGCGGATGAAATCCAGCTCATGCAGACCTTCCTCCAGCAGCAGCGTGCGCGCCTGAAGTCAGGCGACCTCAAAGCCGCTGAAATCTGCGGCCAAGCCAACGCACCCTCGCCTGAAGCCGCCACCTGGACCCTCGCCTCCCGCGCCCTCTTTAACCTCGACGAGTTCATCACCAAAAATTAAGCCCCCTCACGGAAACCCAAAAGATAAGATCCAAATCAATCTTCCCACTTCCGTGTTTTCCGAGCCTTCCGTGGTTGTCCTTCTTTTTTCCTATGTTTCACACCCCCACCTTCTATTCACGCCGTCACTTCCTGCGTGATTGCACTTATGGTTTGGGCAAAGTGGCCGCTGCCGGTCTGCTGACGGATTCCCTCAGCGGTGCTGCTGCCGCGAATCCCCTGAGCGCGCGGGGCCCGCACTTCGCCCCGAAGGCCAAGCGGGTGATCCATCTCTTCATGGCCGGAGCCCCCAGCCAGCTCGAGACCTTCGACCCCAAGCCCATGCTCACCAAGTATGAAGGCAAGCCCATCCCGCCCGAGGTCATTGGAGGGCAGCGTTACGCCTTCATCCGGTCGGATGCAGCCGCTTTGGGCCCCCGGTTCAAATTCGCGCAGCATGGGCAGAGCGGGGCCTGGATTTCCGAGGTGATGCCGCATGTGGCCAAGATCGCCGATGAGCTGTGCATCATCCGTTCCGTGAAAACGGACCAGTTCAATCACGCCCCCGCGCAGATCTTTTTCCAGACGGGTTTTGGCCAGCCGGGCCGACCCTGCATGGGTTCCTGGGCACTTTACGGCCTCGGCGCTGAGACGCAAAACCTGCCTGCCTTTGTGGTCATGTCCACCGGCTCAGGTCTCAGCGGTGGCACGGCCCTCATGTCCAGCGGCTTCCTGCCCACGATCTACAACGGCGTGCGCTTCCGCAACAGTGGCGACCCGATCCTGAATGTCTCCAGCCCTGCGGGCATTGATTCGCGCGCGCAGCGAGACACGCTAGACCTCGTCAGCCAGCTCAATCAAAAACGCCTCGGTGCAGTGGGAGATCCCGAGATCGCCACCCGCATCGCCTCCTATGAAATGGCCTTCCGCATGCAGACGAGCGCACCGGAACTCACGGACCTGCGCAGCGAGAGCAAGGAGACCCTGGAGATGTATGGCTGCGACCCTGACAAGCCCAGCTACGCCCGCGCCTGCCTGCTGGCCCGGCGCATGATCGAGCGCGGGGTGCGTTTCGTAAACATCTACCACGAAGGCTGGGATGCCCACTCCAACGTCGAAGGCAACGTACGCAACAACTGCAAGGAGACCGACCAGGCCAGTGCAGCTCTGGTGAAGGACCTCAAACAACGAGGTCTGCTGGACGATACGCTGGTGGTCTGGGGCGGTGAGTTTGGCCGCACCCCGATGGTGGAAACCAATCCGGCGTTAGGCCGTGCGCTTGGCCGCGATCACCATCCGCAGGCCTTTACCATCTGGATGGCGGGCGGCGGTGTCAAAGGTGGCCAGACCATCGGGGCGACGGATGAACTAGGCTTCAATGTCGTGGAAGATCCCGTCCACGTTCACGATGTGCAGGCCACCATGCTCCACCTCATGGGCTTCGATCATGAACGCCTCACCTTCCACACCCAAGGCCGTGACTACCGCCTCACCGATGTCCACGGCCACGTCGTCAAGAAGGTCCTCGCGTGATGGTTGCACGAGGCTGAATCCTCCATGCCAGGCGCTCTTGGCTTTTGACCCGCGTTTGCGTATAACTTGCCTAACATGCTGCGGTATTCCCTTTTCCTCCTCGCCTTTTCTTCTGCTCAAGCGGTGGATTTTGTGGCGGACATCCAGCCTATCTTTGAGCAGCGCTGCTACGGCTGTCATGGCGGCAACAAACAGGAGGCGGCCTTCCGTCTGGATCACAAACCCAGCGCGCTGAAGGGGGGTGACTTTGGCCTGGCCATCAAGCCTGGGCACAGTGCAGATTCCATCTTGGTCCACGCCATCGAAGGCCGGAACCCGAAGATGAAAATGCCCCGCAAGGGAGATCCTCTTTCTGCCGAGGAGATCGGCAAAATCAAAGCCTGGATCGATGCTGGGGCCGAGTGGCCGGACAGTGCCAGCGTCAGTCTGGAAACGAAGGTGGACCACTGGGCCTTCAAAGCACCGGTGAAGCCAGCCCTGCCTGCCGCCATTCATCCAGTGGATGCCTTCATCCAGCAGCGCCTCACCTGCGAAGGCTTAAAACCTTCTCCAGAGGCTGCCCCGGAGACTCTCATTCGCAGGGTCTCTCTGGACCTTACGGGCCTACCGCCCACGCCTGAGGAAGTGGCTGCTTTTGTGAAGGATTTTAGAAGCTCCCCGAAGGCTTATGATCGCCTCATAGACAAGCTGCTGGCCAGCCCGCATTATGGCGAACGTTGGGGCCGCCACTGGCTGGATGCCGCCCGTTACGCAGACAGCAACGGTTATGAAAAGGATCCCATGCGGCACATCTGGTTTTACCGCGACTGGGTCATCAGCGCTTTCAATCGTGACCTGCCCTATGACCAGTTCATCATCGAGCAGCTCGCCGGCGACCAGTTGCCCAAAGCCACGCAGGACCAAATCGTCGCCACCGGATTTCTGCGCAACTCCATGATCAATGAAGAAGGTGGCGTGGACCCTGAGCAATTTCGCATGGAGGCCATGTTTGATCGCATGGACACCATCGGCAAAAGCATCCTCGGCCTCACCATCGGCTGCACCCAGTGCCATAACCACAAGTATGATCCCATCAGCCAAGCCGAATACTATCAGATGTTCGCCTTCCTGAACAATGACAACGAACCCTGGCGCGTCGTCTATACCAGCAGCGAGCAGATGCAGCGCGCGCAGCTTTTGCAAGGCATCCAGGACCTGGAAAACAAGCTGAAGCACGAGTACGCCGACTGGCCTCAACGTCTGGACCAATGGGCCTCTCAGGTGAAAGGCAACCAACCCGCCTGGACCACCCTTAAATTTGAAGATGATCCCTCCGGCGGTGAAAAAGCCATCCGCCAAAAAGACGGCAGCATCCTGGCCCAAGGCTACGCACCCACCAAGTCTCACGTCAAATTCGTTGTGAACCTCAAGGACTCCCAGAAGAACGCAGCCCCTACGCGCACCATCACCGCCTTCCGCCTGGAACTTCTCAACGATCCCAACCTTCCAGCCTATGGCCCAGGTCGCTCCATCAAAGGCATGACCGCCCTCACCGAGTTCACGGCTGAAATCAAAATCGGTGACAAGCTCACTCCGCTGAAATTCATCAAGGCCACTGCTGATTATGGCGAGCCTGAAAACACGCCCCTGGTGCCCTACGCCCGCGACAAGGAAGCGGACAAGGACAACCGCGTCACCGGCCCGGTCACTTACGCCATCGATGGCGATGCCAAAACGGCCTGGGGCATTGATGCCGGACCTGGCCGTCGAAACGTGCCCCGCAAAGCGGTCTTCGTTTTGGAAAAGGCCCTGGTCGTCACCCCCGACATGGAACTCACCGTCGGCCTCAGCATGAAGCATGGCGGCTGGAACAGCGATGACCTGCAAACGATGAATCTAGGCCGCTACCGCATCAGCGCCACCGATGTCCCTGACGCCACGGCTGATCCCCTGCCACCAGCCGTCCGCACCTGGGTGGAGAAAAAGGAGAATGCCTCCATGAAGGACGCAGGCATCCCATCCCCCGTCTTTGCTTATTTCCGCACTACTGTTCCCGAATGGAAGCACCTCAACGACGAGATCGAAACTCTCTGGAAACAGCATCCCGAAGGCACCACCACCTTGGTGCTGGACGGACGCGATGAACCCCGCATGACGAACCTACTAAAGCGTGGGGATTTCCTCAAGCCAGGTGAGAAAGTGGCCGCCGGTGTACCTGCGATGCTGAACAATCCCTTAACAAAGACTGCGGACGGCTCCCGCCTCACCTTCGCCCGCTGGATGGTTTCCCGTCAGTCTCCCACCACAGCACGGGCCTGGGTGAACCGGGTCTGGCAGGCTTACTTTGGCACGGGATTGGTGGATACACCGGAGGACTTTGGCCTCCAAGGCAGCCTGCCCAGCCACCCCGAACTGCTGGATTGGCTCGCGACCGAGTTCATGGATAAAGGCTGGTCTAACAAAGACCTGCATCGCCTCATCCTCACCAGCGCCACCTACCGCCAAGAGAGCAAAGTCACGCCTGCACTTCTAGAAAAAGATCCTTACAATCGCCTACTGGCCCGCGGGCCTCGCTTCCGCGTGGAAGGTGAAGTGGTGCGTGATATCCAGCTCGCAGTCAGCGGATTGTTAAATCCTCAGTTGGGCGGGCGCAGTGTCATGCCGCCGGCCCCGGAGTACTTGTTTGAAAAGCCGGTGAGCTACGCTCCTTTTCCCTGGAAGGTGGAAGGGGATAACCAAAAGTATCGCCGAAGCGTCTATGTCTTCCGTCGTCGCAGCACCCCCTTTCCTTTCCTCGGCACCTTCGATGTGCCCAATGGGGAAACGGCCTGCGTGAAACGCGCCCGCAGCAACACACCGCTTCAGGCCCTGATGACGCTCAATGAAACCCTCAGCATGGAGGCAGCCCAACATCTGGCCCATCGCATGGAAAAAGCCGGCGCAGGCGATGATGCCAAAGCCATCTCCCATGGCTTCAGCCTTTGCACCTCACGCCCACCCACCGCCAAAGAAGCCGCCCTGCTGGTGGATCTGCTGCAACGTCAGCGGCAGATCAAAGCCGCCGACGAAGCTCCTCCGATGGTGGTCGTCGCCCGCGTCCTGCTGAACCTTGATGAGACCATCACCAAGGAGTGACCCTCTCAGAGGGCGGCAGCAGCATTGGCGGACAAAGCCCGATTGGCGAGGGCTTTTCACCTTGAGATGCTTTCCCCTTAAGGCATAGTCAAGGTGAACTAATCCATTCACACGTTACCGTGGTGGAGTCTCTTAGAAATCGAAGTCTCCTTTTAACGAAATAAATGTTCCGCCGCCCTAGATTGTTTGTGTTCATCCTCTTGGGTCTAGTGGTGGGGGCTGGGTGGTTCGCTGGTGAAAAGCATCTTCCTTCCTTCATGAAGGCCGCCGGACGGCCTGCGGGTTCAGATTCCTCCCTCATCTCTGAGATGAGTTGGGCTCCCGTACTACCTGCCGATGAAAGCCCGCCTGAGTCAGGAGATGAGGACGCAGGGGAGGAACGCACGTGGACAGCCGCGCCCGAAGACGGTCTATTAAAAGGAGCTGTGCTGCTGGAGAGCCGCAAAGCCCCCCCGGATGCGCGTGGTTGGAGCCGTGAGCTCAAGCTGTGGCGCACCTCCTTCAAGCATCCGTTTATTCGCGAAGAAACCTGGAGGCAAGGCGGGGGAGGAGCGGAGATGCAGCAGTCATTTTCGGTGGCGGATCATGTGATGATCAAGCTGCCTGCGGACCTGCCGGAGAAAGCCCTGCAAGCCTGGGCCGAGCAGCATGGGTTCAAGCTAAGACAGCGACTGCTCACCACCCCTGTGTATCTGGTGGCTTCCCCCACACCCACTGTGGATTCTGCGGACATGCTCCTGGCAGCCTTCCAAGAATCCTTCCCGGCCGCAGGCCAAAAGGCCACGGCGGAACGCGATGGTTTGCTTTCCATCAGTGCCCAAATGCCGAATGATGCCTCTTTTCCTCAGCTCTGGGGCCTGCACAACACCGGCCAGACCCAGGGTGTGGCGGATGCAGATATTGATGCGCCGGAGGCCTGGCAGCACACCACTGGCTCCCGAGCCGTCAAGGTGGCGATCATTGATACCGGGGTCGATTACCACCACGCCGATCTGGCTGCGAACATCTGGAAAAATCCCGGCGAGATTCCCGGGAACCGCCAAGATGATGATCTCAACGGCTATGTGGATGACGTGTACGGCTGGGACTTTTATGCGGGAGATAACGCGCCCCTAGATAGCCACGACCACGGCACCCACTGCGCGGGCATCATCGGTGCTGCGGGGAACAATCGCGATGGCGTCGTGGGGGTAAACTGGCGGGTCTCCCTGGTCAGCGTGCGTTTTTCCAGCGCGGAAGGTTTTGGCACGACCAGCGATGCCATTGACGCGGTGAATTACACCACCCAACTCGGCGTGGATCTGACCTCCAACTCCTGGGGCGGTTCTGAAAACAGCTTGCTGCTGAAAGAAGCCATCCAACAGGCTGGGGAAGCAGGCATTCTGTTTGTCGCCGCAGCGGGCAACCACGGGCGCGACTTGGACAGGACGCCCACTTATCCGGCCAGTTATGACCTCGACAACATCGTCGCTGTGGCCTCCACCACCCATGCGGACAAACTTTCCAGCTCTAGCAATTACGGCACGTTGGCGGTGGACCTCGCCGCCCCAGGCTCAGAAATTCTCAGCACTTTACGGAACGGTTCGTATGGCACGGCCAGTGGCACCAGCATGGCTGCCCCCCACGTTGCCGGAGCCCTCGCCCTCGCGCGAAGCGTGGCACCGGGGATGCCCGCCGATCAATTGAAAAACCGCCTGCTGCTGAGTGCGGACCGCCTGCCGGGCTTACACAATCTGGTTTCCAAAGCACGTCTGAATGTGGGCCGCTTGATTCAGTATTGCTTGGGCCCTCTGCCAGTCATCACGGACTTAACGGTGGAAGAAGCCCCCGACAGCAATGAAGATGGCATCTTTAATCCCGAGGAGAATCTGCTCATTCGTTTCGGCGTCAAAAACGCCGGTCTTGAGCCTGTGACAGACCTCCAGGCCACGCTATCTAGGCAGAACCTTGGGACCATGGTCAGCCTCACCCGCAGCAGCGCCGCCTTTGGTAACCTGGAACCTGGGCAGCAGATCCCGGCAGAGGAGCATTTTGCTTTGACGGTGCGGGCAGAGACGCCCACGCCTTTTGATGAACCGTTGGTCATCACCCTGACGTGTGTAGGGGCGGAAAAAACTCAGTTCCTCAGCCTTCCGTTACAGAGTTCCTCTCGGGTCGCTGGGCAAGTGATTTCAGCCACAGACGGTGCGCCTTTAGCGGGGGCGGTACTGCACTACACGGGGCCGAAGGAAGGACAGGCGACGACGGATGCCCAGGGGCGCTATTCCCTGGTGTTAGCTGGGGGTGACTATCAGGTGAAAGCCTCCGCACCCGGTTATCTCACCAGTACTCCCTTGAGCTTAGAAGTTCCGCCGGATCATCTCGCGGTGGACATCCCACTGAAACGGACTGCGTTACAGGTAACTCCGACCGAAATCCTGGCCACGGTGGATTCTGGGGCCATCGCAGTTAGCGAAGTCACGTTGGAAAATCGCGGCAGCACCCCGCTGAACTGGAATCTGCACCTAAAATCCGGCCTCACCCCCCCCGTCATGACGACTCTGACGGCATTCAATCTGGCTAGGGCGACGGATCCAGAGGCCGCCCCTGAGACCCTCACGACATTCACCGCTGACGTTCCGGGCCAGACGGTGTCCCTGGGCAAACTCAACGGCGTACGCATCGGCGTTATGGGAGAGGAATCAGATCGTGCCGTCCTGCTAGAGGACCTGCGGCGGCGCGGGGCAGTCATTGTGCCCCTGCCAGCTACATTTACGCCCGACCTGATCCAGGCGGTCTCCATGATCGTGGTGGATGATACCATCCGCCTGCTGACCCCTGAGCAAATCGAACTATTGCGGGACCGGGTGAAACAGGGCGCGGGGCTTTTGTGCGAGGCAGATGAAAACGCCTCCATCGGCGCCGTGAACAAACTGTTTGAGGACACCGGCATTTCCGCATTCTATCAGGCTTACCTTAATTCGACCTACACAGACATCCTGCCGCATTCGCTGACCTGGGGCGTCAAGACCCTGAATGAGGTCTCCCCGACGGCCACGGCTAACGTCTTGCCGCCAGCCCAGCCCCTCGTCACTCAGACTTCCAGATCTTCTGCGCACGTGGCAATGACTCAGTTGGGGCTGGGTAGCATGATCTTTGCGGGCAATGAACTTACCCATACAGTCAACTTCGCCAGCGGTGATGCCCGTGTTTTGGCCAACCGATTTTTTGACGGTCTAGCGGGAACGGCAGAATGGGTGCTCCCTGCTGCCACGACAGGCACTCTGGCTCCGGGAGCCACCGCCTCTCTGGCGCTGCAACTGGATGCGCGCCTGCTGATCGACGGGCCTTATGATGCCACGGCCTTTTTTACCACCGACTCTCCAGATGCCCCGCAGGTTCTTCTGCCTTTGACTATCCAGGTGAAGGGCACCCCGGATATTAAGGTGAGCCATTCCATTTTGGATTTCGGCGTTTTGCACACGATGGGACTGGTCTCATCTCATTTGGTGGTGAACAACCAAGGCAGCAAAGCTCTGAATGTCTCTGGAGTTTCCATTCGGGGCATTGATTCAGCGGCATTCTCGACCTATTCCCAAGCGACAACGATTAAACCCGGAGGACTGATCTATATTCCAGTCCATTTTAAAGGATCCGAATGGAGACACTACGTGGCGGAAATAGTCATCGGAAGCGATGATCCAGACTCCCCGCAATTCATTGTCCCCTTGAAGGGCGCAAGAGTGGAGACAGGTTCCCTCGAAAAAGCACCCACTAAAGTGACATTGTCACTCAAACAGGGCGCGTCTGGCCAAGCGATTTTCAAATTTAACAACCGCGGGCCTCCGCCTCTAAGCTGGAAGGCAGAACTGAACGAGTCCTCCTACGAACCCCTTTGGGCCACCTTGACAGGCCAGGCCGAAGGTTCATTAACGGCAAAGCAGACCCAAACTCTGACCGTTGCCGTGAACACGACAGACACCCGACCGGGAGGCTACTACGAGCGGAGGCTGTTGATCAATTTTAATGATCCGAATCAATCGTATGTGTATACCAGTGTGGTCTTGAAGGTCTTGCCTGCCCCTTTGGTGACACTGGCGGAGACAAGCCTGGTTTTCCCTGATACCTTTGCCAAAGGCAGCTCAATCATGCGTCTGGGTATATCCAATCCAGGCGGCGCCAACCTAACCATCAGTTCGGTCAAATCCACCAGCTCCCTGTTTGTGGCCGGTCAGGCACTGCCCTTGGTGGTGCCGCCTGGCGGCTCTCGCGAGTTGTCGCTGGCGTTCAAGCCCACCGCGGCGGGCTCTTTTCAAGACCAGATTCAGATCAAGACCAATGCCGTCACCTCCACCCACACAGTTACGGTTTCTGGCACAGCGCCTGAAGGGCCCGTGCTCAGCGTGACCCCCGGGAAATTTCCCACACTCTCTCTGGAAGCGGACAGCGTCGGGGAACAGACGTTGCAGGTGCAAAATACGGGCTCGGCGACTTTAAACTGGAAGCCTTCTCTGGGCACCAGCTCACCCTCTTTGAGCGTGACGCTGAACAGTCTGAACAAGGGCATCAGCCGGGTGACGGATCTCATCCCATCCCTCGTGAAGCTGAACGGTGGAGATAAGGGCAGCTCCGTGACCAGTGATTTCATGTATGAAGCCAATAACCTTGGCCGACCCTACACCCTGGGGCGCATCGCCGGGCACCCGCAGACTCTGGGCCGTGGGGGGCGCTATTTCACACGCAAGTACCACCCCGGGCTTTTTGTCTCCGTGGCGGATGCCAGCTTAACTGAAATGTGGGAATTCCGGGTGAGCGGTTCCCTAAACTCCACCACCGGGCGCAAGGTGGATTCCAGCGGCTTGGTTTACCAGCGTGAGGGCCGCACTTTCCGTGCCTGGATCAAGCAGGTTCACGGTGGCCACATGGATTCACTGAATCATGTCTTCATTACCGAGGCGGAGAGTGCCCTTCATCATTACGAGAACCATCCTCGGTTCGATCATCATACCTTGTGGAACTTGCCACCCAAAGCGCGGGTGCATTACTTAATGTTCATGACAGCCGGGGGCGAAAGGCTCCAGGATCACTCCTTGCAGCAAATCCTGGAGGCTTACGTGGACGTGGCAGAATCCCCCGCCCCCTGGCTGAAATTGCAGCCTGTGACAGGGACTCTGGAGCCTGAAGAAAAGGAAGATCTACGACTACGTGTGGACAGTGCAGAGCTGGCGGCTGGCAACTATACCGCGAATCTGTTTTTGACCAGCAATGACCCGCAGAAAGCCAGCGTGAAAATTCCCGTCACCGTTCGCGTGAAAGCCGCCCCTGTGCTGGCCTGCTTGCCGGAGGCACTTACCCTCCCTCAGGTGTGGACCGGGCAACCTATCGAGGCCGCACTTCTGTTGCGAAATACAGGCAGCCAAGCCATCAAGATCCGCTCCATCACCACCGACAACCCACAACTTTCAGTGGTCGCTCCCTTTTCCGCCACAATGGCGGCAGGGGCAGCGCAAACGATCCAATTACGGTTGCTAGCCGACGCGGCAGGGGACTTCGAATCCGAGCTGCAAATCGTCACCAACGCCTCCCGCACCCCCAGCCTCATCGTGCCTGTCACCGCCACCGTGCGAGCTAAACCCCAGGTGGAGGTGAATCCGGTAGCCGTTACGGCCACCATGCTGCCAGACAGCACCTTCACCCAGACGGTGACTGTGCATAACCCGGGCGGAGACCTCTTACAGTGGTGGGGTGAGATCTCTGACAACCCCTCCCTGGTGCTGACTCCGGCGAATGGCACAGTGGCGGCAGGCGGCAGTGGGCAGATGCAGATCACCTTCAATAGTCAGAACCGATACGCCGGCTTGGTGCCTGCCACGCTTCAGCTCGTCACGGATGCCCCGGATCTTCCCAAGATCGATGTCCCCATTCGGCTGACGATCTCAGCGGCTCCCATCTTGGTAGCAGATGCGGCGCAGACCTTTCCCGAGACGCTGATCTCTTCCAATTCGTCTCTTGCCTGCATCCTGCGCAATTCCGGAAATCGGCCTTTGACGATCACAAACATCACTTCCAGCCACGATGCTTTGAGTGCCCCGGGTCTCACTTTCCCCATCACGATTCAGGCGGGCGGCACGCGTGCCGTTTCGGTCCGTTTCGCCCCCACAGTTGCGGGTCAGATGAATGGTCAACTGACCATCGCTAGCGATGCGGCCAATGGAGCTTTTTTGGAAATCCCCTTCTCCGGCTTGGGCATGCGAGGACCCGCAGCCGGACTCGGACCTAACCTCTCACGCACCCTTCCATCGGGCACGACTCAAACGGCGACGATGACCATCACCAACACCGGCTCTGCAGACCTCGTGTGGAGCACCGCGTTAACCTCCCCGTATTCGATTGGTGGCTTGATTGAGATCTTAGCCCCAGCTTCAGGCACTACTGCACCCGGTCAGACGACGGACCTAAAGCTCGCCATTCATCCCAGTGCCGCGCATAGCCCGGGAACCTATACTGCCAACGTTCGTCTCACCACCAATGATCGGCTAAATCCGCTCCTGATCGCCAATGTCACGATCACAAGCCAGGCCGCGCCGAAACTCTCCATCGTTCCGAATGAGCTCGTCTTTCCAGACACCTTTGTGGATGGGCAGGCCACCTTGCAGTTGAAGTTGCAAAATGCTGGTAACGCGAAATACAGCGTTGTAGGCATGACCTCCACCCTCCCGGAGTTCACTTATACAGGTGATTCTTTCCCCATGGTCATGTTTGACCCCAATACCTATGCTCCTCCGTCGCGGACATTCGTGGTCAAGTTCGCGCCGCAGCAGGTGGGGGATTATTCAGGGAGGCTGGACATTGCAACCAATATGCCAGGCACACCGGTCATTTCAGTACCCATCCGGGGCCGTGGATTGTCGGAGCCACGCCTGCAAGTGAACCCGGGGCGAATTGATGCCACGCTACTGCCTGGGAAGTCCAGTGAGCATAGCTTGACGGTGGCCAATCCTGGGAATGGACACGCCCTGGAATGGAGGGCGGAACTGGTGACGGTGGAGCAGCCTGCCGTGGTGCATCCAGAACTCGAGGAGGTGGTGAATCGTTTTGATTCTGCCGTTGAGGGACTGGCGGATGCATTGCCCCCGCTTGTGGATCTCACGAAGCTTTTTCGCACCACCTACCTGTCTGGTGACCCTCTCTACGGCTATTATGAGGGAGGCAATCACATCCTTCGGCCTGAAAATACTTGGGGATCAAGCGGTGTCCCTTACACGGACGGCCAGATCCATGATCATCCACAAGTCGGCCCACATGGCAGGTACTTCACCCAGTATAAAGATGGCGTCTTTTTCATGGCCGCCGACTTGGACGGCCTCCAGCGGTTTCACATCACTGGGTCACTCGGTAGCTCCTACGGCAACGAGCAACGGAGCCTCCACGGGAGCGTGATCCACCGCGAAGCCAAGGGCGTACGGTTCACGGGTTTTTTCAAGCAGGTGTTCGGACTCCTGCAAAGTTCGGTCAATCATCTTATCATCACCGAAGAGAGGCCCGGCCTGACCCGGAACTACCCTGACAATGCGACCTATGATAACCATGAGATCACCGGTTTGTCTGGGCGCTCCCGCGTCTATTACCTGCTATTCTCCACGCCAAGTGGCACAGGCATGCTGCCCGCCTCCGCGCTGGACCAGTTGATGAAGACATTCGTGGAACGCGTCGCCAAGGATGATCATCAGCCGTGGGCCACCGTATCCCCCGTTTCTGGGAGCACCCCTGCTGGGGCTTCGTCTCCACTCACCCTGCGCCTGCATGCACGACCGGATTTAGAGGTGGGGGTGCATCCCTTGACTCTGCGTCTGACGAGCAACGCCCCAGTCAATCAAGGGGTGCTAGAGGTACCTGTCACGCTGACCGTTCAGCCCCGAGTTCTAGAGGCCTCCCCACGCTTGGTGCGGGAAGACTTCCTGGAAGGCGCACCCACCCAACCCCGCACCTTATCCCTCCAGGTCCGCGACGGCGAAACGGCATCCTGGGTGGTGGATACGGACGTACCCTGGCTGACGGTATCTGAGCGATCCGGCTCAGGTTCGTCAGTACTAACTCTCGGTTATGCCCAGCTAGCCTCGGGCCATCATTGGGGGCACGTAATCATCACTTCAGGTGGCTTGGTGCAGAGGGTGAAGGTGTTTGTAACTGTGCACCCCCAGGCTTTCACCCAGATGCTGACGGACCACCACGGGGGGCGCGTACTGGGTATTCAGCGCGGCACCGACAGCTTCCGGCCCTCCTTTTTGACGACCCTTTCAAACACCGCGCAGATCACGAATGCGGTCATTCTCCCGACGGACATTATGGACGCCGACATCAGCAGCGATGGCAGCACTTTATACGCCATCAGCTTTCGCGCGCGCAGCCTTACCCGGATCAATCTGGACACGCTGACGATCATAGACCAGCGACCGCTGCCACCCATCACGGGAGAAAAAACGGATTCCTATGCGCGCTATTATGTTCAAGCGGGCAGGCCAGGGATCGTATATTACATTGATGCCTTGGAGAAGCCGAGGCTGCATCAGTTTGACTATGTGGCAGGTGTGGATACCGCGGTGTTTTCACATCCGAACATTGAAGCCGTCAGGGAAGTGGTCGCAGCTCCAGACGACAAAACTCTGTACCTGGCGGTGGATCCCAAGAGTGGGTATGGAGGTCTCCTCAAACTGGACGTTTCTACGTCCACCTTTGAGCTGCTGGCGAATTCTTGGCTCGGGCTCGGCTACTACACGCCTGCGAATTCTGAGCGCCTCACTCTCCTCGCAGACGGGCAGGAACTCATTTACCAGAAAACTCGTTTTGCTTCCTCAGACCTGACAACACGGGCACGGATCCAGGCCGACAATACCTATGCCCCGATCGCCGTCTCGGCTTATGGCGACATCATGGTTTCAGGCAGCGCTTTTTACCGCACCCGTCCCTGGCAGAAAGTGGATACCCTGCTCTTACCCCAAACACAGGTGGGAGCCTTCACCGCCGATCAGACGCGCTTTATCTACTTCAACGAAACCAGCCGTCGGGCTGAATTCCAGTTGCTTCCTGGCCTGGAGTCCGTACTGCCACCAGCAGGCCTCTCGCCACACATTCCCGACGCAGCCGTGGCAAAAAATTTGCCTCAGGAACTGAGCTGGCGCGGTGATCCGCAGAGTTCCGAATACCAAGTTTATTTGGGGAACGATGCTGGCGCGGTGGCGGCGGCAGGTCCGGAAGCATCCGAGTTTTATCTGGGCAGCACCTCGGCCGTTTCACTGGCCCTGGCACAAGGTAGGCTGGTCCTGGGGCAGATGTATTATTGGCGGGTGGACCGCCTGGGGGCAGACGGTGTGCGGATTCCTGGGCCCGTATGGAGCTTCCGCACGCCTGACGTGCTGGCCCAGCCTGAGGAGATTGCCCGAGCATCCGTTTACAGCAATGACCGAACTGACAAGACGGTCACTCTCACACTCACCTCCGCGAGCCCAGACACGCCCTGGACTCTGGAGTCCGACGCATCGTGGATCACTTGTTCCCCATCATCCGGCACAGGGCCCGCCACCGTGACCGTGCTGCTTAAAATGAGCACCTGGTATCCGGAGCATTCACCAAATTCCACTCTCCGCCTCCTATCGGGGCAGCAATTACAGAACATTCCCGTTCAAGGCCGGATGCTGACTTCACTCAATATCAAGAAGATGGTGCCTGATCCCAAACTGCCGTGGATCTACGGGCTGAATCAGACTTACGCAGGCCACATTCTCTGGATCAATCCCGCTACCGCCGAGATCGAATTCGTCTCGTCCATGCCTTCAGGAGTCATGAGAGATATGACGGTGCACGAAGGAGAAGACCGGATCTATGTTTACACGGCGAGCCACACTCCTTCGATTTATGAAACTCCGGTCACGTTGCTACACCAAGTCGAACGACAAGGCCTGCGCCGGCTGCAGACCTCACCAGCGGCTGAGGCCATTTGGCACTCCACCTTGTCCATCCATGCTGCAGGACCTAGGGGTGTGTATCTATGGTCCGATTCTTCTTCACAAGATAAGGCCATCATGATGCACCCTATCACGGGGGACAGCTACATCGCCAAAAAAGAATACAACTACTGCACTCTCGAAACCAGCCGTTGGCAGCCTGATCTGAGCTTCATTGAGCAGCGAATTCTCTTCAACCTTCTGCCAGGAAATCTCCCCTCCCGGGTCGTCGGCTCAGCCGATGGGGCCGGCTTGTTTTACAGACGCACGGCCATCCGCACGCGTGACCTGGAGATACTAGGCAGTGACTACCCAGAAGAAATCGTGGCGACTTCTTCTTCTGGTGATTTGGCGCTGGGCTCCCGGGGCGTTTATCAAACGGCGACTCGTGCGCACCTGCTGGATCTCAGCACTGGATCCACCATCTCCGCCGTGGCGCCAGATGGCCTTAGCGCGGTGCAGTTTGATGCCGTCGCGGGGAAATTGAAAGCGACCTCGCTCACCGCGCTGCTGGCGACTCCGAAATCTGCGGATTTCGGCCAGATTCCCCCCGGCAGCACGTCCAGCCGCGTCTTTGAGCTCACCAATTATTCGGCCCAGGATGTCACGGTGGTGATGACGTCCACCCATCCGGCTTTCATCGGACCGCTCACTCCGATCACTCTGAATGCCAAAGGATCTGCCCAGGTCACCGTGCACTTCACTCCAACAGAGACAGGCCTTAACCAAGCCACGCTCACTTTCGCCGTGCCCGGTCAGGCCCTGCTGACACGTGCCGTGCCAGTCAGTGGAACAGCCGTTTTGCAGGCCACCACCACTCGGCTCGACTTTGGCGTAGGCGCACCTTCGGCGGCGGGGATTAAAGGTCTGGGCACCTACCTGGAGTCCGGCTTCAGTGTCACCGGGCACCGCTATGGCACAGGGGGGTACAACATCTTCAACCAGTTGGGTTCAAACGTCGTGGGACGTCCGAGCAATGGCAGCCCGTTTATTGCTCTGTCAACAACTCATAATCGTCCCCATGTCATGCGGGTGGTCAGGCAAAACGGAGGGCTCTTTACTCCTCATTCCGTGAGCCTGGCCGAGTATGGCAGTCATCTCAATGGCTCGGCCCAGGTCACTTTCCGAGGAGGCCTAGACGGAGGCGAAACCACCCAGGTCACCTTTACGCTGGACGGGGTTATGGATGGTGCAGGGTCAGCGGTGGATTTTGAAACCTTCTCCTTTCCTGCAACCTTCCACAATTTAGTCAGCCTGGATGTGGAACTGGCGATGAACAGCGGCTGTAGCCTGGATGATCTGAGGCTGGAAGTGGTGCCTGAAGTCTCCGTGCAGCCAAGCGCCCCACTCAGCGTGAATGCGGAGGAACCGACCGCCGCGATGGATGTGAACGGGGACGGCGTGGCCGAGACCAGCAGCCTGAATGTTACCGCTTCCGCCCCAGCGCAGGATAGCACGCGCCATTACACTGCTGTGTATGTTCGCCCTCTGGGTGCAAATCCTGCCAACTATCTCCTCCAGGCCACCCAGGACGGCGACGCCTGGCTCACCTTGACTCCGGACGTGGACTATAAAGTGATTCAGGTTTCCCCCTCCCCCGGTAACACTCAGGAGCGCGTTGAATTGTCAATCCAGGCTACGGCGAGGACAGAATGGCAGTTCCGTCTAGTGGCTAAGCCATAACCCCTGACTGAATCAAGAATCGAAATCACAGGCTTGACCAGAGGGGCAGCTATGGCGTCCATAGTCGAAGCTCTCCAGCTTCGCGCGTGCACCCTCCTCTGTTTGGGAAGTGTTGCCTCGACTACCAACTGAAATTTAGAGGCGATGAGCGAGTCTCTTGAGGTGCACCCTTGGAAGACCTAAAATAATTAAAGCCCATTAGGCCACCACCACTTCGGTCTCTTCGCTCTCGCTTGGGCCTTTGGAGGGGGGCTCGGGCGGGGTGAAGGTGGCCATGGAAAAGCGCTTCATCAGGGAGCTGAGGGAAACGTAGAGGAAGCCGCCGAGGAACAGGGCGAGGAAGGGCAGGGAACCCCACTGCTCCTTCTGCACCGCCATCCAAAAAAGGTGGCCAAAGTATCCGACCAGTGCGAGTTCGATCCACAGGCAGAGGGACTTGCCCGCCTTGTAGCGGAAGGATTTCTTCGAGGCCTGCGCCTGGGCTCGGCTGTTCACCCCATACTTCGGTGTGCGAACAAAGTCGGACTCCTGGCCGAGCAGGGCCTCAATGACAGCCTTGCCATTGTTGATGGACATCCCGATGCCTAGCGCCATGAAAAGCGGGATGTAGGGGATGGTCTGTAGCCAGCCCAAACGCCGCTGTGCGCCCTGGGCAGTGAGGTAAAAGGCGATCACAGCCACCGTGGCAAAGAGGAACACGGGCAGGTCCACAAAGACCGCCTTCTGCCAGGAATTCACCGGCAGAAAGTCCACTGGGTACAGCAGCACCAGGGTGCAGAGGGTGAGCAAGTTCGCGAAGTTCGAGGTCAGGTGGGCGGTGGCCTCCACCTTTTTCATGAAGGGCTCATCGCTGCGCCAGACCTTGCCCAGCACCTTTTTGCAGACTTGGACGGAGCCCTTGGTCCAGCGATGCTGCTGGGATTTGAAGCCATCCATGTCCGGCGGCAACTCCGCAGGGACGATGATGTCATTCAGGTAAATGAAGCGCCAGCCGAGCATTTGCGCGCGGTAGCTGAGGTCCAGATCCTCCGTCAGCGTGTCATGCTTCCAACCGCCTGCTTCATCAATCACGCAGCGGCGCCAGAGCCCGGCGGTGCCGTTGAAGTTGCAAAACTCACCCTGCCGGCTGCGGGAGGTCTGCTCCATCATCAGGTGTCCATCCAGCAGGATGCCCTGAAGGCGGGTGAGCAGGGAGAAGTCCAGGTTTTTGTGGCCCCATCGCGCCTGTACGATGCCCACCTGGGGATCGGTGAAGTGGTGGATGGTCTGCTTCAGGTAGTCAGGTTCCGGCTCAAAGTCGGCATCGAAGATGCAGATGAACTCGCCTTTGACCGTCGCCATGGCGGCATCCAGCGCTCCGGCTTTGAAGCCCTGGCGGTTGCTGCGGTGGCGGTATTCCACGTCGAAGCCCTGCTGCCGCATGGCCTGAGCGTATTGCTCGCAGGCTTGGGACGTTTCGTCAGTGGAGTCGTCGAGAAACTGGATCTGCAGCCGGTCTTTCGGATAATCCAGGGCGCTGATGGAGGCCACGAGCTGGCCCAAGACATCCGCCTCATTAAAGATGGGGAGCTGGATGGTCACCACGGGCAGTTCGGCGAACTCCTCCAGAGCCTTGGGCGGGTTTTTGCGATGTTTCCAATAGGTGTACAGAACCTTAACCTTGTGCGCCCCAAAGGCGGACAGTCCGGCGGAAACAATGATGTAGCTGGTTAACCAGAGAAGCTTTTCCCACTCGATCATAGGGAGCCCGGATGTCGGGGGGCAACCAATCACTGCCGGTTCACTTCCGTCAAGCAGCAATCCAGGGGCCAAAATCTTCTCTTTTCCCTTGGCAGCGGTGAAATCTTCATTTTTGAGAAGGGGAGAAAGGGTGTTTTTGGTTCACGAGGGTGAAACTTTGCGCTGTGATTGCGGGAACCAGTCGCTGGGGTTAATCTTCCTCTGTTTGTTTTCCAAGTTCTCCCGTCATGAAAGGTCGTTTGACTCTCCCTGCTATCGCCCTGGGCCTGCTCTTCGGGGTGCCTGCTTTGCAGGGTGAGTTCACTTCTCTGGGAGTGTTGGGAAACCAGGATGGCAATCCGGAGGAGTTTGGCGATCGCATCTGGGGAACCAATGCGGCCCCGGGCAGTGCGGTTGCCTTGGACAATGATTTTTACTTTGCGGGGACTTATCCCGCGCCCATCGGCACGGTTGCCTCTTCGGAGCCATGGACGAATCTGGAGCGTTCCCTCGGTCCGGGCAATCCGCTCACCCGGATTCATTTTAACCTCGGGGCCAACCAAGCCACGCCAACACTGCGGCTGCGTTTTGTTTTCCACCATGTCTGGGGATACTGGGAGGAGCCCGGCTACGGGGCCCATGAACTGGAGGTGCGGCTGAATGGCACCGTGCTGAAAACGGAGATGGTGACCGCCAGCGGCACCGTGGTGGTGGAGGTGGATGCGGGCAGCTTTACCCCAGTTGTTGGCGAGAACATCCTGCAAGTGGCCCGCATCGGTGGTGCGGCAGACGGCTGGGTGCAGTTTGATGCGCTGAGGCTGGAGATCCACCCCACCGCGCTGGTGGATGAGGATGACGATGATCTGCCACGCTGGTGGGAGGAAGATCATGGGCTCAGCGATGCGCTGGCTGCGGACGCTGCCGGAAATCCGGATGGGGATGGCCTGAGCAACCTGCAAGAGTTTGCCCTGAAAACGGACCCGCGTGTGGCCGATACGGATGGCGATGGGCTGAAGGATGGCCGTGAGGTGGAACTGGGCAGCCACCCCCTGCGGGCAGATACGGATGGTGATACCCTGAGCGATGGCGAAGAAACCTCCGCTACCCCGCCCACGAATCCCCTGCTGGCCGATACGGACAATGATGGTGCGCCTGATGCGTGGGAGGTGAGGACCGGGTTCAATCCCGCCCTGGCGAGCAGCACCCCACCGGCCTGGAGTGGTAGCATCGGACTGAATTTTGTTTCCGAGCTGAATCCAGAGAATGCCCTCGCGGCGCTGGCCGTCACTGGTTTTGCCCCGCAGATGAACTGGAACAGCACGATTCCGCTCACCAGTTGGAACTCCTCTACGGGCAACCAGGAGGCCGTGGCGAGCCCTGTGGCCGGGGTGCTGGTGAACAGTGCAGGCGCTCCCACTGGCACGACGATGAGCTGGAGCTCGAGCTCCAGTTTTTGGGCCAGCGGCCAGGGTGGCAGTTCCACGGGCAAGCTGTTCGACGGCTTTTTAAGCGTGAACAATGACACTGGCGGCACCCTCACTTTTGGCCACGTGCCCTATGCCACTTATGACGTGATCGTCTATGTGGGTTCCGTGTATGATGGTGCCAAAGGGCGGCTGCGGCTGAATGACAGTGCAGGCAGCGACCGCTGGTTTGTCACCTCCAGCACGGCCCCGGAGACGCGTTTTATCCAGCCGCTGGTTTCCAGTGAGAGTGTTCCGTGGCGAGGCAATACGATCCGGTTTCGCAACGTCACTGGCAGCGTTTTTAACCTGAAACTCTTCCGCACTAGCTGGTATGAGGTAGGCATTCATGGCGTGCAGATCGTGGACGCAACTGCGAATGCCGACAACGATGGTCTGCCCACGTGGTGGGAGCTGGCGAACCGGCTGAACCCGGTGCTCAACGATGCGGGTGGGGATCTGGATGGCGATGACCTGGACAATCTGGGCGAATGGACCCGGCAGACGGACCCACATGTGGCAGACACGGACGGGGATGGGCTCACGGACAAGGTGGAAACGGGCACAGGCCTGTGGGTGAATGCGACGGATACGGGATCGAACCCGCTGATCGCGGATACGGATGGCGACGGGCTGGCTGATGGAGCGGAGGTGCAAAACCTGCCATGGCCTACCAATCCGAATTTGGCCGACAGCGATTACGATGGGCGCAGCGACCCGGAAGAGATCCGCCAAGGCACGCATCCGCTGGAGGCCGATGCCGCCAATGGGCAGATGCCCATCGTCACCACCTCGCCCCGTAATTTCATCTGGGTGGTGGACAATGTGCAGCTCCTCTGGGATCACACCCGGGGGCATCTGGCGGACATGCCCTGGGGGGACAACCAGCTCATGAATTTCCGGCTGGCCAATGCTGCCAATCCGGGCCGTGATGCCTTCCAGGTGGCGCTGCGGGTGAAGGGCGGCCGGGTTTCCTATTTTCTGTATTCCAGTTTTGAGAACGGCTTCAGCCACCCTGACAACGATGGCTGGGACATCTGGGACGCGGACTGGACTGAGACACCGACGGATCACAAAGCCGCGCTAGGGTTCAGCGGGCATGGTAGTGTGGACATCTCTGATAGGCTGCGTTTTCAGATCCTCGGCAACAGCACGGGTTCGCAGACGAATTGGTCCTTCACCTTCAGCCTGATCAATCAGGACACGGGCGCCACGGTGATCAGCCGCAGCTTCACAGGTTGCCGCCTCGCCACGAACGTGCATAACAATGCGGTGAACTGGCAGGACTTCCGCGATCCGCCGAATGCCAACCGGCTGGAAATCACCCGCCACGACGGGGTGCAGATGTTTTTCCAAAGCACGCCGCTGGAGGACACGCCAGCCTTTGCCGTCTACAAGGATAGCGATGAAGATGGTATGCCGGATGGGTGGGAGGACCTGCACACGCTGAATAAAAACAATGCCGCCGATGCCGGGGTGGACAGCGATCTGGATGGCCTGACCAATCTCCGTGAATATCTGGTGGGTACAATGCCCCGGGATCGCGACAGCGATGACGATGGCGCACCCGATGGACTGGAAGTGCAGGGCGGCAGCCATCCTCTCCAAGCGGGCAGCCTGCCGCCCTTCTACCACGGCGCTCCGGGTTTGCCAGCCATGGAAGATTTTAATGGCAATGGCATGTCAGATCCCTGGGAGCACTGGGCCGGCGGCGGAATTCTGCCCCGGCATCTGGATGCGGACCAGGATGGCCTAACCAATGGTGATGAAGCTGCGGCGGGTACGGATCCTTTCGATGCGAACTCGCGCTTCTGGTCCGCTGTGGATCATGTGGGTGCGGATGTAACGGTCCGCTGGCCAGCGCTGCTTCATAAAACGGGCCGTGTCTGGCAGTCGAACAACCTGGCCGACTGGGCGGCTGCGGCCGGTGCGCCGGTGCCGGATGGGGGTGCCTTTCAGCAGACCTTTGCCAACGTGCTGCAAAATCCGGTCAACACCTTCTACCGGCTGGCCTTGGAGGATGTGGACAGGGATGGGGATGGCGTCAGCGATTGGACGGAGGTGAACGTGCTGGGCTCTGACCCGATGGTGGCCAGCAGTGTGCGGCCACCCGTCTATACGGACCTCAATGCCGACGGTGTGCCCGATGCGGAGGTGGGGGGAGATCTGGTGAGCCTCCTTGAGCAGTTTGGCCAGGGCAGCGGCAGTGCGAATGGAGGCAATCCGGCCATCATGAGATCCCAGGCCTCGCGCTTCCTCATGCAGGCGGCCTTTGGCCCGACCCTTGAAGACATTCAGCGTGTGCAAACTCTTGGTTATGCTGGCTGGATCGAGGAGCAGGTGGCCAAGCCATCCACCCTGCACGCCACTTACATCAAGGGCATCTACGACGACATGCTGGGGCAGCGTTCGCAGAGCAACTTCAACCGTGGAGGGGAGATCGAAGCGCCTTTCCTCTTCGGCAACAACATGATGACGGCCTTTGCCCGGGCGAGCATCCAGGGGGAGGACCAGTTGCGCCAGCGCGTGGCCTTTGCCCTCAGTCAGATCCTGGTCACCTCCCGCCGGGATGCGAATCTAGAAAGCCGTTGCCTGGGCATGGCTGACTACTACGATCTCCTGGTGCGGCATGCCTTTGGCAACTACCACGACCTGCTGATGGAGGTGACGATGCACCCGGTGATGGGCCGGTACCTGAGCCATGTGGGCAACCAAAAGGCGGACCCTTCCATCAACCGTTACCCGGATGAGAACTATGCGCGTGAGATCATGCAGCTCTTCACCATCGGGCTGTGGGAGCTGAACCCTGACGGCACGCAGAAGCTGAACGGGCAAGGGCAGCCGATCCCCACGTACAGCAATGCGGAGATCACCCAGCTCGCCCGTGTGATGACAGGCTTTTGGTTCGGCGGGCACAACTGGGGCGGCGGCGGATGGACGGAGCAGGACCTGGCCACGCCGATGACCCTGCGTGGCGAATACCATGACTTTGGCAAGAAAACTTTGTTAGGCGGCTACGTCATCCCGGCACGGGCGGCAACGGACGAGAATGCGGAGCGCGATGTGCGGGATGCGGTGCGGCATTTGTTTGAGCATCCGAACACGCCGGTCTTCATCGGGCGACAGCTCATCCAGTTTCTGGTCATGGACAATCCCAGCCCGGCCTATGTGCAACGGATTGCGGCTGTGTTTACCGACAATGGCGAGGGCGTGCGGGGAGATCTGAAGGCGGTGGTGAAGGCGATCCTTCTGGATGAAGAGCCCCGTGATCCTCGCATCACGGGGCGAGCTTCCTACGGTCGGCTGAAGGAGCCGGTGATCCGCACCATGGCGCTGGCCCGCGCCTTTGGCCTGAAAGAGGTGCCGGATCTGCTGTGGTGGGACTGGGGTGATTTCTTCAATGCCAGCCGCCAGGAACCCACCTACTCGCCGAGTGTCTTTAACTTCTACCGGCCTGACTACCGTGCGCCAGGATTGCTCACGCAAAACAATCTGGCAGGCCCCGTGTTTCAGATCACCGACAGCTTCAGCTCCATCTCCTTTCCGAATCGGCTGTGGCAGATCATGGTGCAGGGTTTTTCCCAGTGGGAGACCTACCGGTTTCCTCTGGATCTCTCCCGTGAAAAAGCTCTGGCCGCGACTCCGGCGCACCTGGTGGATCATCTGAACCTGCTGTTCTGCGCCGGGCAGATGCGGCCCGCCACCCGGATGCTCATCCTGGGAGCCATCAACCAGATTCCCGCTGAACAGGCCGATGCCCGTGCGCAGGTGGCAGCCTATCTGGCCATCGTCTGCCCGGAAGGTGCGGTGATGAAGTAAGCTTAGTTCCCTATGAAGCCTTCAACCTCCACCCGCCGCCGTTTCATCGGACAATCTGCCTGTTCGGCGCTGGGCAGCGTCTCGGTGCTGAACACGCTGCTGAACCTGAAGCTGGCGGGGAATGCAGCCGCGCAGGGGGCACCGACGGATCACCGGACGCTGGTGTGCCTGTTTTTGCATGGGGGGAATGATTCCTACAATTGGTTAGTCCCTCGGGACAGTGCACGGCACGCGGTCTATGCGGAGACGCGGGATCATCTGGCACTGGGCACTGCGGAGCTGCGGCCTCTGAACCAGGATGGCGGGGACGGGCAGCTCTATGGCATCCATCCGAGCTGCCCTGGCCTGCAGGAGCTGTTCAATGGTCTGGGCGGGGATACGGCGAAGCGGCGTGCGGCCTTCATTTCCAATGTGGGCACTTTGATCCAGCCGGTGACAAAGGCGCAATACCTGGCCGAGACCATGCCGCTGCCACGTGCCCTGTATTCGCACAGCGACCAGATCGACCAATGGCAGACGTCCGTGCCGCAGGGCATGACGCAGCTAGCGGGCTGGGCCGGGCGGGCGGCGGATGTGCTGCACAGTGTGGTGAATGCGGACAGCATCTCGATGAACATTTCGCTGGCGGGCAACAGCCTCTGGCAGGTGGGCAACAGCACCACGCAGTTTGTGGTGACTGACAGCGGGGCGCTGACTTTCACGGGCAGTGACATCGGGGAGGCGCTGCATCCGATGCGGCTGAAGAATGCGGCGCACCGGAGCATGATCGAGCAGTCTTACTCGAACCTGATGCAGCAGTCCTATGCCCGGCTGACCAAGACGAGCATCGAGCTCCAGGAGTTCTTTTTGCAGCAGTTCAACGGCTATGATGACAGCGCCATCAGCGGCCTGTTTCCCTCGGGCAACTGGGTGGCGCAGCAGTTTCGTGCGGCGGCTAAGATGATCGCGCTGCGCGATAGCCTTGGGCTGCATCGGCAGACCTTGTACCTGAGCTTTGGCGGTTGGGACCATCATGGTGAACTGCTGGAGACGCAGGCCGAGATGCTGACGATGATGGACGAGGCCCTGACGGCTTTTCAACGGGCGCTGGACCAACTGAGCCTACAGGACAGTGTGATCACGTACACGGCCTCGGACTTTGGCCGGACGCTGCGGAGCAACGGCCGAGGCACAGACCATGCCTGGGGGGCGAATGCGCTGGTGATGGGCGGGCCGATACGCGGCGGGCGCATCTATGGGACATTCCCGGACCTGACTCTGGAAAGCAACGATGACACGGGCTACGGTGGCCGGACGATTCCTACGACTTCGGTGGACTCACTCTTTGCCGAGATGCTTCGCTGGTTTGGCGTGTCGGCGGCGGACATGGATTATGTGCTGCCGAACATCGCGAATTTTTATAACGTGAACTCGAGTTCGCTGCCGATCGGGTTTTTGAAGAACGGCACGTGGAGTTGAGGTTAGGGGTGCTCCTGTGAGCCCGGTCTGAAGCAAGAGAGGTGGCGGGGTGGGAATGCAGGGGCTGCGAAGGCTCCCAGACAGGCGGGTAATCCGGCGATGGGACGTATTGAGTTGCGAGCTTTTTTTGCCCCGGACACACCCGCCCTACGACTGAGCTTCCGACCGGAACCGGGGTGGGATTTGGGCGAGCTAAAGCTCTGGAGTACTTTGGCGCAGGCGGCTTCTCGGCTCGGTCATTTCAGCCCCTTATTTCCTCACGTAGAGGAGGAGGCGATCGTGGACGAGGAGGGCGAGGTCGAGTTTGCCGTCGCCATTGAGATCCACGGAGGTGTAGTCGTGGGGTTCGCTGGCGAGGCCGGTTTTGCCACGGTACTGGGGGTCGATTTCGAAGATGCGGAAGTGGAGGGCGCTGATCCAGGTGGGAGGAGTTTCGGCCTGGGCCTGGAAGAGTTCCAGCACGCGGCTTTTGCCGGAATCGATCATGACGAGATCGTCGTTGGCACCCTGGGTGAAGGGGGCGACGATGAGGTCGGTAGCGGAGGTGTCCTTGAGTTCGCTGTCAAAGGTGGTGACGGTTTCCAGTGCGAGGATGTCGCCGGTGAGGGGGCTGATTTCGAAGCTGGTCTTGCCAATGAGGAGGAGGCCGTTGCCTTTGCCGGTGGGGATGAGGTGGCATTCGTCCGGGGTGAGGCTGGAGAGGGCGTGGGTGTGGGCGGAGCGATAGACGCCGTCCTTGCCTGGCACCATTTCGTAGAGCTGGCCGTTGGCGGTATCGGCCAGCAGGACATCGGGCTTGTCTTTGCCAGGGACGACGATGACGGCGCTGATCTGGGCGGTGGATTCGGGAGCGTTGAACTGCTCGACCGTGACAGCTTTGCCATCGGCACCGATGCGGAGGGCACGAGCGATCTGATCCTTGGCAACGATGATTTCGGCTTTGCCGTCGCCATCGAGGTCGGCGGTGGTCATGGCGGTGGCGGAGAGCTTGTTGAGCAGGTTGTCCGGCAGGCCTTCGGCGCGCTTGAAGGGGATTTTTTCGTCCTTCTGGCTGAGGAGGATCTGCATGGAGGCGATGCTGGAGAAGATGGCGAGATCGCCGCGGCCATCCTGGTTGGCGTCAACTAAGCGGAGGGCATTGGGCTTGGTGGGGCTGCTGGGCAGCTCCTGGCTGGAGGCCTGGAATTTCTTGTCGGCGGAGGCCCACTTCAGGGAGAGGAGGGAGACTTTGCTTTTGGCCTCGGTGAGGACGAGGACGGAGGTTTCCTTGGAATCGCCGAGGCGGCCGGTCTGAAGGGTGAGCAGGGTGTCAGTGGTCTGATGGATGACCTCCGGGTAGGTGAGGCGGTCCTTGGCCCAGCGGGAGAGGCCGAGGCTTTTTTCGGCGGGACTGAGGAGGAGGAGCTCGGGTTTGCTGTCACCATCGACATCGGCAATGGCGATGCTTTCGATGCCGCTGAGGGCGGGGAATTCACGGCCTTCGGCAAAGCCGCCGGTGGCGAGGCCGGCGAAGAACCAGAGGCGGGCGTTCTTGGGCTCGGCGAGGACGATGTCAGCGACTTTGTCGCCATTGAGGTCGCCATAGGCGGTGCCGCCGCCCTTGCTCTCCGTGGTGGGCATGGCGTGGCGGATGGTGACGGCGCGGTCGGAATCGGGCTTGGCGGCGGTGCTGGTGAGGCGGGCGATTTCGACCATGCCAGTGTCGCTGCGGATCCAGGCGAGGCCGGTGTCCTTGCCGAGTTTCACGGGGTGGACCCAGCAGCGGCTTTCGGGCATCTCGAGACGCCATTCTTCGCCAAAGCTGGCGCCTTCCTTTTGTAGCCTAACCAGAAGTGCATCAGAATCAGGCGCGGTGTAAAACAGGTCTGTGAGGCCGTCGCCGTTGAGGTCGCCACTGCGCAGGCCGCCGCACTCGGTCTGGCCGAGGACGTAGGTCTTGGGCTCGGCCCAGGTGCCGGGGGCGCTTTGCAGCCAGACCATGAGGCGGGTGGAGGTGAGGAGGGCTAGGTCGTGGCGTTTATCGCCGTTGAGGTCCGTGGCGATGAGGACGGTGCCATCCTCGGCGGTGGAATCGAGGGTGAACTCTTTTTTCTGGCTCCAGTCGCCGGGCTTGCCCTGGGTGCGGAGGACGAGTTTGTCATCGTCGTTAGTGTAGGCGATATCGGGGCGGTTGTCGCCGTTCCAGTCGCCGACGGCTAGCGACCAGGCGCTCTGGCCGATAATGAGTGGCTGCTTTTCCAGCCGTGAGACTTCGAGGATGGGGTTCCAGCGATCTCCCCGGGAGGTGCGCTCCGGCTCGCCAGGCTGGGCACCCGCCTTGCGCTGGAGAAGGAACTCGATGCGCGCGCGATCCTGATTCAAGACCACGAGGTCCTGCAGCCCGTCGCCATTGAAGTCGCCGGAGCGGGGGCTGGAGGTGTTCCAGTCCAGCTTGACGACTTCCGGCCCATCAAAGTAGAGGCCGGGGGTATCGGCAGCCTGGGCGGTGAGGGCGGCGAGGAAAAGGAGGGCGCGCATGAGCAGGGCGGCGATTTACTGGGCCTCGACAGGGGTGGAGATGGCGCGGTAGTGGATGGCATCGGCAGGGGAGTAGTAGCCGCTAATGCTGGTGCCGAAGTAGCGCTTCCACATGGCGTCGGAGGGGGCGGCGGCGGGGTCGAACCAGGAGTCCTGGCCACCTGCGATGGCCTCGAGGGCAGCATCGGTGTCGTCAGGATCGACGGCTTTTTTGCCTTTGCCCTTCTTGCCCTTGCCTTTTTTCTTGGAACCCTGGCCGACTTTGCCCTGGACCATGGACATGGCATCCACGACGACCTTCATCATCTTGCCGCCATCGGCGACGCCGACGCCGCCGTAGCCCTTGGGCAGGCGGGCGATGAGATCCTGCACGCGGGCGTCATCCCAGATGCTGGGGCCGGTGGGCTCCTTCATGCGGGCGAGGACTTTTTTCAGTAGGGCCTGGGGGCCGGTGCTGAAGAGGAAGTAACCATCGGTGAGGCAGAAGGCGAGCTCGGTGCCGCTAGGCTGGGCGGCCTTGATGACATTGATTTGGTAGCCGAGGTACTCGGTCTCCTCAAAGGCGGCAAAACCGGAACCAGCAAAACGCTTCACGCCATCGACGGCACCACCGAAACGTTCGCGGTCCTTGACCTTGATGGCGAGGACCTGGCTCTGGTCTTCGAGGGTGCCATCGGTAATTTCGATGTATTCGTCATCGAGGCTAGCGAAGATGTCTTCGCGGATTTTCACCCCGGCCTGGGCTTCCACGCCGCCGAGCTGCATGGTGGCCATGGCGGCCATGGGGCCGAGCTTGTTGACCATGGCGAGGAGATTGTCCCAAAGGCCGAGGAGGCTGTAACGGGTGACGGTGCTGCTGAGGACGTCTGCAGGGACGAAGGATGGGAGAGTGATCTCGCCCTGGGAGCTGCGCAGGAGATTGACGAAGCCGGTGGGTTTTTCAGGATGGAGGATGGCCATCTCGATGCGGGACTCCGCATCGGAGAGATCGAGGGTGAGGGCGATGGACTGGAGTTCCTTGGGGCCGAGGGCTTCGATGATGGTCTCTGGGGAGACGGGCATCTGGGCGGCACCTTCACCGGCGGAGGCGAGAGCGGCATCGAGACCCCACTGGACGAGGGTTTCGCCATTGAGGTAGATGAGGACGTCGGTGTTGCCGTCGGTCAGTTTGGAGAGACGGGTGAGGTGGCCGCCGACGACGTCGGAGCCTTCCCCGGCACCGCTTTTCAGAGCGGTGATGAGGTATTGCATGTCCTTTAGGGAGGTGGCCTCCACAAGGGTGCTATCCACGAAGGCGTGACCGTCTTCCCAGCCTTCATCGGCATCTTCAGAGTCCGAGAGGATGTGGACGGTGACACCGGCGACGTCCTGGGTGCGCTGCTTGAGGGTCTCGTCTTTTTTGATGGAGAGCTCGGCCTCTTTGGCCTTCATTTCTTCGAGGGCTTTTTCCTGGCCGGTGGCGTCGCTTAGGGCGCAGACGGGGGGCGAGTCGCCGGAGAAATCTTCCGGGCTGTCGCCCACGAAGATGGCCATGCTGGCGCCAGGGTAGCGCTTGAGGCTGTCATAAAGGCCTTCGCCGGTTTCTTCCTTTAGGGCCTTGTCCCAGGGAGTTTCGCCGTCCTTGATCATGGGGGCGGTCCATTTTTTGAACTCCTCATCCTGCATCAGTTTGGCGAAGCTGCTCTTGTCCCAATCGGCCAGCAACTCGGGCGTGTTCTTGATGGCGATGACACCGACGGTGTTTTTGGGCAGGAGCTTGTACCATTCGTCGAGCTTGTCTGCGCGGGCGGACACGCTACCCAGGAGGCTGAGCAGGGTGAAAAGGGAAAGAAAACGGGGAGGTTTCATGGCTGAGTCTCTGGGGTTTTGGAGGAAGGTGCAGGGGCGGCCGGAGTGGCCGGGGCAGGGGGAGAGAGGTAACGGAAGCCGCTGTTGGGATTGCGGGGATCGAAGGCGAAGGCGTCGCGGTTTTTGAGGAAGAGCTTGAGCAGATTGGCCGGGATGGAGAAGCCGAGGCCCTCCACACCGACACCGGCGAGCTTCATGTTGTTCACTCCCACCACTTCGCCGCGGGCATTGAAGAGGGGGCCGCCGGAATTGCCGGGGTTGATCTGGGTGGTGCTCTGGATGGACCAGGCCCCACGGGTCTCGCGGGCGCGGACGCTGACGATGCCCTGGGAGACGGAGCGCTCAAGCCCGAGGGGGCTGCCGATGGCAAAGACGGGCTGGCCCTGGATGAGGAGGTCTGAATCGCCCAGGGGGGCAAAGGGCAGCTTGCTGGCGGCGGGATCGTCAATCTGCAGGATGGCGAGATCGAGGAAGCCGTTCATGGCGATGATCTTGATCTTGGGGAAGACTTCCTTTTCCAGGCCGCCGTTCTTTTTGCGATAGACGACGACGGAGATTTCGCGCTCGCCGGCGATGACGTGCTGGTTGGTGATGACGTGGCCGAGCTTATTGATGATGAAGCCGGAACCGAGGCCGGAGGAAGTCTGGATCTGGACGACGGCCTCGCCTACGCGCAGCACGTTTTTGTCCACGGCAAGAGGCTCGCGGCCAGGCTCGACGAAGTACATGTCCTCGCTTTCGGCGATGCTGGGGCCGATGAGCTTTTGGGCGCTGGTCTTTTCCTGGGAGGCGATCTCGGTGCGGGGCACGTTCAGGACGGTGAAGCCGAGATCGAGCATGAGGACGTCATCGCGTTCGCGGAGAATGTCGCCCTGGACTTGGGCTCCGTTTTTGAGGGTGACTTTCACGGGCTCTGCCGAAGAAATAGCTGTGCCTGCCACGCTGAAAGCAAGCGCGCCCCAAATGCCCCTGGTGCTTTTTTTGATCACGGGTCGGGAAACTAGCAAGCGCCCGCCAGGATACGAGGATTTTGTGTAGTTGGGAGACGATTCTTTCCTGGCTGGACAAAAGGGACGGCCCAGCCCTTGATGAGGTATGGATGACCTGGCCGCCCAGATGAAGCACGATCTTGAGGAGATCGGGCGGACGCACATGCCGTTTGGTAAGTACGGGCCGCAGAATCACCCGCCTTATGGAGTGCCCATTTATGACATCCCGGCGGAGTACCTGGGCTGGTTTGCCAACAAGGCCGGATTTCCGAAGGGACGGCTGGGCACGCTGCTGAAGATGGTCCACCAGATGAAGGTGGACGGATCGGACGTGGTCTTTGACATCTTCCGCAAGCAACGGGGTGGCCCCACGCGCTTGCGGCCGAAAAAACGGCGTGTGTGGGAGGGGCTCAACCCACCCGACGACGGCGGCGGAGCAAAAGGCTGAAGCCGCCGAGGGCGAGGAGGAAGGCGCGACCGGGCTCTGGAGCGATGGTGATGAAGCCGGTGGTGTAGAGGGCGCTGGTATCCCAGATGAGGCCGGGGCTGAGGGTGGGCAGGTTAAAGCTGGCAAAGCCGCCGGTGTGATGAGGGTCGGGGCTGAGACCGCTCCAGTCAAAGAGCTGCCAGGAATCGCCATAGACCCAGGTGGAGGTGTCATCCAGGGTGCTGTTGGTGACTTCCAAGGTGCCGCCGATGATGACCGCCGTATCGGAGGTGAGTCGGAGGATGTCATTGTTTTCCGTGCTGTTGATGCCGGCGCTGCGGGCGAAGAGATCGAACTGGACGATGCCGCTGAGGGTGATGGTGCCGAGGCCGCTGGTGGCGAGGTCGAGATCGGCAGGGATGCCTTCCTGGATGCCGTGGGTGCTGCCGATGCGCAGCCTGCCACCGCTGTTCACTAGAATGTTGGCGGTGGAGCTGGCGGACCCGATGCTGCCTGTGCCGCCGAGGGTGGCCCCGGTGAGGACGGAGACGGGGCCCAGGCCCGTGCCTGAGCCAGCGGTGTTGTTTACCAGCAGCACGCCGCCATTCACGGCGATGCCGCCGGTGTGGGTGCTGGTGGCGGTGAGTTCCAGGGTGCCGGTGCCGGTTTTGATGACGGAGCCGCTGCCGCTGATGGCCCCGCTGTAAAGGGTGGATTGGTCATTGCCGCCGACGGTGAGTGCCACGGGGTTGTTGCCGGCATTGGTGAGGCTCAGATTTTGGGAACCCTTGATGCCGCCGAGGGTGGTGGCGGCGGTGGTGACGCCAAAGCTGAAGTTGCCGCCCTGGTATTCGAGGGTGCTGTTGGTGAGTGCGCCTGTGACTGCGCCGAAGGTGGCGGTGGTGCTGCCTGCGGTGGCGGCGACGGTGGAGCGGATGGTGACCTGGGAATTGCTGTCAATGGAGGCGATGAAGGAGCCTGCGGGGATGCCAGCGCCCGTGATGGGCTGCCCCACCAAAAGGGTGGTGGTGGCATTGGTGAGGCCGGTGATGACGGTGGTGAAGTTGCTGCTGCTGCCAGTGCTGGCAGCGAGGGTGCCGGACTGGATGGAGCCTGGCGCATTGCGTAGCTCGATGCCACCGGCCACCAGCACGGTGTCGCCGGTGGTGGTGCTGTTGCCTTGCAGGCTGAGGATGCCATTGCCGTTTTTCACCAGGGAGACTGCGCCTTGCAGGCTGCCATCGAAGAGGCTGTTGGTGGCCTGGTTGAGGGTGAGGTAGGAGCCAATGGTGCCAGTGAGGATGCGGGTGGGGCTGGTGTAGCCGCCTGAACCGATGGAGATGGCCCCGGTGCGGAGCTCGGCAGCGGTCTGCTGGGTGCCATTGAGATTGAAAGTCGTGTTGGGCGAACTGCCACTGAAGGTGGCGTGGTAACCCAGCTCAAGGACGCCGATGGGGCTGAGGGCATTGCTGACGGTGACCTGGGAGAGGGCTCCCCAGCCGGAATTCAGCACGCCGTAGCTGTTGCCTGCGACGGCGATGATGGGCTGGGTGGCACCGGAGACGAGTTCCAGGCGACCGGTGTACATATTGACCGGGTTGTCGGTGAAGGTCACCCCGCCGACGACAACGAGGGTGTCCGTAGAAGAGACGCCTGAACTGCGGACGCCGCCGCTGACGATGAGCCTGCCGGTGCTGCTGACGTTGATGCGCGAGCTGCCGGAGGAGGGCATGGTGATGAGGCCAGAGACGGTGCTGTCGGTCGTTGTGTTGCTCTGCAGAGCCCCGGCGCTGCTGATGCCCTGACCGATGAGGAAGAGAGGCTCGGCCAGGGTGAACCCGGCACCTTCCAGGCGCAGGGCAGCGTTGTTGGCCACGGTGGTACCGCTGGCGGTAGTCCCCAGGGCCGAGCCGTGGCTGATGCGCAGGCGGCCTGCATTCACATAGGTGTGGCCGGTGTAGCTGTTGGCGACGCTGAGCTGGGCATCTCCGGCCCCGGTCTTGTTCAAGGGGCCATTGCCCGCAACGGGGACGGCGACGGTAAGGGCCAGGACATTGGCTGCGGAGGTGGCTTCAAGGGTGCCACCAGAAGCGCCGAGGGTGATGCCGCGATTCGCATCATCGAGGGTGAAGGCGGTGCCGGTGGAAAGGGTGCCGCCATTGAGGGTGAGCTGGTCGGAAGCAAAGGCTGTGGGATTGGCCCCCAGCGCGGTTTCGGCATCAATGATGAGACGGCCTGCATTGAGGGTGGTGCGGCCGGTGTAGGTGTTGGTGCCGGTGAAGCGGGTGGTGCCGGTGCTGCCACCGAGGGTAACGGAGACAATGCCTGTGCCGTTATTGGCGATGGTGGAGTTGACGGTGAGATCATTCGTGGACCAGCGCTGAATGAGGATTTCGCCTGTGGTGTCCGGTGCACCACCTGCGGTGAGGGGGCCGTCATTGGCGGCGGTGCCGATGAGGAGGGCGCTGGCCCCGGCGGCGTGGAGGATGCCGCCTTGGGCGCCCAGGCGCAGGGTTTCACCGGTGCCAGGGTCGATCGTGGTGGTGCCGCCATTGGCAGTCATGTTCAGGCTGTGGATGTCGGTCGTTGTGGCGGCGAGGGTAATGTTGCCACTGGTGCCGCCATTGATGATGCGGATGTTGGCCCCAGGGGAATTGGGCACTGCGCTGACGCCGACGCGGGTGATGTCGCTGTAACCAGTGAAGGCGGTGATGGCCCCATCGGCCGCATTGGTGGAGTTCACGGCCCAGTCGGTGCCGCCGACGGTGGCCCAGGTGCCGAGCATGCCTGCGGCATTGTTCAGGGTGTCGGTGGTGGCGATGCCAGCGGTGGCGATGTTCAGGGTGCCGCCTTCACGGGTGATTTCATTGAGCTGGAGGGTGGAGGTGCCGCCGGGGCGGGTGATGTTGGCCGAGCCACGAACGGTGGTGGAGCCGACGATTTCCACATGGGAACCGGTGGGGGTGGTGGAGCGGTCGAGCTGGAGGGTGGCGGTGCCGAGAATGAGGGCGGCACCATCGGCCAGTTTGGTGGTGTTGCTGGCGGTGTAGTCCAGGATGAGGGTGCCGTTGTTCACGGAGGTGGTGCCAGTGCCAGTGTGTGTGCCCTGGAGGGTGAGTGCGGCGGTGCCGCCTTTGACGAAGGAAACGGCCCCGCCAAAGCCTGCATCATAGCTGGTGGGTGTGTATTGGTTCACCGTCAATGTGGCGGGGGTGGCGCTGGTGATGACGCGAGTGCCCGCCAGAGAGGTGCCCGTGGAGAGGGAGCCGACGGTCTGGTTGAAGCCATTGAGGTCCACCCCACCGCTGACGGCATAGCTGAAGCCGAGCTGGAGCTGGCTGAATTCGGGCAGAACGTTTTCTGCGCCCAAACGCAGGGTGGGTGTGGTAGCGCTCGATCCGATGCGGGTGCTGCCCCAGTAGTTGCCTGTGGAGGAAAGTGTGGTGAGGCCGCCGGAGTCGGCGTAAAAGCTGCCGCCCGCGCCGAGGATGACGGACTGGCCGGAGAAGTTGATGGTCGAGCTGGAGTTGATGACGAGCTGGGACGTGGCCAAGGCGTTGACGCCGCCGGTGACGTTCATGATGCCCGCGCTGGTGGCAATGCGGGAACTGCCTGTGACAGTGATGAGACCTGTGAGGGTGTTGTTGCCAGAAAGGTTTCGGAGAGCAGCGGCGAAGTTCACGCCTTCACCAATGAGGGTGATGGGTTCGGCGGTGGTGATGTCGCCACGGAGGCCGAGGATGCCGCCTTCGACTGCGTTGACTACTGTGCGACTACTGGTGCTGCCCAGCGCGTTGTTGTGAGAGGCAGTAAGCGTTCCCTGGTGGATGTGAGTTTCGCCGGTGTAGGTGTTGGCTGCGGAAAGGATGACTTCATTGGCACCTGCCTTGGTGATACCACCGCCGCCCGTTACGTTGATGGGGACACTGATAGTGAGGGTGTTGCCCTGGGCAGTGAGGATACCTTCATTCCAGATGCCGTTGCCGAGGGTGATGCCGCTGAAGCCGCTGATGGTGGTGGCACCACCGGTGAGATTGGCGATGGCACCGCTGGCCACAGTGAGAGTGCCTGTGCCGCTGAGGGTTGAGCCTGCGATGAAGCGGAGGGAGTTCACCGTGGGGCTGGCGTTCGTGAGGGTGCCGTTGAAGCCGGTGACGTTTTCGGGATTGAGGGCACTGGTGTAACCAGCGGTGAGGACGGTGTATTCGCTGGTCGCCAGGGGGCGCAGGCCGCCGACGGAATCGTAGGTGACAAAGCTGGTTCCATTGCCTGTCGCGGAGGTGTCGCCGAGGAGGTAAGGGACGATGCGGAGGTCTTTGGCGGTGCCGGGGGTGCTGCCGCTGGCGGTGGAGGTGCCGACGAAGGTCAGGCCTGCGGTGGAGGCAAGGGTGATGCGGGTGGCATTGGTATCGGCCTGGCCGAGGTTGGTGCCACGGATGAGGCCGGTGCTGGTATTGCTGCGGGCCAAGCCGGAGGCTGCCAGGGTGTTAAGCAGACCGGTGCCAGTGCCATCCAGGGTGATGACGCCGCGCGAGCCTGCGATGCCGCCGCCCAGGGTGATCTGGCCGACGGTTTCGGTGGTGCTGGTGGTGGCATTGCCGGTGAGCTGCAACTGGCCAAAGCCCCGGAGGGTGATGCCGGAGGTGTCGCCCAGGCGGTTCAGGTTGCCTGCCGTATTGTCCAGCCACAGGCGGGCACCGATGGAAACGGCGGAGCCTAAGCTGGAACCGTTGTCCACTATGATGGCACTGCTGGTGGCGATGGAACCGGTGAGACCGCTGACGAGGAGGGTGCCGGAGCTCACGGTGGTGCTGCCCGTGTAGGTATTTGTGCCCAGGAGGGTCAGAGTGTTGTAGTTGGCGGCGGTGGAGGTGTTAGCGGCTGTTTTGATAATGCCGCCGCTGCCACTGAGGATGCCACCGAGGGTGATGCTGCCTGCGGTGGCCGTGCCTGCGGTGCCCTGGGTAAAGGTGCGCGTGGCACTGAGGATCATGTCCAGATTGATCGTCTGCAGGGTGTCATCGTTCTGGGTGATGTTGCCTGTAAGGGTGATGCGGTTGCCACTGAGGACAAAGGCCCCCGAGCCGCCGGCAAAGCTGATGCCGGCGATGGCGATGTCGGGCGTCAGGTTGTTGATCGTGTTCAGGCGGGTGGTGCCTGCGAAGCCAATGCTATTGGTGGCGACTGGGGCAGTGCCTCCCCAGTTGGCGGCGGTACCCCAGTTGTCATCCGCTCCGGCACCCGTCCAGGTGCGGGTTTGGGCAGGAAGAGATGAGACGACGAAAAGACCAATCAGGCTGCAGAGCAGTTGACGCATAGCGGTTGCGGGGGGCGGGGGTTGGGGGAGGGCGTAAGAACTACGCCGGGGTGGGGTATATTCCAGCGTTTTTGTACAGCGGGCTTTTCCGGCCATTGCAGCCGGTCCGCATGCAATGGGCATGCACCTATCTGGCCGGAAATAGGGTCAGTTAGCTGTATAAAGAGGATAGACTGGAACCTGTCCCCATGGTGAATGCTGCTTGGATGCCCAGAAGATTTGAACTTTGGTGAAGAAATCGTGTAACTTGCAATGCGCAACGTGGTACTGGGGGTGACGGATCACCCAGGCTCCTTATGAAAGAGATCATCGAACTTTTGGCTCATCACCGCATCATCCCTAACGTGATTATTGACGACTTAAGATCGGTCAAGCCTCTTTCCGATGCCCTGGTGGCCGGGGGGCTGCCAGTGGTGGAAGTGGCCTTGCGTACGCAGGATTCTCTGGCAGCGCTGGAGCGCCTCCTGGATCGGCGGGACATGATCGTGGGGGCAGGGACGGTGACGACGCTGGCGCAGTTTGATGCGGCGTGGCGTCTGGGGGTGCGGTTCATCGTCACGCCGGGGTTTGATGAGAACATTTTGCGGCATGGTCGACGGCGGGATTTGCTGGTGATCCCAGGCGCGGTGACGCCGACGGAGATCATGCAGGCGCAGAATCTAGGGGCGAGCCTGGTGAACTTTTTTCCCAGCCAGGCCTTTGGCGGCCTGACGGCCATTGAGGCGCTGGCAGGCCCGTTTCCGAAAATGCAGTTTCTGGCTACAGGCGGGGTGAATTTGGAAAACTTGGCCGGCTACATTAAAAACCCAAATGTGGTGGCCTGTGGCGGTACTTGGATGGCGCGGCGCGAGTGGATCCAGAAGGGGGAGTGGGAGAAGGTTCGGGAGGCTTGCGGCAAAACGGTGGCTGTGGTGCGCAATCCGAACTGAGGGAGGCAGGGTGGGGACTTCCCGGTCACAGGAATACGCGAGCCGCACACGCGGATATCGCAGGCGGTGCAGGTTCGGGGTTGAGTGCTGATGAAACAACGCCAGAATCCGCGTATGGATTGGCTTGCCGTTTGAATCAGACGACGGACTTTCCTCCCCAACCACCGCCCCCAGACCATGTCCCGCCGCACCCTTGCTGAGTCCTACGAGCACATTCCCACCCATATTTTCCCCAACTCTGGAGCGGCGGCAAAGGCCCTCGCGGCTGAGGTGAAGGCGCTGATCGAGGAGCGCGCCATGCAGGGGAAAAATGTCGTGCTTGGCATGGCCACAGGTTCCACCCCGGTGCCTTTTTACCGAGAACTGATCCGCCTGCATAAGGAAGAAGGGCTGAGCTTCAAGAACGTCATCACCTTCAACCTCGACGAATACTACGGCCTCAGCGGTGACCATCCTGAGAGCTACGCCTGCTTCATGCGGGAGCAGATTTTCGATCACATCGACATCCCGAAGGCGAACATCAACATCCCCAGCGGTCTTGTTCCCGGAGACCAGGTGTTCGCTCATTGCCGCGAGTATGAAGAGAAGATGGATGCGGCAGGCGGCATTGATTTCCAGATCCTGGGGATCGGGCGCACGGGCCACATCGGTTTCAACGAACCGGGCTCCAGCCGCGACTCCCTGACACGCCGCATCACGCTGGACCGCGTGACGCGCCAGGATGCCGCCGCCGACTTCCGTGGGGAGGAAAACGTGCCGCACTTTGCCATCACCATGGGGGTGGGCACCATCCTGCGCGGCAAGAAACTGGTGCTGATGGCCTGGGGTGAAAACAAGGCCGAGATGGTGGCCAAGGCCGTGGAAGGCGAAGTGACGGAGGCCATCTCCGCCTCCTTCCTTCAGGATCATCCAGATGCCCGTTTCTTCATTGATGCTGGGGCCTCGCGCGAGCTGACGCGGGTGAAGCTGCCGTGGCTCGTGGGCCCAGTGTCCTGGACCCCGCGGGAGACCCGCCGTGCGGTGACCTGGCAGGCCTTTAAAACGAAGCGCCCGGTGCTGAAGCTGACGGATGAGCACTACAATGAGCATGGCCTGAGCGATCTCCTTTCGGAACAAGGTCCGGCTTATCAGCTCAACATCCGCATCTTCAACCAGCTGCAGCACACCATCACGGGCTGGCCCGGCGGCAAGCCGAACGAGGACGACACCTACCGTCCAGAACGGGCCACGCCGTATCCGAAGCGCGTGCTCGTTTTCAGTCCGGAGCCGCAGGATGCCATCGTGGCCATGGGCAGCACGATCGAGCGACTCGTCGAGCAGGGGCATGATGTGCGCATCGTCGCGCTGACGAGCGGCAGCCTGCGCATTGCCGACAGCGAGGCGGACAAGTTTGCCGGCACCTTGCTGGAGCTGGCAGGCATCGTGGAAGACAGTCCGGCCTGGCAAAACCAGACGGCCTATGCCCGCGAGGTGCTGCGCCTGCTGGAGGAGAAGGGTGAATTCGGCGAAGACACTCCCGTGCTGCGCCAGCTGAAGGGCCTGATCCTGCGTGGGGAACTGCGCGATGCGGCCCATGCCTGCAATGTGGGAACGGACCATGTGACCTTCCTGGACCTGCCCTTCTATGAGCAGGGTCGTTACCGCCGCTTCAAAAGCACGGAGGCGGACGTGGAGGCTCTGGCAGCCCTGCTGCGCGAGCATCGCCCACACCAGATCTACACCACCGGGGATGCGGCGGATCCGAGCAGCGTCTCCGGCATCTGCTTCCGCGTGCTGGAAAGTGCGCTGAAGGCCTGCAAGAAAGAAGACTGGGCAGGCAGTGCCAGCCTGTGGCTGTATCGCGGCAAGGAGAAGCCGCTGGCGGCGCATGAGATCGACATGGCGGTGCCGCTGAGCCCGATGCAGCTCGGGCGCAAAGGCCGCGCGCTTTCCCGCTACGGTTCCCTTTCCAGCCTGGAGCTGGGCTCGCCTGAATCGAACCGGCAGAATGCCCGAAACTACGATGCCCTGGGGCTGGCCGAGTATGAGGCTATCGAGACCTTTCAGCGCTGGAGTCGGGTGTAAGACTGACGTGGCCTAAAGACAATCCTCTGCATCCATCAGAGAGGGGCTGGCGTTGCTCAAATGCCATGCCCCTCAAATTCACGCTTCCCCTCTGTGCCGCCTTCTCCTTGGCGGCTTCTCTGCCTGCGGCTGAACTGATTGACCCGGCTGCTTTCGGCTTTGGCCGCCCCGGTTACATGGTGGATACCACCTTCATCGGAGAGCAGGATTTCGATGGCAGCTTGAAGGGCAGTTTGGAGATGTTCGAAGTCCGCACCATCATCCCGGTGTGGAGCACGAAGGTGGGTGAAGGAGGCCGCCTGAGCACCTCCCTGGGCTACAACCTCACGCAGCTCAATTTTGATCCCGGTGAAACGATGGACCTTCACACGCTGGAGGCGCAGGTGGGCTACTTTTGGAATTCGCCCACCAGCAACTGGTGGGGCTTGGGCTTCGTGACACCAGGTCTGGGCACGGACTTCAACGGCATCTCGCTGGATGATTTCCAGATCTCGGCCCTGGGCCTGATCGGCTATGAATTCACAGAGACCTTCACCATCGCGGGCGGCGTCTTTGCCAGCTATGCGAATGAGGACGGCACGCTGCTGCCAGCGCTGGGTTTCATCTGGAGGCCGGGTGACTGGATCGTGCAGGTGACGCCGCCCTTCATGGTGCTGGGTTATAAGGTAAGCGAGCCGCTGACGCTGAGCCTCAGCCTTTACCCCAGCGGTGGGTCCTGGGACCTGGACCGCAATGATGGAGCCAATACCCTGGATGTCTCCGGCTGGCAGGGCGCGGCCTCCATCATCTGGAAGGCGACGGACAAACTGACGGTGTCGCTGCGGGGCGGGATCAATTTCGGCGGCGAGTTTGAAATCCGTGATGAGCAAGAGCGTGTGCGGGTGGATGAAAATCTGGACCCCGCACCGTTCGGGGCGCTGAATGTGCGTTGGGCGTTTTGACCTTCGCTGTTGGCAGCGGCTGGAAATGCGGCTTTCATAGGCCGCGATGAAAGGCCTGCTTCTCATTCCTCTGATTGTTCTTTCCTGGAGCCTGCCTGCCTTTGCCGCAGGAGGCGTGCAGGGGACGGTGGTGCTGGACAGCCAGCGCCCGCCAGCGGTGGATGCGGGCTACAAACCGAAGACGGTGAAACCCATCGAAGGGGAAGAGCCTGGGGTGGCCATTGTGTGGCTGGAGATGAGCGGCGGCACCTATCCGCAGACCCGCACGGGAGAGGTGGTGAAGATCCAGCAGCGTGGGTATCAGTTTCGCCCTTCGCTGGTGGCTTTGCAAAAGGGTGCGAGCGCGGAGTTCCCCAATAACGATGACGAATTTCACAACGTTTTTAGTTATTCCAAACTGCGCCGTTTTGACCTGGGCCGATTTCGCAAGAATGAGCCCAGCCCGCGCATCAACTTTGACAAGGCGGGCCTCGTCAAAATCTACTGCGAGATCCACCAGCACATGCGCTGCCGGGTGCTGGTGCTGGACACGCCCTGGTTTGCCGTGACGGATGCGCAGGGACGTTTCAAGATCAGCGGTGTGCCTGCGGGCAGCTACCAGATCAAGGCGCTGCTGCCCTCCGAAAAAACGGTGCAGGGCCAAGTGACGGTGACGGATGGCAAGACGGCCTCCGTGCAACTCTCGCGTTAATCGAACCTGCGCCCATGACCTTTCGCGCCAAGCTTCAGCAGGCCATTCTGGGAGTGGTGGCGGGCACGACGGCGGCGGTGCTGATGGTGGCACAGACCCAGAACAGCGCATCGTACCGGCGCATGGTGGACACGCTTTTCAGCCAGCAGATGGCGGCCTTTCGCCTGGAGCAGGAGGCGCAACTGCAACTGGCCCGGAAGCAGGCGGCGCGACTGGCGGAATCGGTGCGGTTGTTTGCGGCCCTGGAGGAAGGCGACCCGGAAACATACCAGGTGGCGGCGGATGAACTGCGGCTGGCGGAGTTTGATTTCTTCCGCCTGGCCAGTGCCCAGACGGGCATGATGCCGCCGCCGGAGGGCAGCCGTTCGGGTCGCTTTCAAGAGGCGGCTGAAAAGGCGCTGACGCTGCAACTGGAGGCCGTGGCGAAAACGCTGCCGGAGGAGCAGGTGCAGGCGGAGGTGGGCTTTGCCCTGCTGCCTGGGGCGGAGGGCGGGCAGGATCTGCATCGGGTGCTGGCCATGCACATTCGGAACTTTGACCAGACGGTGGGCACGCTGTTCCTGGGGCAGAGTGTACGACGGCTGATGCCTGTGCTGGGCGGGCAGGGGAACCAGCCTTTGCAGGCGGCCTTTTGGACTCAGGGGCAGCTTCTCGGGGCCAGCCTGCCCCAGGCCGCTGCCGCAGCTCTGAAGGCGCTGCAAACGACGACGGAGCAGACGGAGTTTTCCTTCCGCCAGGAGGGCACGGAGTACCTGGCCCATGCGCACCTGCTGAATGCCGGGTCCCGCTTTCCTCCGGCCTGGCTGGTGAGCGTGTTTTCCCTGGCGGAGCTGCAGGCCCAACAAAAAGCGTTGCAATGGCGCGTCATCGGCATCGGCGCGCTGGCGCTGCTGCTGGCCTCAGTGGCGGGCTGGCTGTTTGCCGCGCAGCTGGCGCAGCCCATCCGCGAACTGGTAGCGGCCACCCATGAGGTGCGCGGGGGGAATCTGAAGGTGCGGCTGGAGAAAGGACGGACGGATGAGCTGGCGGCGCTGACGGAATCCTTCAACGACATGACGGCGGGCCTGGAGCTGAAGGAGCGCTACCACTCGGTGCTGAACATGGTGGCGGATGCACGCGTGGCGGAGCAGCTCATGGCGGGCAGCATCCAGCTGGGCGGGGAGCTGCGCCAGGTGACGGTGGTGTTTTGCGACATCCGTGGTTATACCGCCCTGAGCGCGGGGCGGGATCCGCGCGAGGTCATCGCCCTGCTGAACAATCACATGGGGGCACTGACGCGGGTGGTTTATCGCTGGCATGGGGTGATCAACCAGTTCGCCGGAGATGCCATCATGATCCTGTTTGGGGCACCTGCGAGCCATGGCGAGGATGCGCAGAATGCAGTGAACTGCGCCCTGGAGATGATCGCTGAGCGCCAGCGGCTGAATGCGCTAAGCAAGGAGCCGATGGGCATCGGCATTGGCATCGCCACGGGCACGGTGGTGGCGGGCTGCATCGGGGCAGAAAATCGGGCGGATTACACTGTGGTGGGTGAGCGTGTGAACTTGGCGGCCCGCCTGTGCAGCAGCGCGGCGGCGGGAGAGATCGTGGTGGATGCTGCCACGCAGAGGCTGCTGCCTTCCGAAATCCCTGCCGTGCCGCTGGAACCTTTGAGGTTGAAAGGCTTCGCGGATGCTGTCACCGCTTTCCGCATCGTCACTGACCCCTCCCCCGACTGATGAAATTTCTTGTCTCTCTTTTGCTTTTTAGCGCGGTCTCCGCCAGTGCCCAGTCGGTGCTGGAAACGGTGGACGAAGCGCTGACGGTGTCCACGCCTAACCAGATGTTTCGTGCGGACCTATCGGGCTTGATTGATCTGGAGCTGTATGCGCCCGACACGCCGGCCATGGGCCTGCTGAATACGGATGACGATTTGTTTTTCAATCCGCGCCTGACGCTGTTTCTGGATCTCCAGGCGACGGAGCATCTGCGTGGCCATGTGCAGATGCGGGTGGACCGGGGCTTTGATCCCGGCTTTGCCCCGGATGGCCAGACGCGGCTGGACGAATACTTTCTCGAATGGAAACCCCTGGAGAAAAGCTGGATCAACTTCCGGTTAGGCAAGTTTGCCACGGCCTTTGGCGCCTGGACCCAGCGCCGCCTGTCCTGGGACAATCCCTTCATCACCGCGCCCATGGCCTACAGCGATATGCTGCCGGTGAGCGATGATGGAGCGGTGCCTTTTGCCGCCTTCCAAAACCGACGCAACCTGCCGGACAACCGCCAGACCTGGCAGCCCATCATCTGGGGTCCGTCCTATGCCACTGGGGCCTCGGTCTTTGGCCAAATCGGTCTGTTTGACTATGCCTTTGAAGCTAAAAATGCCGCGCTGGCCTCTGCCCCCCGATCCTGGGACGGGGTGGAAAACGGGTGGGATGCCACCACTTATACAGGGCGCATCGGATGGCGGCCTGCACCGGAATGGGACATGGGCATCTCCTACAGCCGTGGGGCCTACCTGGTGGATGCGCGATCCCCCAGGCAGCGCATTATGGTCGTCCCGGGCGGCAATCCTTTCACCAAACGGGAGGACTATTACCAGACCACTTACGGGGTGGATGCCTCCTGGACCCACGGTCCCTGGCAGGTGTGGGGAGAGCTGATGAACAGCCGCTTTGAAGTGCCTAATCTAGGTGGCAACCACCTTGTTCCGCCTTTTCTGGAAGCCAATGCCGGGACCGTCCGCGTCGTGAGCGGCTTTGTGGAGGTGAAGCGCAAGCTCGGGCCCCAATGGTGGGTGGCCACAAGGTGGAATCAAAGTTGGTTCGGCGATCTGCCAGGCACTGACACCGCCTGGGACAATGATGGCTGGCGGGCGGATGTTTCGGTGGGCTATCGCTTCAGTCGCCACCTCCAGGCGAAGCTGCAATACAGCATGGCCGGACGGCAGGGCGCGGGCCGCGAAGGCCACCATCTGGTGGCCGGGCAGATCACTCTGAAGTTCTGACGGAAGCTTCCAGTCGGTGGGGCTACTCCCAGGGTTCGGAAGACTTTTGCTTTTCCTTCACGCGCTCGCGGCGGCGCACTTCCTTCTCGTCCTCCAGCAGGCGGAAGCGCCACAGGGAAAAGCCGCCCCAGCCTTGGCGGATGGGGGGCAGTTCGGTGAGGCGCACGCTCAGCATGGGGCGCTCTGTGCCGTGCTCGTTGGCCCAGAAGACTTCGCGGATGGTGTAAACGCCGTCTTGCTGCGGCAGGTGGTCGAAGGCTTCCAGGGCTGCCTCTGGAAAGTGGGCATGAATGCAGACGACCTTTTGGCCGACGGGATGTGGGAGCGCGTTCATAGGGTTAGCATAACCAAACGTGAAAGCTGGGGCTGTTCCATTAACCAGATTTTTTTCCAGGGTGTGCCGGGTCCGTGGAGTGGCGGTTTTACCAGGCAAAACGGGCCAGGAAAAACTTGGCCCATTTTGCGCAAGTCCTGGCGGTGAGCTGCATCTGGGCTGTGAAGGGCGGCACTGAGCTGCCCGCCCCATGTCGAAATCCTTCACCGTCCTCCATCCCATGAAAACATTCAGCCGCCGCCTCTTCCTCACCCTTGTCACCTTGCTCGCCGTCACCGTGGGCCAGCAGGCCTCCGCCCAGATGGGCCTGCCACCGCCACCGCCGCAGATCACCTCCGCCAGCCCTGCCACGGGTGCCCCAGGCGCGGTGATCACGATTAACGGGCGCAATCTCAACCGCGACCGCCTGGGCAATGTGTGGGCCACCACTCCCACCGTCACGCCTCCCTACGTCATCCAGTTTCGCACCAGCACGGGCCAGTTTGTGAATGCCACCTTCACGTATGTCTCCCCGGCCCAGCTCCGTGTCACGGTGCCTGCGGCGGCCATCACGGGCCGCATTCGCCTGTCGCAGTCCCCATATGTTTCCTCCACGCTCACGGACTTTGTGGTGACTGCGCCACCGCCACCTGCTGGCAAAGGCCGCCTGAACATCGTGAACGGCAGCCAGTATAACCTGGTGAGCATCAAGGTGAACAATGTGGAGCAACTGCAGGCCGGATTCATCCTGCCCGTGCGCCAGACGGGGACGCTGGATCTCAATCCCGGCAGCTACAATGTCCAAGTCAGTCTGGGCATCACCCCCAATGAAGGCGCCATGTTTTTCTTCACCCAGCGTTTCACCATCACCCGTGGCCGCACCTCCACCTACAATGTGCCCCGCGTGACGCTGCGCCAGCTGATGACGAATTTCCGCACCAGCGGCGACTGGGCCTCCGACATTCTCTTTGATGCCAATCTGACCCCTTACCTCCGCACCGTCCGCATGCTGAACAATGGCAACTACCAGATCCGCGAGACCCGCAGCGGCCGCACCACGGTGGTGGAGTCCAGCACCTATGCGGAAACCTCCTGGCCAGACAACAGCCGCAGCCTCTCCTTCCGCCTCGGCCAGCGCCAGGTGAATCTCTTTCTCCCCTTTGCCAGCTTCATCTCCACCGTCGGTCGCAATGGCCAGTCCATCGTAGTGACCCGCCAATAAGCACCGCGTACTCTGAGGACGCGAAGACTCCGCCGGGAAACTGGCGGAGTCTTTTTGCGTCTGGTCTAACAGCAGATACAGCAATGAAAATCGGGTCGAAAAAATCTTTTCAGATTCTGCGCAAGTTCGCGGAGTGACCTGCATCTGGGCTGTGAAGGGCAGCAACAACGCCGCCCGCCGAATCTACAGAAGCTAACTCACTGACACCCATGAAACGTCGCACCACCCTCCTCGCCATCGCCGCCAGCCTGCTGGCCTCCATGGCTACCTCCGTCCAGGCCGCCCCCGTCCTGATCAACCGCATCGGCAGCATCACCCCTGCACAGGCCAGCGTGGGCCAAGTGATTGAGGTCATCGTCACTCGTCCGGAGCTGGACCCCGCCATCGCCAAGCTGATACAGATCAACAAAAACAGGTTCATCGATCTCGCCACCCGTTTTCCCAGCAACCTGTCCAGCCGGTTCACGCCTAACTACAAGGTGTTTTTCACCGGCCCTGGCAGCACCTTTGTGGAGGGCCAAAACCTGACCTCCCTGGGCAACAACCGCTACTCCGTGGTGGTGCCGCAGGGCGCGCGCACCGGCCGCCTGAAATTGGTAAATGGCACGGGCAGCCAGGCCCCCTCCAGCCTTTCCACCGGCACCTTCACCGTGAGCAACCTGGGCATCGCCTTCTTTAACAACAGCCAGTATAACATGGTGAGCATCAAGGTGAATGGTGTTGAGCAACTGACCGGCAACCAGGTGGTGGTACCCGGGGGCTTTGGGGATCTGGGCCTGCCTGCGGGCAGCAACTACCGCGTGATCTACAGCATCGGCATTGACCGCAACCGCCCGATCCTGACCCGCGATGGCGGCACCGTCACCGCCCGCCCCTTCAGCGCTGCCGAAGGCGGTTTCCCCATCGCTGTCACGGCTGAGCGCCTGACGGCCCGTGAGATGCTGCGCTCCACCCCGAGCTTCACCTTGAATGGCAACCTCATGACCTCCCGCTGGATGGGCTTCAATGTCCTCACGGGCTTCTTCGACGGGTATGACTTCATCTCTGACACCACCACCGGTGCGATGAGCTTCCGCAAGTGGCAGGGTGATCCCGCCAACATCATCGCCAGCGGTCCGGTGAACGAGCCTTCGAGCTGGGCCAACCTGGTGAGCCAGATCGCCGTGCCGCTGCGCAACCAGAACAACAGCCTGCACGCCAACATGGCCATCACGCTGACGAACCCCGGTTTCCTGCCCAGCTTCATCACCGGCGACGGCCTGACCTATGAACCCTTCTGAAGCCCTAGGTTAGGATGGAAGTTCAGCACCGAGACTCCGCCGCGAAACCGGCGGAGTTTTTGCGTGATAATGCGGTGGCGAACAAGCCCTCGGCGCGTTCCGGCGCGAGGCGGGGGATGGAGGTGCAAAAGGCCCTGCGAATCTTTTTTCATGAATCTGCGCAAGTTCTCCCGGCGGCCTGCATCTGCGCTGTGAACGAAGGCCCGATGGCGGGCCGGAAAACTCTGCAAAATCCAGCTTCACACACACACGCTCATGAAAACGAAACGCTCCTTCCTCCTCCATCTCGGGACTCTTCTGGCCCTGTCTCTGGGCATGGCTAACCAACTGTCTGCCCAAAGTGGGGCCTCGCCCAAGGGCATCCCGGTCATCACCTCCTATGTGCCTTCGGGTGCTCCTGCGGGCCACTCGGTGCTGGCGAACCTCGAAGCCGATAGCACCACCTTTGGCGGGGCGGTGATCGGGGAGGTGCGGACGGTGTCGCACATCCAATTCCGCACGTCCCAGGGTTTGGGGGTGTCGGCACCGGTGACCTATGTATCGCCCAAGCTGATCCGCTTCACCATTCCTTCGACGGCCATCACGGGGCCTACAACGCTGGTGAATGGCAGCCTTTTTAACAGCCGCACGCAGCCCAGCTTTTCAGTGGTGGCCTTTGCCCAGCGGCCACGCGGATTCACGATCATCAACACGGCCCAGTGGGATGTGAGCAGTGTGAAAACGGGCACCACGGAGCTGATGGCCGCGAACACCACCCTGCGCACGGGTGCGGCTCATTTCTTCCCCCGCATCCTCACGGCCAACCGCCCGCTGCCGCTGAGCGTGACCTTTAAAAACCAGCCCACCACCGCGATCCCATCCGCTCCCCTGTTCTCCGTGGCGGAGAGCGTGGCCGTCCGTGGCACCACCTCCGGGCTGACGCTGGTGACGTATACGGAACTGACGCTGGAGCCCTTCACGGTGGCGGAGATCCTGCGCATGGGTGCCACCACGGGCAATGCCCGCTGGAAGGTCCTGCAGCGCCGCCTGGACCGCACGATGGAGGTGACGCCCGATGGGGGTGTGGTGCTGACCCAGTTTGCCTTTCCGATCAACAACAGCGTGGCCCCGATCAACCTCACCATTGATGAAGCCAACGCGGAGTTTTCCCAGACCCGGATTCGCTTTTCGCTGAAGCAGGGCAACCGCCGCTCCGGCGAAGTGATCACGCTGTATGCGCCCTTCAACACCTTTGCCGCCACCAAGCTGGGCCCCTGGAACATGGAAGATGAGCTGCCCCCCGTGGTGAGTCCCAACATCGGTGCGGTGCCACCGAGCGCCGATGACCTGCAGCCTAGCCCCATGCTGGTGCGCCGGGCGAACTGAGTGCTCCGCGAAGGATCGAAAATCACCCGCCCCGCGTGCAGGATGCTGTGCGCGGGGTTTGGTGTTTCAAATGTAGTTGGCAAGGGTAACAGGTAGCCCGCACAGTCCCTTGTGCGGTGAGCAAGGTCGAGGCAGTGCAGAGGTTAAGGTAGCCCGCACAGTCCCTGTGCGGTGGGCAAGGTCGAGGCGAGTTGAGATACCCGGAGTGGTAATCGGCACGTGGGCTGATTTGGGGCCGGGCCGGGGCTTCGGGGCGCTATCTGCACAGGGACTGTGCAGGCTACTTTTAAGCTGTGCAGGCTGCGTTTGGGTGGATGCCAAAGGTAGCCCGCACAGTCCCTCTGCGGTGGGCAAGTTCAAGGCAGTCAGAGATACCCGGAGTGGAAATCGGCGCGTGGGCTGATTCAGGGCCATGGCTGGGGCTTCGGGGTGCTATCTGCACAGGGACTGTGCAGGCTACTTTTCGGTGCAAGCTGCCTTTCAGCAGAGCTCTAGGAGTACTTTACGTCCTTGCGCGGCTCCATCTCAAATGCGGTAGCCTCCTGCTCGGCGACGTTGGGCTTCAGCACGTCTTCGCGGAACTTGATGTAGTGGGGGTCGTCCTGGCAGATGGCCAGCTTGTCCATGCTCTCCACTTCCAGGTAAACGAACCATGGGTAGGGGTCGTTAGGGTTCACGCGCTTGCCGGTTTTCACGGTCAGCACCTCGGGCACGCGCAGCAGGGCCATGCGGGCGCGGGACATCATGTCCTCCAGCTTTTCTTCGGTCACCTCAGGGCGCAGCTTGTAGAGGCTGAGGTAGGCGATCATCAAGGGAGGGGATCAGTTTTTCCAATCCAGCGCCCCTTTGCGCCAGGCATAAAGGAAGGCCACGCCGAGGATGCTGACGAAGCCCAAGGCCGCCCAGGCGATGCCCAGGCCAAAGACGGAAAGGTAGTCGCGGTAAATGATGGCACCGGGGTAGAGGAAGACGACCTCGATGTCGAATAGCACAAAGAGCATGGCCACGACGTAGAACTTCACGCTGAAGCGGGGCTGGCCTTCGCTGAGGGGGAGCATGCCGCACTCGTAGGCGCTGTCCTTCATGGCGTTGCGCTTGGCAGACTTGCCCAGCAGCACAGAAATCAGCAGCGTGACACCGGCAAAACCGCCAGCGAGGACGACTTGCAGAAGGACGGGGAGATAGTTCTCGATCATGACAAAAAAGGGAAAGGAGCGAAGAGTATTAGCCGACCCTGGGGCCAGCGTCAAGGCAACGAAACAGGGTCACTGGACTCTCATTGCCCACCAGGTCTCGCTCTCTAAGACTCTCCTAGCCTTCGACCCCGGTGGCCACTAAGATGGCGGATGTTCATCCAGCGCCTAGAGCGCGACCTCGCCATCTGCTCGGCCACCCAGATCACTCCGTTTTTGGCGAAGGAGCCGGGGCGCTGGCATGTGGTCAGCATTCGAGAGCCCATCCAGACCGAGGCCGATCTGGCCCACGCGCGCAGCCTTCACCCCATGGTGTTTGAGGATGTGCTGACCACGCAGGATGAACTGGGTCGGGGGCCCACGGCGGCGCATTTGGCGGCCTTTTTGGCCTATGTGGCGGGGACCGGGCGGGAGCCGCTGGTGCTGCAATGCTGGGCGGGCCGCTCCCGCAGCACGGCGGTGGCGCTGGTGGTGATCGTCAAGGAACTGTCCGAGGCCGGGCTGGAAGGTGCAGAGCTGGTGCAGGCTGCGGTGGATATCCTGCTCACCCTCCGCCCCCAGGCCCTGCCCAATGCCCTCGTGCTGCGTCTGGGCCTGGAGCAGTTTTTTCCCGCCCCTCTAGGCGAGACCCTCAGCAAAGCCCTCATGCGCGAGCCCCGCATCCGGAAGAATTTCGGGTGAGGGGGATTTGTGGCGATCAACTTATGGGTTTGCTCTTGATAGGAGCGCCGGATTTCCGCAGCATTGAGGATGTATTCCTTTCAAGACCTGTGCCCAACAGCAGAATATCCCTTTTGCTATCTGATCGGTGTTTTGAAAAAGTGGCCGTCAAAAAGCCATCTTTCGGCTGATTTTTTTACCAGCCAGTTCGGTCGTCTGATGACAGTCGAAGATCAGGCTGACACGGTGTGGCAGACGAAACGGCGCTGCCCGCTCACTCGCAGTTACGTGAAGCCTACAGCACCGCTTACCATGGCACCTTCATGGAGTCCCTTTCCCCTTGCTGCCAGCGTACTTCCAAGTTTGATCCAGCATGGAAAAACGGAGGATTGTTATGCCTCTGCTTATGCGGTGTTTGAGCCGAAACTCAGGGCGGGAGAAGTCGTGAGCATGCAATTCGGAGGAGAAGTGCGCGCTTTTGAACGGGTCGTTGCTGACAAAGACCTGACGATCGAGAACATTCACGCACATCACTTTTTTTGGCTTCTGGAAATGACGGTAGCCCGCGCACAGCAGTTGCGAAAGCCCATCATCATCGCGGGCCTGCCGGGTTATGGATATGACAACCATCTTGAAGATGAAGCCGGGGCTGAAACGCGGTTGAGACTGCTACAGGCTGGCTACCTCTACCCGTCGCGTCTGCCTCAAGGCGCACGTTTTACTTTCCTTTCTGATCCTGCCGCCAGAGAAAAGAGGCGTGTCAAGATGGCGGCCATGCGCGCATCAGATTTTAAACTGCCGCCGCCGCCCAGCCAGTGAGCTAGGCATCACAAATGCCACTTGGTGCGGTCCAGCACCGCAATGACTGCGCCATCTGCCTGCCACTGTAGCCGCTGGAGTTAATGCGGATCATGTTGCGCAGAGGTTTTCCGTTTTCATCGCTGCCTGTCTAGGAGCGTGCATGGGTCACAGAATCCCCCAGCGATAGCCGATGAGAGCGGTATCCAAGGCGATGAGAACCATGGGGACCAGCAGCCATTTGAACGAAAGCTCTTCACGGACAAAATAGATCGTGAAGGCAATGCAAAGCGGATACACGAGGAGGCCGGTGGCTGAAAACAGGCTGAGGAAGGCCACGGGGACGATGATCCAAGGTTTGAGCAGGACGGCGAGGAGCATGTCGGGGTCGCCCTCATGAATGGCCTGAGGAATGGCGGGTATCAGCATCCCTAGCCAGCAGGCCCCATAACAACAGACCAGCCGCCCTAAAACAGTTTGGGCAGCCGATAGAATCACTTCCGTCGTGCTGCCCAAAAGGTTCATCGTTGATTGGATGGGTTAAACGTGGATCGGGTGGCCCTTGGCCACTTCGGTCGCTTCTTTCACCATCTCGCTCAGGGTCGGGTGGGCGTGGATGGTGGCTTCGATTTCGTCCCAGGTGGCTTCCAGGTTCATAGCCAGGCCGATCTCGGCGATCATCTCGGTGCTTTCGCTGCCGACGATGTGCGCGCCGATGATTTCGCCGTGCGGCTCACCGTAGAGGATTTTGACAAAGCCTTCGGACTCAGCGGCGGCGAGGGCCTTGCCACTGGCGACGTAGGGGAACTTGCCCACCTTGAACTTGAGGCCTTTTTCCTTGGCCGCGCGCTCGGTGAGGCCGATGCTGGCCACCTGGGGGTTGCAGTAGGTGCAGCCTGGGAAGACGGTGACTTTCTTCGGCTTGTGCTTGGCGAAGAGACCTTCCACGCACTGCACAGCCTCATAGCTGGCCACGTGGGCGAGCCACGGTGGCCCGATGATGTCGCCTGCGGCGTAAATGTTTTTCACGCTGGTCTGGTAGCGGTCGTCCGTCTGCAGCCAGCCGCGGTCGGTCAGCTTCAGCTCGATACCGCCTGGCAGCACGGGCTTCACGCCGATGGCGACGAGGCAGACATCGGCTTCCAGGGTCTCATTGGCAGCGCCTTCGACGGTGATCTTCACGCCCTTGCCGTCTTCGGAGGTGCCGGTGACTTTCGTGTTGGTCAGGATGCGAATGCCGGACTTGGCCAGGCTCTTTTCCACCACTTTGGAGACTTCGGTGTCTTCCACGGGAAGCACGTCAGGCAGCATTTCCACCACGGTCACCTTGGTGCCGTAGGCGTTGAAGAAGTAGGCGAACTCGATGCCGATGGCGCCTGCGCCGATGATGACGATGCTCTTCGGCTGGGTGGCCATGGTCATGGCTTCCTTGCTGCCGATGACGGTGGTGCCGTTGAAGGGGAAGCCGGGCATGTCACGGGTCTTGGCCCCGGTGGCGATGAGGATGTTGGCGGCCTCGTGGGTGGTCTTGCTGCCATCGGCGGCGGTGACTTCCACCTTGCCTTCTGCAGGGATGCTGGCGGTGCCTTTGAGGTAGTCCACCTTGTTCTTTTTGAAGAGGAACTCGATGCCCTTGTTCAGCTTGTCAGACACGCCACGGCTACGGCCGATGACCTTGGACCAGTCATACTCCACGCTGCCGATCTTCAGGCCGAACTCTTCGGCGCGATGGGTGAGGGTGTGGTAGAGCTCGGCGTTTTTCAGCAGAGCTTTGGTGGGGATACAGCCCCAGTTCAGGCAGGTGCCCCCAGCGCGGTCATTTTCCACACAGGCCACTTTTTTGCCGAGTTGCGCTGCGCGGATGGCTCCGACGTAGCCCGCAGGCCCGCCGCCGATGACGATGAGGTCGTAGTTCATGTGTGTGAGAGAGGGGGAGTGGTGATACGCGCAGAAAAGCGCAGGGGGTGGGTGAGTTCAACAAGAGACTGCCCCCGCGCCGGGTGAAAGAGGGGGATTCCCTGGCCGAAAGGCGGGCCGGGCGGGCGTGGGGTGGCGGGATTCCGCCTCCGGCTGCAAGGAAAAGGCGGGCGGTGGCGATCTCTCCTGCACCCATGAAATGGCTCCTCCCGGTCCTGCTGCTCGTCGTCACCGCCTTCATCGTTGCCCAGGCTCCGGTGCCTGCCCCGGCCTGGAAGGTGGGGGTGGCCTCGGTCAAAATCACCCCGGACACCCTCATGTGGATGGCGGGCTATGCCGGGCGGACCAAACCGGCGGAGGGGGTGGAGCTGGACCTTTTTGCCAAGGCGCTGGTGCTTGAAGACGGCCAGGGCGGCAAGTTTGCCCTCATCACGATGGATCTCATCGGCGTGCCGCGAAATGTGCGCCTGTTTGTGGCGGCGGAGGTGGAAAAGCAGTACGGCATCGCCCCGGCGCGCCTGGCCATCAATGCCAGCCACACCCACAGCGGCCCTGAACTGCGGACGACGAGCACGCACGGGACGGATGACCCGGCGCAGCGGGAAAAGGAGGCGGCGGCCTACACGGCGCAGTTGCAAGCCCGTCTGGTGGCCCTGGTGGGGGAGGCGCTGAAAAAGGCGGTGCCGGCCACGTTGCACTTCAGCCAAGCCAAATGCGGCTTTGCCATGAACCGCCGCATGCCCAATGCCAAGGGCGGCTACGACAACTTCCCGAATCCCGACGGCCCTGTGGACCACGCCGTGCCCGTGCTGAAGGCGGCGGATGCGCAGGGGAAGGATCTCGCCTACGTTTTTGGTTATGCCTGCCACTGCACCACCCTGGGCCACCAGAAATTCAGCGGTGACTACGCGGGCTATGCCCAGCAAGCGCTGGAGCAGGCGCACCCCGGCGTGACGGCTCTGTTTATGAATGGCTGCAGCGGCGACCAAAATCCCTACCCGCGCCGCACCATGGAGCTGGCGCAGACGCATGGCCGCACCCTGGCCACGGCGGTGGAGACGGCCCTGACCACGCGCATGAAGCCTCTCTCCGGCGACATCCGCGCTGCTTACAAGGAGATCCCGCTGGCCTATGACACCCTGCCAGACCGGGCGCAGTTGCAGGAGAAGATGCAGTCCAAAACCCGCCTGGATGCCGACCACGCGAAGCGCGTGCTGGCCCGCCTGGAGACCGATGGCAGCCTGCCGCAGACCTACCCGTATCCCGTGCAGGTGCTGCGCCTGGGGCCGGATCTCACCTGGGTAACTCTGGGTGGCGAGGTGGTGGTGGACTACTCCTTGCGGCTGAAAAAGGAGCTCAAGGACCCCATCGTCTGGGTCAGCGCCTACACCAACGATGTGCCCACTTACATCCCCAGCCTGCGCGTGTGGAAGGAGGGCGGCTATGAAGGCGGCGACGCCATGAAATGGGGCACCCACCCCACCCGGTGGAGCCCGGCGGTGGAGGACCACATCATCACCACCGTGAAGGAGCTTCGCCAACAAATGGAGTAACTGCGGGCCGGAAAAGGGGTAGTAGGCAGGGAATGGCTCTTTGTCCGTCTCCAGCCCGGAAAGGCGGGAGGTGACATGGGGGCTTCCATCGGTTAGGCTCTTTCCTCATGCGTCGCCACACTCTGCCCCTTTTGGTGCTCCTGCTTCTGCTGGCAGGCGTGGCCTGCATGGTGTGGCAGCAGCCCGGCCCGGCAGGGGAGGGAGTTTCCACAAAACCCGTTAGGCCCGAGGCCCCTGTGGCGGAACAGGCGGCCCAGGTTCAGGCAGGACCCATCTCTGCTGTGTCAGCTCCGCCTTCCTCACCGCCGCCAGATCCCGCCCGTTTCCGCCGTGCCTACCTGCTTTCTCTGGATGGGGCCAAACTGGGCCTGGAGAATGCCGAGGACATCGAGGGGGACTTTGCCTCCCCGCGTCGTCGCCAGGAAGAGTGGACCGGGATGCTGCGCTGCCGCCTGATCTCCGCCGAGGGCAAGGTCCTGGCCGAGGAGCTGCTGCCCGCGCCAGACCACCTCTGCACCGTGCTGGATGCGCGCGATGGCACGCCCAAACCGGTGACTTACACCCCGCCCGGCCCGGTCCTGTTTCAGTTGCGGCTTCCTCGCCGTGCCGATGCCACCCGGCTGGATATCGCCCGCATCACCGGCCCCGGTGCCTTGGCACGGGATCTGCCCATCGGTTCCCTTTCCCTTCTCCCTCCATGAAAACATTGCATTCATTGTTAGGCTTCGCGCTGCTCTTCCTCACCCTGGGGATGGCACAGGCACAGACTTCTACTTTGAAGGTTGTGGGGGCAGAGGGCCCGCGCAGCCAGCGGCTGAACATGGTCTTCCTGTCGGAGGGTTTTACTGAGGCAGAGCTGGCGTCAGGCAAATTCTCCACGCATGTGGATGGAGTGCTGGCCTACCTTTTTGCCCAGGAGCCCTGGAGCCGCTATCGCTCTTACTTCAATGTTTACCTCATCGAGATCGCCTCCAACCAGTCTGGCACGGACAATCCGTATGGCAATCCTGCCTACAGCCGCGACACGTACTTTGGCACTGGCTTCCATCCGCAGATTGAGCGCCTGTTGGTGCTGTCCTCCGCAGGCACCAGCCGCGCCTACTCATTGCTCAATAAACACGTGCCCGAGTATGACATCCCCATCGTCATCGTGAATGACGAAACCTACGGCGGCTCCGGCGGGCCCATTGCTGTGGCGTCTCTCGATTCCTTTGGGGCCGAGCTGGTGGAGCACGAGGTGGGGCATTCCTTTGCCAAGCTGGCGGATGAGTACGATTTCGATACTCCTGGTTATCCCGATGGCGAGTTTCCCAATGCCACGAGGAAGACCGTGCTCTCGCAGATCCGCTGGAACATGTGGATTGATCCGGGCACGCCCCTGTTCACCCCAGAGTATGATGAGCGTTATACCGACAAGGTGGGGCATTTTGAAGGGGCGCACTACCGTTCGGTCGGCTATTTCAGGCCGCATGATGCCGCCCTCATGCGCTTCCTCGGGGCCGCCCCAGGAGCTGTCACACGCGAGGCCTTTGTGCTGAACTATTATAGCCGCGTCTCCCCTGTGGATTCTCATTCCCCCGTGGCTTTGAAACAGACCGTCACGCAGCGCATGCCGCTCACGTTTTCCGTCGTGCCAAAGGTCCCCACCGCCGGGCCAGCCTTGACCGTGAGATGGAAGATAGATAACTCGCTTCAGGATGTTGCCTCCAGCCCTACTTTTAATATCCCTAGCCAAAACTTGGGCGAGGGCACCCACACGGTGACGGCGGTGATCACGGACCCTACTGAGTGGGTGCGTCGCGACCCCACAGGTCTGGTGGAAGAAACACGGACCTGGACGGTGACGCTGACCAATCAGGGCGAGCCCCCCGTCATCAATGACGGCCCGGCCTCCCTGCTGGTGGAAGTGGGAGATGCCGCCAACTTCAATGTGGAGGCCACCGCCGCTGGCCCTGGTGCGCTGACTTATCAATGGTACAAAAACGGCAAGGCTATCGCCAATGCAAAGACGGCCTCGTTTTCCGTGCCGAGTGCGCTGCTGTCCGATGGGGCCATGTACACGGTGCGGGTGATGGGTGATGGAGCTTTCTCCGAGGCTTCGGCGGATCTCGTCGTGGTGGATCCACGCGTGCAGACGCTTGTCCTTGCTGAGGGCAAGGCAGCCACACTGACTCCTCTGGTGAGCGGTCCAGTGCTGGGCTATGAATGGCTGCGGAATGAAGGCGTCATCGGGAATGGCACGGCAGGTTTCAGCGGTCTGGGCACGGCGAAGTTAAGCATCTCACCCCTCACTGTTAACGGACATAACGGATTCTACAGTGTGAAGCTCACCACGGCCGCGCGTGTGGAGACCTACATCACGCATTTGCTACAGATCTTTGATCAACCGCCGCAGCTTGCCCTCAGTGCGGGGGCTTCCTTGCCTACAGGCCAGGTAGGTGCCGCCTATGGTAATGGTGGCAATGGCGCGCAGATTGATGTGTTTCCTATCCCAGGCAGGCCTGCCTCCACGTATGGGGCTACGGGTTTGCCCCCTGGGCTTAAGGTGGATGCCAAAACGGGCCGCATCACAGGCCGACCCACAGCTTTCAAGGTAGATAAAGCAGGCAACGTCATCCCCTACGCCGTCACCCTCAGTGCGGGCAATGGCAAAGGGACGACGAAGGTCGCCGTGAACCTGCTCATCTCGCCCCTGCCGCAAAACACCGTGGGGACCTTTGTCGTCGCCTTGCCCCGCCATGGTCTGAATGGTGGCCTGGGTGGCAGGATGGATCTGGTGACCACGGCCGCAGGCACCTACAGCGGCAAAGTGGTGATGGGCAGCCTAACGTATAGTTTCAAAGGGCTGCTTACCTCTACGGTGGGCGTCCCGCTGGTGACGGGTTCCGTCAACCTACCGCGTGCGGGTAAACCCACCCCTGCACCCCTGGAGCTTTCGTTTACCCTCGTCGGCCCCCCGCAGTTGTTGAATGGCAGCCTGGGCGTTGGTGAAGATGCGTTCAGCTTCAGCGGTTGGCTGAATCCCTGGAACAAGGCGAATGCTGCGGGGGCCTATGATGGTTACCACACCTTCCGCCTAGACCTGCACAATCCCCCCGTCGGCGCACCTGTGGGCAAAGGTTTTGGCTCCTTCACCGTGGCTACCGATGGCAAGACCATCATCTCCGGCAGGACGGCGGATGGCGAGACCTTTACCAGTGCCAGCCACCTGAGCCAAGGTGGCCAGTTGATGCTCTATTCCCTGCAAAAGGGGAAACCCCAGGGCTCAGTCGTGGGTGAATTTCGTCTCAATTCGCAGGGCGATGAAGACGATGCAAACAACGTCATCGTGAGCAATCCAGAACAGCTCAGTTGGTGGAAGCCTGAAAGCACCGATCCCAAAGCCCGAATCTATAAAGACGGCGTGGGTCCGGTGGACCTGATTGCCGTGGGTGGGCGCTACAATGCCCCTGTCTCACCCGAGGTGGTTTTGGACATGGATGCAGGGGCCTCGAATGCGCTGCTGGTGCTCACCGGTGCCAGTGTTGACGCAGCCTCCCAGCCTCCCGGTACCTTGGTGGATATCCTGGCTGGAAACAAAGCCCAGCCTTCTGCCCCACTCGCCGCCAAAACCACCCTCACGCTCAATGCCAAGCTGGGCACCTTCACGGGCAAGTTTTCCCTGTTGGATGCAAACCCTCGGGAGATCGCCCCTTTGCAGGTGCCACGCGCGGTGACCTATCAGGGCATCATCGTGAAAACGGACAGTGGTCTGCGCGGGCATGGCTACTTCCTTTTGCCAGATCTGCCGTCCATCTCCAAGCAGGACACACCGACCACCAGCCCCATCCAGTCGGGCGAGGTGAGGCTGGTGGAATGGGCTAAACTTCCTTAAGCGGACTGAACTTCTTACCGTCCGCTGTGCTCAGAGAAAGATGCGGTGAATTTATAATGCACCTTTTGAGTCGCCCTGCTTAAATCACGGCCATTCAAGCTGTGATCGAACTCTTTCAGGAAGCCCTAGCCATCTATAACCTGCCGCTCACCGCGTTGCTGGGCATGGTGGTTTTTTACTGGTTGATGGTGATGGTGGGCGCGCTGGATTTTGATCTCGATCTTTTTGAGGGCGGCTCGGAAGTGCCTGACCTTTCAGCGGACCATGGTGGTGGTTCTCTCGGTGGGGCCATGCTCACGGCGGGGAAGTTCCTCGGCTTCTCGCAGGTGCCCATCGCCATCTGGGGCAGCTTCTTCATCCTCTTCCTCTGGCTGGCAGGCCTCATCCTGAATTACCGCTTCAATGGTGATGCGGGTGATCGCAGCCTGGCCACGGCTGCTTTGTTGCTCATTCCGGGCGGAATCCTGAGCCTGGCTGCGACCAAGCTGATCACGTACCCTGTGGCCAAGCTCTTCGCGGCCATGACGGATGTGGCCACCGAAAGCCTCGCCATCGTTGGCCAGGATGGTGTGGTCACCACCACGGCCCTGGATCACCAGTTTGGTCAGGTGCAGGTGCAGCAGGATGGCGCACCCGCCCTCCTCAATGCCCGGCTCCATCCAGGCCAGTCTCCTTTGCAGAAAGGGGACCGCATCCGTGTCCTTGAGGCGTCTCCCGAAGGCTCCTTTTATTACGTCGAATCCACTCAACCTCACACACTCCCATGAATGCTACCCACCCGCCTCTCGCCTTCTTTGGTCTGGAGATCACCGCTTTTGCCTTTGCGGCATTGGTCGGTCTTTTCATCGTCTTTGGGATCCTGATCCTCATCTCGCGTTTCTTTCGAAAAGTGCAGCAGGGCCAGGCCATCGTGCGCAACGGCATTGGGGGCACGAAGGTGTCCTTCAATGGCATGATGATCATCCCCATCGCTCATCAGGCCGAGTACATGGACATCTCCGTGAAGCGCATCGAGATTGAGCGCAAAGCCACGGAAGGCCTCATCTGTAAGGACAACATCCGTGCGGACATCAAGGTCGCATTCTTTGTTAGGATCAACAAGATTGATGAGGACGTGAAGCGTGTGGCCCAGTCCATCGGCTGCGTGCGTGCCTCCGCCATTGACACCCTGCGCACTCTCTTTGACGCCAAGTTTTCCGAGGCGCTGAAGACCGTCGGCAAGCGCTTTGACTTTGTGCAGCTTTACAACGAGCGCGACCATTTCAAAACCGAGATCCTCAAGGTCATCGGCACCGATCTGAACGGCTTTACCCTGGACGACTGCGCCATTGATTTCCTGGAGCAGACCCAGCTCGAAAACCTGGATCCGCAAAACATCCTCGATGCCGAGGGCATCAAGAAGATCACCGAGCTCACCGCCACCCAGGCAAAGCTGGCCAACCACATCCAGCGCGACAAGGAGCAGATCATCAAGCAACAGGACGTGAAGGCCCGCGAGGCCATCCTGGAACTGGAGCGTCAGCTTGCTGAAACGGAGGCCAAGCAGAAGCGCGATGTCGAAAGCGTGAAGGCCCGCGAAGAGGCGGAGACGCTGAAGGTGCAGTCTGAAGAACGCCTGAAGTCCGAGCGTGCGAAGATCGCCACCGATGAAGAGATCGCCATCGCTACGGAGAACAAAGACCGCCAGGTCCTGGTGGCCCAGCGCAACAAGGAGCGCACGGATGCTGTCGAGATCGAACGTGTCACTCGCGACCGCGACCTCGAAGTCATCGAGCGCGAGCGCATCACCACGCTGAAGACCATCGAGAAAGAGAAGGCCGTGGAAGTGGAGAAGAAGAACATCCAGGAGGTCATCAAAGACCGCGTGGTGCTGGAAAAAACCGTCGTCGTCGAGCAGCAGAAGATCAAGGACACCGAGGCCTTCGCCACGGCGGACCGCGAGAAGCAGGTAGCCCTTACCAATGCAGAAAAGAACGCCCAGGAACAGTTGATCCAGAAGATCAAGGAAGCCGAAGCCGCGAAGGAAGCCGCTCGGCTGGTCGCCGATCAGGAAGCCTACACCTCCATCAAGGCAGCCGATGCCTCCAAGGAATCTGCCCAGCTCCGCGCCCAGGAAATGCTCACCCTGGCCGAGGCCCGGCAGGAATCTGCCACGCGTGAAGCCACGGCTGAAAAGGCCCTGGCGGAAGGCAAGGCCGCGCAGGCTGCTGCCCAGGGATTGGGCGAAGCCCAGGTCCTCATGGCCAAAGCCGAAGCCTCTCAGAAGCAGGGCACGGTGGATGCCGAGGTCACTCAGCTCAAACTGGCTGCAGAGGCCGATGGCATCACCAAGAAAGCTCAGGCCATGAAGCTGCTGGAAGATGCCGGACGCGAGCACGAAGAGTTCAAGCTTACCCTGGAAAAAGACAAGGCGGTCGAGCTGGCCCACATCAACATCCAGAAGGACATCGCTCAGCAGCAGGCCATCGTGCTGGGCGAGGCGATGAAGTCCGCGAAGATCGAGATCGTCGGCGGCGAAACCCAGTTCTTCGACAAGATCACCAACGCCATCGGCAATGCCCGGGCGGTGGACCGCTTCGTCGAAGGCAGCCGCACGCTCACCGATGTGAAGGAGACCTTCTTCAATGGCGACCCTGAGTACTTCAAGGCCCAACTCAAGACCCTCGTGGACCAGTTTGGCCTAACCAGCGAAGATACCAAGAACCTCACCCTCAGCGCTCTCTTTGCCAAGCTCATTGGCCTGAACCCCGATGAAGCCACCCTGAACAAGCTCACCGGCATGTTTGGCGCGGCCTCTCGCTTTGGTCTGGCCGAGCAGACCGTGAGTGGTCTGCTGGCCTCCAAGAAGAAGTAACCGGATGCGCTCCCGCACCTGCGGGAGCCGCTTCCTCTTTTAAGACCGCCAGTCATCGGCCCGTCCTATGTCCGATCCTGCCCCCACACCTCAGGCTCCTGCCGCCAAGCTTGAAGCGGGCGCTTACGAAGTCATTCGTCAGCGTCTGGACAAGCATGGTGCGGAACTGCAGCGTCGCCTGGACCTGCTGAACGCGGATCGCAAGGCGGAGTTCGGCGGCATTGACACCGCGCTACTGGCGACGACCCGCCTGACGACGGAGAACAACTGTGTCCCGCGTGACATGGTGGCCATCGGGCCGAAACGCTTTTTGTTCGGCTACAATGTCCACCTGGGCCTGCGCACGCAAATGCATGTGACGGATGTTTTTGCCGTCTATGACTTCCAGGTGGATGACCACAGCTTTCATCCCAACAAGGACGATCTGCTGGCGGACAAGGCTTTCGCTGAGGACTTCGATTACCTTTATCGTTATTACAAGAGCGCGTCCTTCCTGAAGTTCCACCGCATCGGCCCGCATCTCTACATGGGCATGCAAGTGGGGCGCGGGGCCACGGAGGTGAAGACCTTCAAGTGGCTGATTGATGACGAGGCAGGCACGCTCAAGTATCTGGGCAACCGCTTCGACCACGAATTCGTCTTTCCCACGCATCAGGAGTTTGAGTGGAAACGGGCGCGGCGTGAGATGTATCGCCACGGCCTGCATCCGCACATCAGCATTGAGGACCGGGTGTTTGTCGAGACCATCGGCGGGGATCTCACCGTCAAGGTCGAGAACAATACCGAGACGGGACGCGGCATCTACAATGAGCCCGTGGACAATGCGGACCAGACCCTGGACGATGCCGAGATCCACTACGCCATCGTGGGCAATCTCATCCTGATGAAGGTGCTGCCTTATCAGGAGAAAAACTGGCGTTACCTGGTCTTCAACGAACGCACTCGCGAGGCGCATCGCATTGACAGCATCGCCGAATCCTGCGTGCTGCTGCCCGATGGTCACGGCCTCGTTTTCCCCCATGGTTATGTGCTGCAAACCGGTGAGGTGAAGCGCTTTGAAACTGGCCTGCCGCCCATGCGTTTCGAGCGCCGCATCGCCGCCGCGAATGGCGAAGACACGCTCTTTGTCTTCAGTCATCTGGAGAGCGGCTCCTACCTGCTGCTGAGTTACAACCTCATCACGCAGAGCGTTGCCACGCCCATCATCTGCCACGGCTACAGCCTCTTTCCTTCGGGTGAACTCATCCTCTTCCAAGGCGATGAAGAGCCGCGCAAGCACCACGTGGTGCAGTCCTGGCGCACGCCTTTTGTGACGCAGCAGGACAGCCCGCATGCGAAGTCGCAGACCTTTCTCAGCAAGATCGGCAATGCCGAAATCGTCCGCTGCATGGCCGAGTGCAATGGCGTGCTGACCCTGCTGGCGAAGGACGATTCCTTCTCCGGTCTGTATGTCGAGCTGGCCCGCAGCGCGGGAGACATCGCCGACAGCTACTTTTGGGTGGATCGTGAAGAGGCGCAGAAGCTCAAGGAATCTCTCCTGGAGATCAAGACCACCGCAGAGGCTGCTCTGGGTGAGTTTGAAAAAGTGCGCCGCATGCGCAAAGCGGCGGCAGATCAAACGGAGGCCCTGCAAACGCAGGTCAATAAAAGCCTGAGCGCTGCTGGCGGGAGCGATCCCGACAACATCCTGGCGTATGTACACCTGCTGGCCACCCTGCGCGAACTGCGCGGCCAGATCATCGCCCTGCGCGATGTGCGCTATGTTGACCTGGAGACCATCGCCCGCATGGACACGGGCGTGGCGGAGGCGGCGGATAAGCTCTCTGAAAAATGTGTGGCCTTCCTGCTGAAGCCGGAGGCACTGGACCCCTATCGCCAGCAGATCACCGAGCAGCAGACGCGCGTGCCGACGCTGCATAAAGTCACGGAGGCTCAAGAGGTCGAAGAAGCCCTGGCGAAATCCAGCAGTGAGCTGGAAATGCTCACCGGCATTGTCAGCAGTTTAAAGATCAAGGATGCGACCGAGACCACGCGCATCATTGAAGCCATCTCCACCCTATTTGCTCAGCTCAATCAGGTGCGCTCCGTGCTGAAAAATCGCCGGAACGATCTGGCCAAGGTGGAAGGAGCCGCGCAGTTCCAGGCCCAGCTCAGCCTGCTGAATCAGAGCGTTCTGAACTTCCTCGAAGTCGCAACCACGCCGGAGAAGTGCGATGAATCTCTGACCCGTGTGATGGTTCAGATTGAGGAGTTGGAAAGCCGCTTTTCGGACTTCGATGAATACGCAGCCGAGCTCACCACCAAGCGTGATGAGATCAACAGCGCCTTCGAGTCTCGCCGCTTGTCTTTGGTGGAGGCACGCAACCGCCGTGCGCAGTCGTTAGGCCAGTCAGCAGATCGCATCCTTACCAGCGTGCGCAATCGTCTGGCTGCCTTTGCCAAGCCGGAGGAAGTGCATTCCTGGATCGCGGGCGATGCCATGGTGGCCAAGCTGCGCGACCTCATCGAAGACCTGCGCAAGATGGGCGATAGCGTTCGCGCAGACGAACTTCAGACGAAGCTTAAAACCCTCCAGCAAGACTCGCTGAAACAGATCCGCGACAAGGCGGAGCTGTTTGTGGATGGCGGTGATTTGATCCAGCTCGGCAAGCACAAGTTCAGCGTCAATCGCCAGCCGCTAGAGCTTACGATTTTGCCGCGTGAGGAAGGCCTGGTCTTCCACCTCACAGGCACCCGGTATTTTGAAGCTGTCACGCATCCTGAATTGGAGGCGCTGCGGCATGTGTGGAACCAGGCGGTGGTTTCTGAAAACGATTCTGTTTACCGGGCGGAATATCTAGCCTGGAAGTTCCTGCAATCCGGCACTCCCTTTTCACCCCAGGCGGTGCCTGACTTCATGGCCCCGCGTTACCATGAAGGTTACACCAAAGGCGTACATGACCATGATGCAGCGCTGATCCTACAGCCTCTCTTAGAAATGCAGGCTGCTCTGGGTTTGCTAAAACATTCCCCTCAGGTGAGAGGGCTGGCCCTGCTGGTCTGGCATGGCTGGGAAGACTCTGCTGAAAAACAGGCCCTGGCTGCCCGCATGATGGCAAAGGGGAGAATGCGTGATTTGTTAGGCCATGCAACGGTGGAGGTGAATGAGGCCCTCGCGGCCCGTGTCGCCACGGAGTGCAATCGCCTCACGGGCATCCATGAGCTTGGCGATACTTCCTCACCATCTCTCCACACGGCTGTCGCTGCCTGCCTCACGGATGAGCTGCAGCATCTTTCCAGCAAACATCCCGCGCTGCCGGTCACACGCTCCAGTACTGCGGTGGAGCTCATGCGTTCCTTCCGCAAAGAGCTCACGGTCAAACGCGCAGCTCATGACTTTGACGCCAGTTTGGAAGCGTTGACCGCCCAGCCGTGGCTGGCCTTTGAGATCGCACTCGACTGGCTGCGCGCGCTGCATTCCACCACGGACTTTGGTCTGTTGGTGGAGGCCGCTGCGCTGCTGGTGCTGAAGGATCAGCCTCCCGCCGCCCTGCCTGCCTCAGCGGCTTCACGCGCCACGCTCACCGGTTTTACCGGCACGCATCCACGCATCCAGGAGGCGAAGTTGGAGCTCGACTACCACGAATTCATCGCCCGCCTTCAGCGTTATGATCAAAGCATCGTTCCAGACTACGAGCGCTTTCAAAAGCTGAAGCACGATCTCGCCCAGCAACGCCGCAACGAGCTGCGGCTGGATCAGTTCAAGGCCGGGGTGCTCAGTTCCTTTGTGCGCAACCGCCTCATTGATCAGGTTTACCTCCCCATCATTGGGGCGAACTTGGCCAAGCAGATTGGGGCCGTGGGGAATGATACGCGCACAGACCGCATGGGCCTGCTGCTGCTCATCTCACCACCGGGTTATGGCAAGACCACCCTCATGGAGTATGTGGCTAGCCGACTGGGCATCACCTTGGTCAAAATCAATGGTCCTGCCATCGGTCACAAGGTGACTTCTCTGGACCCTGCGGAAGCTCCGAATGCCAGTGCCCGTGAGGAGGTTGAGAAGCTGAACCTCTCTCTTGAGATGGGGGACAACGTGATGATCTACCTGGATGACATCCAGCACACGAACCCCGAGTTCCTGCAAAAGTTCATCTCGCTCTGCGATGGCACGCGCAAGATCGAAGGCGTCTTCCAGGGCCAGGCCAAGACCTACGATCTGCGTGGTCGCAAGGTGGCCGTCGTCATGGCTGGGAATCCCTACACCGAAGTCGGCGGTAAATTTCAAGTGCCTGACATGCTGGCCAACCGTGCCGATACCTACAATCTGGGCGACATCCTCGGCGGTCATGAAGCGGCCTTTAAAGACAGCTACATTGAGAACTCACTCACCAGCAATCCGGCCCTGGCACGCGTGGCGGCCCGCAGCCACAAGGATGCGCTGGCGGTGCTGAAGATCGCCATGACGGGCAATCGTGAGGGCATCGAGTTTGAGGGCAATCAAAGCGCCGAAGACATCAATGACTGTGTGGCGGTCATGGAAAAGCTGCTGAAGGTCCGCGAGGTCATCCTGCGCGTGAATCAGGAGTACATCCGCAGTGCCGCCATGGAAGATGCCTACCGCACGGAGCCGCCCTTCAAGCTCCAGGGCAGCTACCGCAACATGAACAAGATCTCCGAGAAGATCCAACCCCTCATGACATCGGCTGAGGTTCAGTCTCTCATCGAAGATCACTACCGCGGTGAGTCCCAAACGCTTAGCCAGTCCGCCGAGGCGAACCTGCTGAAATGGCGAGAAATCAACGCCCTGGCCAGCGAGGCCGACCAAGCGCGCTGGACCGAGATCAAGCGCACCTTTGGCCGCAATCTCCTGGCGGGTGGCGGCGGGGAAAACGATCCCGTTAGCCGCATCACGGGGCAGATGAGAGCTTTCACGGCCGGGTTGGAAAAGATCGAGCAGGCAGTGGTAAATCCCACGCTTTCAGACATCTCCATCGAGCGTCTGCAAAGGATCATCGAAGGCCTGCGGGCCGTGCCCGTCACCGTGGAGATCAAAGTTCAGCCTGTCGAAAAACAGGATGAACAAGACTCCCCCGTGGATGTACAGAGCCGTGTCACACAAGAAGAATAATCACGAGGTCATTGGGCGGTCTCGAGAATCTTGTTCAGGTTGTCCAGTTCCTTTTGCAGGTAGGGCTTTGGCTTCGTCTGACTGATTTCCGCCAGCACGGAGGCCGCTTCGGCCTTTTTGCCGAGCCTGATCAGCAGGGCGGCCTTGCGAAGACCGACGACATATTTGTCCATGCCCTTCGGGTCTTTTTTGGTCAGCATGAGGTCAAATAAAGGCAGCGCGTGGGCACCCAGACCTTCATTCACGGCGCATTCGATAATCTGGAAAGTCCTCGCCCCATTGGGGTTGTCGAAAGTTTGGATCATCTCGGCTTTGGCCAGCATTTCCTCCATCGTCAGCAGCCGATGCTTGTCCTTCAGCTTTGAGAAAATGGCATACGAGTTGCCTCTGCGGTTATCGGCCAGCAGATCCAGGACGATGCGCAGGCGCTGCTCGTCGGTCATTCTCTTTTTGCTGTCGGGGGCACCCACAAATGTGGCTGCCGTTTCATAGACAATGTCCAGGTATTCAAGGCTCCGTTCACAGAGCTTCAGCTCCGCCGGGGATCGTTTCTTTTTCCAGGCTTCCAGCCCACCTTCAGTCTGGGTGGCCAGCACATAGGCATGGCTCACCGCCACAGTCGTATGCCGGCCAGCATGGGATTCGCAGAGGGCGATGATTTTTTCCAGGATCGGCAGCCACGTTTTCGCCTCCCTGGCTTCACCTCGTTCCCACAGGGCTGTGATCATGTCAGCGGGGTACCGTATCAGGTCCGCGAGGCAGCTACGGGGGGTGTAATCTCCGATTGTGCTGGGGTGTGCCAGTGTCTCGATGGCCTTCAGCCACCTCTCCGTCTTGCCTGCCAGCGCCTGCTTGATGAAGTGGACCGAGAGGATGTATTCCTTCATCGCCCGCTCGCCTGAATCCTGCATCGAGATGAGGTTGTCGATGGAGATCTTCTGGGCCTCTTGGTCGCAATAGTCTCCCAGCAGGTCCAGTGCGGCCAGAGGCGCATAGTTCGCGACGATGCTGACGGCATGCATCCGCGTGGACTCATCGGAGAAAGTCGTTTTCAGGATCTTTGGTGCTAGCGTAGCGATGCGCTGGGACAGTGTTTCTTTGTTCTTAAAGGCACGCAGCAAGGCGGGGTGCGGATCGCTGGCCTGCAGGACGATCATCTCGCCCAGCAGTGCCAGCCCAGGGTCCGCGCAGGCCTTTTGAAAGGCGGGCAGGTTTTTGCGCATGTCCGGGTGCCAGGTGTAAATGCCCGACTGCCAGGCATACATGCGGGCATGATTGGCCTTCAGCAATGAAGCGGCCTTTTCCGGGTGGCCCGCATCCACCAGAATGGCCACGATGGAACGATACTGCTGTAGGCCGGGGGCCTGTACGTTCAGCAGGGTGTCAATCCACTCATCCTTCTTCAGCCTGCCTGCCAGTTGCAGCAGGGCAAAGGTGTGGCCCAGGACAGGGTTGGATGTCTCATTGTCGTACAGAGACACCTGACGTTTACCTTGTCTTTTCATCCAGCCTTCCCACAGGATCTCAGCCGTGGACCGCCATTCCGGAGTCATCGGCAGTTGGTTGAAGCAGCGCATCACCGTGGCCAGGGTGAAGGCTTTGACGATGTTTTGGTCGCGATTCTCCACTGCTGCCAGCCTTGTCAAGGGCATCACAATATCTGCCGGGACGGCCCACGGATATTTGTAGCAAAGATGGTTACCCAGGGCCAGGCGCAGTCGGGGATTCAGCTTCTCATTTGTCAGGGTTGCCACGTAGTGTTGCCAGAGCTGGGCATGAGAAGCATGGCCGCGAATGGCACAGGTTCCGGAGGGACCCACGCCCTCCGGGAATGCTTCCAGATACAGCCGGGCGGCCGTTTGTAGTTCCTTTGCCAAGACATGGCAGGGATGGTCTTTGGGCAGCTTTTCCGTCCATTGCAGAAAGGCCTGGATGTCTGGTCTTCCCAGGCGTGGCATCCAGTTGTGAAAGACCAAGGTCATCAGGGCCAGGGGCTCGCCTTTTAACTGCTCATTCAGTTCTTCCATCAGGGCCTCTAGACTGCTGACAGGGGCTGCCCTGCCGCCGAGTTCATGCCAGGACTGTAGCATCTGTTGGCCCCAGCCGTAGTCATAGATCCATGCATCGCCATGGAACTGGCCGGTCTGGTCTGCGTTGAGAATCCTGATGGCAAAGGCAACGGCTGACGACTCTCTTGCGTTGACACAGTCTAACAAAAAGGCGGATCTGGACATCGGCCGTGCCAATCGTCTAGACCTCTGTTGGTAGGACTCGGGTGCGTCGCCATCCTTCCATGTCTCGATGAGCTGGCAGGTCTTTTCAAACACCCGGACTGCCTGCGTCAGGTTCTTCTCTTTCAGCAGCTTTAGGATCAGCTTCTTGCTGGGGTCCGTGAGGTTGGAATCTGACAGTTTCAGATCTCGCAGGGAGGTGGCCTTCAGCAGGGACTCCATGAAAACATCCTCTTCTTTCCGTCGGCTCTCTTGGATGCGCTGCAGCACCTTCTGCAATTCACCGGGTAGTTCTTCTGGATACTTCAGCGACGTCCAGTGGTTTTCCACGGCAGCCAGGATCAGGGCCTGCGTTTCTTCCGGCATCTGGGCCAGTTCCGCACCACGCCGGATGGCAAAGTCATTCAGGGCCTGGTCGCGGTTCAGAGCCACCAGCGTGCTCAGTAAATCTACGCCAAAGGTACGCTGCTTTTCCGATTTCAGGAGGTTCTCCAATTCTGCTCTTGTTTTGAACTGGTAGAGCCTCGCGGACAGGTAGTGCAGAAGGCTGGAATAAGTAGGCCCGCCTAGCCCAGGCAAAGGATCAAACGAACTCGCTTCATTCAGCAGACCGGAGCGGATGAAGGCATCCTTGAGGCTGGCTGTATCCGTTTCGTGCTTATCCATGTAGCTGCCGCAGTAGGCCCACTGGCTCCACTCGGGCTGGTTACGGTAGCGCCGCGACCGGGCCTCTTTGGACATCATCGGCCACAGCCCTGGATCGAGTTTGAGACTCTGGAGAAAAGCGCCCATTTTGGAGTAGCGAGCGTCCATTAGGTGCCGCACATCAGGTTCCGTCGTGGCAATGACGCTAACCACATGTTGGAAAACCTCCTGGGCACCTTTGGGATCATGCTGGGCCACTAGGGCTAGATCCATGGCCAACAGATTGTTGCCACTTCTGTCCTGGATGGCCTGACCGTCCGTGAGGGTCAGCAGAGTCTTGCGGGTATCCTCCGCCTTTTGTTTTTGCTTTTTCAGCAGTTCCTTCAGGATCGGGATGTCTTGGTCATAGACAATGAGGGGACTCATCTCTGTCTCGATCAGCATGTCAAAGCCCTGACGGGTTTCAGGGGTCATCCCTGCAACGTCCTCTTGGTGTTCCTTCAAAAATTCCAGCAGGGCCACGCGTGGCTGCTCATGCAGCAGGCTGCGTAGGAGAGCATGGCCAAAGGTGTCCGGGAAGTCCTGCAGGCCCTTCAGCACAGCCTCGCGGAGCTCCTTTTTCCTCTGCACTTGTGCCACGACATAGCCAAGGATGGAACCCTCGCTGGAGCCGGTCATGGGGTAGGCCCGGAAGTCCTTCGACTGGCCCAGGAATGGCGAGCCTTTCAACAGGGTGACCAGGCTGGCCGCATCCTGCAACTGCTGGCCTTCATTCAGGCCGCCGTAGAGGCTGTTCAACCAGTCGCGTTCTTCCGTCAGCCCCTCGGTTTCCGCCCGCTGCATGGCCGTCCCGAACAGCTCCGGGATCTGGGCGCACTGGCGCAGCCAGTAGGCCAGCGGTGTGTGGGCGAGGCTGTGCTGGCTGCGTGACTCAGCCGCAAACAGGAGCGTCAGTTTTTCGAAGATCGGCAGCGCCTCCTTGGGGTGGCGGCGAACGTAACGGCGGAGCTTCGCAGCAAGCTCTTCACTTTCACCGTGAGCACGGCCACCTGCCTGCAACGAGGGGACTTCGAGGAAGGCTTCCATCACGGCCTTGTCATCCTCCGCCTGGGCTTCGAATAGCGGTGCCAGCGCCATTTGCAAAGACTCTGTCAACCGGTGCGGCATACGATACATGCTGTCGCGCGCACCCAGGGCCACCAGCAGGCCGCTGGCTTCAGCCCCGGGGAGTTGGCCCAGGGCTTCGGTTTCGGAGATCAGGAATGTTTCAAGGGCTTTGGGAGCGTTGTCGAGCAACGCCAGCGTCAGCCGCACGCCGAAGGTTTTCGGGTTGCGGTCTTGCAGGTCCTTCGTCAGGGCGGCGGCCGAGAGCCGGTAGCTGCTGCTGCGCAAGATGCCGCACATGCGCACCAGCGCGGAACCCTCCGAACGCCCTGGAATGATGAGGCCGCGGAAGTCCTTCGCCTCCGCCACAAAGGGAGTGTCCTGGAACATGGCCAGCACATGCTGCGGCTGGTTGAGGGCGTTGCCCTCTTCCATGCCGTATGTGTAACGGCTCGTCCAGGTGGAGCTCAGCCCCTCCTTCTGCGCCAGCTCCAGCGTGATGTTCATCAGCTTTGGCACCTGGCCCATCTGGACCAGCAGATCAAAGACGGGGCCGCCGTTCGCTGAGTTGCTCTGCAACTGCGCGGGAGTTTGTTTTAGCAGGCCCACGGAGTGTTTCAGCACCCGTGCGGCCTTGTCTGGATCCGTTGCAGCCACATCGCGGATGATTTGAACCAGCCTTTCATCCGTGTTGTATTCCTCCAGTTTGGCCTGTTCCCAGGTGGTTGCGGCAAGGATCACCTCCGCCATCTGCGCAGACCGCTCCCGCTGGGCCTGGGTCAGAGGTTCCAGCATCGTCAGGGCCTCCGCGTCCAGAGCCTGCATCAGGTTGTATCCGTTTCGGTTGATCAGGACCGACATCTCATGCTTGGCCGTTGAGGACAGGCTGGGCAGTTCCTTGCCTCGCCGTTTCAGGAACTCACTGAAGGGCGGGCCCATGGCGCTGGATTGATTGGAAAGCAGGGTCACCACCAGATCCGTGCCAAAGGTCTGCGGCTGGCGTTTTTGCAGGGCCTCGATGAGGAGATCTCTGGCTTTTTTGATATTGGAGCTGTTGTCGTCCATTCGCCCGAGAAAGGTCTGAAAGACGGTGTAGTTCTGCCCTTTTTGGCTGAACCAGAGTCTGAAATCTTTTGCGGGAGCCAGCAGCCGAAAATCGTCCAGTACGGCGATGAGGTCTGCGGTCGGGCCTTGGACGATGCCCTGATCAAAGAGATTGCCACAGATCTGGGAAAACAGTCCAGGTTCATCCAGCATGCCATCCTCCCTGGCGAGACGGATGCCCACATGCGCGGGGCCCTGGCGGATCACCTCGCTCAGCAGCGAGAGGTAAATCTGCCAGCGTGTGGCTGCGGCGTTGGGATTGTACATCCCGTACCGGCGGTTGGGAGAATCCTGCATGCTCACAAATTCGGCCAGTGATTTCCTTCGCTCTTCCTCTTCTTTGCCTAACAGGATGTTGCGTGTTTGATTCAGGAAGGTGGCGGCGGCGTCCATCTTTCCGGCTTTGGCCAGAATCTGCATGTAGCCGGCTATTTGCTGCATATTCACGTTGAAGTTGCGGCTCTTCAGCTTCTCCAGGTAGATGTCATGAATAGGGGCGCTGAAGCGGCGTTCTGCCCAGATACGGGTGATCTCCTGGTACCCGCTGACTGAGCCAATTTCCTCCTGACTGCGGTTCCATATCCGGGCGGCGGCCAGAAACTCGACTTCAGGGCAGGTCAGCAGGCGGGTGTAGGCCCTCATCTGCTTCTCAGCCGCTGGGCCGCTGGCTTTCCGGATCAGTGGCAGGAGTTCGGTTTCGATCTTGGCCTCTTCCTTACGGGCCACAAGCACTCGCAGCAGGATGTCCTCTGGCTGGGGCATGGAGATTTGATTGCTCTGGCCGCCGTAGCGAGAGGGTGACCGGCCAAACCAGTAGCCCAGGTTTGGCGCATAGCGGCGCGCCAGGATCTGGCGGTTCAGGATTTCCTGGGCCAGGGTTTCCAGCTTTTCCGGCGGTTGACCGTCTTTCTCCGCAAGGCCGGCGTAGGGGCCAAATCCGCTTTGGGCCAGCATCGGAATCTTCATCAGCGCCAGGCAGAAGGCATCATGGGCGCTGCGCAGTTGATCCCGGACTTTTGTGGCCGCATCGGAAAGGGCTTCGCGAGGCGGATTCGTTTCATACAAAGCGGGGAATGAGAGGTCATTGTACTCACCCTGCTGGATGTAGTTGGGCATCTGGGAGAACTGGCTGATCAGGGCCGGATCCAGCCGTCGTTTGGGGTCCAGATGTTTCTCCACATAGGCTGTCATCAGTCGGATCACCGCCAGACGGTGCTCGAAGACCCGGCCGGAATAGGACCGGGGGCTGATTTCCTGGCAGATCCGCTGCAGCGCCTGCCGCAGCTCCAGGCGCGGAATGGCCGCCAGATGGGGCAGGGCCTTTTCCACATCCTTGCGGGCCAGGAGCAGTGCCAGCCTGCTACGCACTTCCCAATTCCGGGGTCTCAGGGCCAGCGCGGCCTCATAGGTTTCCACCGCTGTCTGGTCATGGCCCATGAGTTCAAAAAAGGCCGCTTCCCGTTGTAGGTTTTGCCAGCCGGTTTTCGGCGCGGCCTTCAGCTCTTCCATCAGCCGGCCCGTGGCCTGGCGTTTATCCAGTACGCCGCGCAGGGCCTGCAGTTCATTGTCGGCATTGCCCCAGTTCACTCCAAACCACAGGTCGCCGATGCGCCCCACCTGCTGCTGGAATTCAGCAAAAACGGCGGCCTGGTTTTGATCGGCCAGCAGCTTGTCCAGCTTGCCATAGGGGCCCTGCTGGGTCTGGCTTTGACGGCGCGAGTACGGATTGCTGCTGCTGCTGCGGGATACCTGTGCAGAGGGCTGCCGAGTGGCGGCAGCTTTTGTCAGCAGCTCCAGTTGCTCGGTGAAGCCAAGAGTCGCCGCAACGTCCACCAGATAGCTGTTGGGCGGTGATGCAGGCAGGGCGGCCCGTCGCCGCTCGAAGCTCTCCAGAACCGCGGGCTTAATCTCCGGGGAAAGGACGGAACCGGAGTTGACCACCTGGAGCGCACCGAAGATGAGGGCGTTATCCACGGTCTGCTGCACCATGGCATCTGGCTTGCGGGCGCTGACTTCACGCAGGCAGGCGATCTGGCGCGGGAAGTCCTGAAGGGACTGCGCCAGACTGGCGGCGAATAGCCAGTCGTCGGTTTTCAGGTCCGGTTGTTTCGTCAGCTCGGCCAGCCCGGCTTTTCCTTCCTCCAGCCCGCGCATGCAGTTTAGCAGCAGTTTCAGGCTGGGCGTCTTCAGCCCCGCAGTCATTTTTCTCAGTCCAGCTTGGGTGCCGGCATCGCCATCCTCAGCTTCTTCCGTTTCTGAGCCGCCAAAAGAGACGCTTCCTCCCGGAAAGCCCAGGCCGTTTCTTCCGCGTCCCAGTTGCTGAAAAATCTGAGTCATGCTGGGGGCCACCTCCAGGCCCGACCACATGGCGGGGAGGGGCTGGGGCTCAAACTGGCTGGAAGGATACCTCTGCTGCTGCACCAGAGGGGTCTTGCTGCTCAGGTGTACCGCGTTCTCCTTCTCTAAAAGATCCGCCACACCCTCCCAGTTTTCCAGGGCAACAAAGAGCATGATCAGCGAGTAGCCGCTCCAGGGTTGTTGTTTTGAGCTTTGCTGACGATAAAGGGATTCGGACCATTCTTGGGTCAAGGCCATCACCTGCTGCGTCAATTCAGTGGGCAGGGGCGGGCCGTCTGCGCTGGCTTGCAAACGGCGCTGCACGGCACTGAGGAGGTAGCCCATCGCGTTGTTGTTCCCCTCGGGCAGATTTTTCGCGTTGGCCAGCACTTCGCCAGCCAGGGCGTCACCCTGGGATTCATTGAGGGCCAGCGCCGCCATCCCTGCCTGGAAGGCAAGCAGCGGGTAGCTGTCCTTGAACAGCGCCACGCAGCGTTTCAGGCTTGGCAGCAGATCTCCCTGAAATTGGTTCACATGCATCAGCCACAGCGCGTGCAGTGCCTGGTGGTCTGGGTGTGCCTCCAGCAAATCTGGGGGGATGCCGAGCTGGCCCTCATACACAGGCACTTCCAGCAGCAGGGCGGAATCGCGGATGCCTGCGGCTTCCATATGCCTCACCAAGCTGGCGCGTTCATCCACCTTCAGTCCCTGGCCCATCTCCACCAGGTGATACAGCGCCATAGCAGAGAGATTGGTGACATTCGCTGGCTGCTGCACCCAACCGGAGGGCAGGGCACCCTGTGCGGGGCGGTTCATCTGCATGTAGCCATGCATGTGGCCGTAGCTGCCGCGCTGCTTTTGCCGGTGCTGATAGGCCAGGTAAGAGACGCTCGGCAGTTGCAGCCATTCGGCGGTGCCAGGGGGCAGGGATGGGAGCTCCAGGCTGAAGCTCTGCGGCTGCTGGGCATTGGCTGCGGGTGCGGCGGCCAGGACCTCGGGCAGTTCCTCATGCAGGCTCATCAGGTGTACAAAGGCGGCGATGGCCTCTTCCTGCCGCCCTTCTTCCTCCAGGGCCACGGCCTTCAGATAGTGCAGCCGATAATCTTTGGGAAAGCGTGGTAGCAGCGGGTCCAGGAGGGAAATGGCACGGTGCCACTGGCCATGTTCGCAAAGCGTATCCGCCATGCTCTCGATCGCCCGCGCACTCGCGGTGCTGACTCCTGCCAGTTCGAAGATCAGACGGTAGCCCGCTTCCTCATCCCCGTTTTCAATCATCAGGGCAGCGATCTTCTGCCGCGTGGCTGGGCTGCTATCCAGAGGAGCTGCCGCATTCAGCGTCCGCAGGGCGGCTTCATACAGGCCATTTTCTTCTTCGATCCGGGCGATCTCCGTCAGCAGGCTCAGGTCCTTGGGCCGCAGGCGTGAGGCTTCATACAGGCAGCGCCGACGTTCCTCGTCATTGTTGGTCGCCGCATGCAGAGTTGCCAGGGCCAGCCAGGGCAGGGCGCTAGCACGGTTTTGCCGCTGCCTCTGCTGGAAGTCCTCCAGCAGACGTGGTAGCGCGCCGGAGTATTGGGACATTTGGGCCAGCGGCGTCAAAAACCGCAGCTTGGCCACGGGATCCTCCGTCTGTTCATAGAGGGCCATGTAGGCGGTGCGTGCTTCCTCCATTTTGCCTGCTGCGGCCAGGGCGGCGGCCAGCGTGCTCATCACATCGGTGTCGTCACTGAACTTCCGCGAAGCCGCACGCAGAACGTCCAGCGCGGCGGACTGTTTGGCCTGCTCCATCAGGATGGCGGATTCCTCCAGCCACGGTTGCACCGCTCCCGGGGACAGTTTTTTCCACTCGGCGAGGGCGGTCAGCGCCTTGTCATAAGCCAGCGTGCGCCGGTGCAGCCGCGCCAGTTGCTGGGCCCGGTCGCTGGTCATCCCTCCGGGCAGTTGCATTCCCAGAGCCAGTGCCTCCGCTGCCCCGGCCCAATCTTGTCGTTGTTCGAGCAGCCTCACCTGCTGGGTGCTGAGCATGAGCTGCTGCGCAGGCGTGGCCTGCGGAGCCTGAAGGGCCGCCTCCGCCTCTTGGGGCTGCCCGGCTTCCTCCAGCAGTTCCGCCAGCAGGCAGCGGTCCGGTATGGTCATTTCCGCTTGGCCTTTCAGTTCGGCGATAATCTTAGCCGCCATCTGCCCGTCGCGGATGGCCTGATGGGCCAGCTTCACCGCCTCTTGCAGCCCGGAGGCTTCCCCCGTCAAGGCCAGCCGCTTGCGCGACCATGCGACCGCTTTGTCGGATTGTTTGTTAGTCAACGCAAGCTGGGTCAGCAGTCCGAGGAAGCGTGTCTGCTCGGCCAGATCCTTTTCCCGTGTGACCAGGAGCTCCTGGGCCTCTTTGGTTAGGCCATGGGCTAGCAGTGCCTGGCCTGCCCGCAAGACATCCTCAAGCTCACCTTTCTGGACGAGTGCTTTCCAGATCTTCAGGGCAGCCTCATCGTCCTTAGTTCGATGCAGATAATGCGCCAGCGCCTCTCGAGCGGAGACACTCTCCGGATGCGCCGCCACCAACTTTTGGTAGGCAGCCTCGGCCTCTTCTTTCAAATCCCAATTCTCCAGCAGCCGGGCGATTCGCAGGTGGTCATTTTCTGGAGCCACGCCATTGACCACGCTTTTTTCCAGGTAAGCCGTCAGGGCTGTTTGCGCCTCGGGTAGCCGCTTTTGGCGTTCCTCCAGCGTCGCCAGGTGGATCAGCAGTTCCTTGTCGTCGGGATGCTGCTTCACCAGCACCTGGGCCTGCTCCGCCGCTTCCGCGATGCGGTCCAGACCCTCCAATAAAGAAAGATAGGCCTCTTGTAGATCGCGCCGCCCAGGATTGCGGGCCAGCAGTTCGCGGAAAAGCTTCACAGCCGCCTCCGCATCCCCCATTTCCCCCTGTACCCGGGCAAATGCCAGGCCGATGTTGACGCGCTGCGCATGAAATTTGGTCAGAGCTTCGAGCCGCTGTTTCAGCCCGTCCAGATCATCTTCCCGGCGGAACACCTGATCCAGCCGCGACAGCACATCCGCCTCCACCCAGGAGTCCTGGCCGCTCTGGACCAGGGCAGCTTCCAGCACGGCCAGCGCCTCGTCACGTTTCTCCGCCCTCAGCAGTAGGTCGCCCAGGCGCAGTTGGCGGGCCAGTTTTTCAGAAGGGGCTTTGGTTCGCTCCACCAAGGTTTTGGCCTCCGCCGCCGCCTCGGCATACAGCCCTTCTTCAGCCATCAGCTCCACCACATCCTCGGCCAGATCCAGGTCCGTGGGATGCTCCTTTGCCAGACCTAACCACGTTTGCAATGCTTCCGGTGTGCGGTTCAGCCTCAGCAGGGCACGCCCCTGCTGCCTCGCAATGTCAACCCGTAGCTGCTCCCCCGGTGCCGCAGCCGTGGCTGCCTCCAAACTCTTCAGCGCTCCTTCGAAATCCGACTGCCGCGCCTGCACGCGCGCCTTTTCAAACCACGCCTCTGCATCCTTGGGGGCCAGTTTCAAGGCCGCATCCAGGGCCTTCAGCGCCTCCGCATCCTGCCCACGCCGCGCGTGCAGTAGCGCCAGCAGGCGGTGATCCGCCGCTTTGGCCTCCGCACCCTGTACCCGATTTTCCAGAAACTTCAGCAGGTCCTCCGCAGGGGCCGCCTCCAGCCACGCATCGTGAAATCGGTCAAACATCGTGCCTGCCTGTGGGCGTCTCAGCAGCAGTTCGTGATAGCGCTTGGCCTCCGCCGGTGGCTCCTGCGCTCCTAAGAGCTGGGTGAAAAGCAGGGAGAAAAAAACAAAGCGCCGGTCCATGGTTCTGTTCTAGGTGAAATGAGGTGCCCGTAGCAAGTCTTTCGTCCCGTCTCCCGCAGAGATGAACGTTTGACAAAAGGCTCTGTCATAGACGTAGTTACCCCCGTATGCGCTCAAAAGCCCGTTACCAAATCCTCACCTGCCTCGCGCTTCTTGCGCTGGGCTGGGCGCAGGTTTTCGGGCTGATGCGCGGTTACATCTGCGATTGCGGCGGCGAGGTGGAGATCACCGCCTATGACCATTGCCACGGTCCCCACGGGGTTGCCTGCCACCACGATGATGAACCGTCTCATCACCATGACGAGACCGGGGGTGACACTCACGAGCATGAACCCTTGAAAGAGCCGGGCCACGCCAAGCAGCTTGTTTCGCAGTCCTCAGCCCTCCCTGTGCCTGTGCTCGCCGTGCTGGCCACCTTGGATCTTCCCCCCCTGCTTCTTTTGGTCAACGATCCGGCACGCCGCCCAGGGATGCATCCGCCCAGGGATGATGGCAGTGGCCGACGATGGCCGAAGGTGCTCACACGCACCATCGCAATCAGAATTTGAGACGCGGACCCAGGGCCGTCATCCACGATGATGATCTGCCCCAGGCTGTCCCGGCATTGGCACTGACTTTTTAGTTAGGCCTCCCATCTCAAATTCTCATCTTTATGCATCGTCCTTTCCTGTTTCTGCTCGGCCTCACGTTCACCACGTCCGCCTCGGCCCTGACCCTTTCCGACATCGCACCCCGTGTGCGCCATCATCACCCGCAGCTCAAGGCCGCCCGCATGGCCGTGGAGGAGGCCCGTGGCCGCCAGCTCGGTTCCGGACGCCTGGCCAATCCCACCCTCGGCACCCAGTTTCAAAACGAGAGCCGCGTTTCCCCCCGCTCCACCGAGTTTTCGCTGGATCAGTCCTTCCCCATCACCCGCCGTCTCGGCTTGGAAAGGCAGCTCAGCGCACAGCTCGTCACGTCCGCCGAGCTAGAGGTGAAGGACGTGGAACGCCGCCTCATTGCAGACGCTCGCATCCTCGCAGTCAGGCTTGTCGCTCTGGAAAAACAGCGTGCTCTGCGCCAGCAACAGAATCAGCTTGCGCAAAAGCTTTCCACCTTTGCCAAAGACCGTGCCGAAGCAGGGGAACTCTCCCCCCTGGATGCCGCCCAGGCCCAGGTGGATGCCCAGCGCCTCCAGCTAGAGGCACGCCGCATCGAGATCGAAACCGTCAGCCTTCAGGGCCAGCTCAAGCCCATGTTGGGTTACTCGCCATCTCAGGCCTTGCAGATCACCGGGGAGCTCTCCGCTCTCACGCTTCCGGGCAGAGTGCCCTGGCAGCAGCGTGCCGACTATCAGCTTGCTCAGGCCAAAACACAGACCGCGCAGACTGAGGCCTCCCTCGCCCACGCCCGGCGTTATCAGGATGTTAGCGCCGGATTCTTTGCCGCACGCGAACAGCAGGACGTCACCTCTCGCCAGACAGAGCGCACGGGTTTCGTCGGCTTCCGTTTCTCCATTCCGCTGCCATTATGGAACCGCAACCAGGGGGAGATCGCGGAGAAGAAAGCGAGCATCGAACGTGCCCGCCTGGAGGCTGCCGCCCTCGCTGCCGAGATCACCAGCGAGGCAGAAACCGCCCGCCGTGAGATGGAGGCCAATGCGGCCCTCGTCAGTGAAACCCGCGACAAGCTGCTGCCCCTCGTCAAACAGCAGACCGACAAGCTGGAGAAAGCCTACGAAACCGGCCAGACGGACCTCCTCACCGTCCTCCGTGCCCGCGAGCAGCGCCTGCTGCTCGAAGCCGCCGTCCTGGATGCCACTCGGGATTTTCATCTCGCTCGCATCCGTTACGAGGCCGCTGTCGGCTCCGCACGCTAAACCATCTTTTGCCTAACCGATTCATCGAAAAGCCATGGCCTACTACCTCATCAAGCTCTTCCTCAGCGCTGGCGTCATTGTCATCGTGACCGAGATCGCCAAGCGCAACAACAGCGCGGCCAGCATCATCCATTCGCTGCCGCTGACCTCCCTCCTCGCGTTCATCTGGATCTACCTGGAGACAAAGGACTCCGCTCTCATCGGGCGGCATGCCTTTGGCACCTTCTGGTTTGTCCTGCCCACGCTGCCCATGTTCATCCTCATGCCCTGGCTCATCAAAAAGCTCGGCGGCTTCTGGCCAGCCTTCGGCACCGGCATCGTCCTCACAATCATCCTGTACTTCTTAACCATGCGCCTGCTGAAAAGCGCGGGTGTGAATTTGTAACTTTTGCATTCATGAATTTTAAAACCTGTTTTTGGTTAGTCCTCCTGCCGCTGCTCAGTGTGGCCGCAGCCGATCCCGAACGTCTGGGCAATACCGTGATTTTGGAGGAATCGGCCGTGGCCAATCTCCAGCTTCAGTTTGCCGAGGCTGAGGAAACCCTCTTTGAAGAGACCATCTTTGCTCTGGGTCACATCGAGGTGCTGCCGGGCAAAAAAGCCATCGTCAGCAGCCGCATCCTAGGCCGCGCCTTCTCCGTGCTCGCCATCCCGCATCAGGCCGTGGATGAAGGAGACGAAGTCGCCTGGGTGGAAAGCCGCCAGCCAGGAGATCCGCCACCCACGGTCGCGCTCACGTCACCCATCACGGGAACGGTGGCCAAGGTGGACATCGCCGTTGGGCAGCCTATTTCACCGGATCAGGTGCTGATGGAAATTGTGGATCTGGAGACGGTCGAGGCCGCCGCCCAGGTGCCGCAGCATCTCGCTGGACGGTTACAGCTCGGCCAGCCGGCTCACATCCGCCTCAGCGCCCTGCCAGACAAGGTCTTTGAGGCCAAGTTGGCTCACATTGGCACCCTGGCGGATGAGGCCACTGGCACCGTCGAGGCGGCCTTTCATGTTCCCAATCCCGACGGGCTGCTGCGTCCCGGCCTCAAGGCGGAGTTCAGCATCGTCGTCAGCACCCGTGAAAACGTGCTCTCCATCCCTCGCACTGCCATTCAGGGAGATGCGGCAGAGCGGTTTGTTTATATTAAGGACTACGATCTCAAAAACGCCTTTGTGAAAACCAATGTCGTCCTCGGTGCGCAGAACGACCAGTTTGTCGAAGTCCTCAGCGGCCTCTTTCCGGGCGATGAAGTGGTGGTCCGTGGCGCTTACGCCCTCGCCTTTGCGGGCAAAGGCAGTGTTTCCCTCAAAGTGGCCATGGATGCCGCCCACGGCCATCCCCACAATGAGGATGGCACGGAGATGTCCAAGGAACAAATCGCCGCTGCTCAGGGCGGGCATGGAGATCACGATCATGAAGGCGGGGCAGGATGGAACATGCTGACCACCTTTTTCGCGGCCAGCACCGGTCTGCTTTTCCTGCTCCTGGTGGTGACCTTGCTGATGACCCGAAAACGCGCTGCGGCCTAACATCATGCTAAACACGCTCATCCGCTTTTCCCTGCACCACCGGCCTATCATTCTCATGGTGGCGCTCCTGGTGCTGCTGTTTGGTTTTCAGACACTCACGCAGCTACCTGTCGAGGTGCTGCCCGACATGACCAAACCCACGGTGACCATCCTCACCGAATCCCCAGGCCTCGCCCCGGAGGAGGTGGAGGTGCTCGTCACCCAGCCCATCGAAAGCGCCGTCCAGGGCGTCGGTGGTTTGGACCGCCTGCGGTCAAATTCCGATGTGGGACTCTCGCTGGTCTTTGCCGAATTTGGCTGGGGGACGGACATTTACCGTGCCCGCCAGCTCGTGCAGGAGCGTTTGCAAACCGTGCTGAACACCCTGCCTGCGGGGAGCAAACCCGGCATGACGCCCGTCTCTTCTCTCATGGGGGAAATCCTCCTGGTGGGCCTGCGCAGCACGGATGGTAAGGTCCTCCCGGCTGATCTGCGGGTGCTTGCCGACTGGACCATCCGCCGTCGTTTGCAGAGCATCAGCGGCGTGGCGGAGGTGCTGACCATCGGCGGCGGCGTGCAGCAGATCCAGGTGCAGCCCAACCCGAACCGGCTGTCTGCCTTCGGCGTCACCTTTGAAGAGGTGGAGACCGCCGTGGGCCGTGCCTCAGGCAATGCCACCAGCGGCTATTTGCAGGCTGGGCCACGCGAAATCATGGTGCGCAATCTGGGCATGACCACACGACTGGAAGACATCGCCCACACCGTCATCAAAACGGTGGAAGACCGCCCCGTGCTCATCAGCGATGTGGCCGAGGTCAAGCATGCCGTGCAGACCATGCGAGGGGATGCCAGCGTCAATGGCACGATGGGCGTGGTGCTCAGCATTGATAAGGCCCCTGGTTTCGACACGCTGAAACTCTCGGCACAGATCGAAGCCGCTTTGGAAGAACTGAAGCCGACCCTCCCTGCAGGCGTCACGGCAGAGATCATGTTCCGCCAAGGAGACTTCATCGAGCACGCCATCGGCAATCTCAAGGAAGCCATCCGGGACGGGGCCATCATGGTCACCATCATCCTGTTTTTGTTCCTGCTGAATTTACGCACCACGGCCATCACGCTCATGGCCATGCCGCTGTCCTTTGCTGTCACCATCCTCATCTTTAAAGCCTCAGGCATCAGTGTGAATTCGATGACTCTTGGCGGCCTTGCTGTCGCCATTGGCATGGTGGTGGATGATGCGATTGTGGATGTGGAAAATGTGTATCGCAGGCTTCAGGAAAATGCTTCTCTGGCATCGCCCAAGCCTGTGCTGGAAGTCATCGCCACGGCTTCGGGAGAGGTGAGAAACTCCATTCTCTACGCCACCGTGCTCATTATTTTGGTATTCCTTCCATTGTTAGGTTTGGAAGGCATTGAGGGGCGGCTTTTCACCCCCATCGCCATTGCCACCATTACCAGCATGGCGGCTTCTTTTGTGGTCAGCCTCACGGTCATTCCTGTTCTGTGTTCTTTGCTGCTCCGGATCAAAAGGAAACCGACCGCCACCCATCATGATGGCTTCCTGGTCCGTGCCATGAAGTGGTTTGTTCAGCACAGCTTTCTCCGTCTGGCGCTGGGGGCTCCCATGCTGGTCATCGCCGTCGCGGGCATGCTGCTCATCGCCTCCCTGATGCTCTACCCCATCATGGGAAAGGAATTTCTGCCCTCCTTCAATGAAGGCAGTGCCACCATTTCTCTGGCCAGCGCCCCGGGTACCTCGCTCGCCCAATCCAATGAGATCGGCGAGGTGGGGGTGCGTCTTCTTAAAAACATCCCTGAGGTGAAAAGCGTGGGTCGCCGCGCAGGCCGTGCGGAAAAAGATGACCACGTCATGCCCGTGAGCGTGAATGAATTCGATGTCGAGTTTCATGAAGGTGGCCGCGCGCGCGAAATTGTCTTCGCAGAGATCCGCACCAAGCTGAAGACCATTCCAGGCACCTTCCTGAATGTCGGCCAGCCCATCGGCCATCGCCTTTCCCACATGCTCAGCGGTGTGTCAGCCAAGATCGTCGTGAAGATCTTCGGGCCAGACCTGGAGGTGCTGCGAGAAAAGGGCGAACAAGTCCGCGATCTGGCCAAAACAATCCCCGGTCTCACCGACGTGAATCTTGAGGCGCAGGTGCCCATTCCCCAAATTAAAATTGAAGTAAATCGGCAGCGCGCCGTCGCATATGGAGTGCAACCCGGTACGCTCAATGAACAGGTCTCCACCCTCCTGGGGGGCAAGACTCTTGCTGAGCTGCGTGAAGGGCAGCGCACCGTGGATCTCGTGCTGCGCCTGCCGGAAAGCTGGCGTGATTCGGCGGAAAAACTGGGCGAGCTCCTCATTGAAACCGACAAAGGCCCGCGCATTCCGTTGCGCCTCATCGCCGACATCCGGGAAGGGAAGGGGCCCAATGTCATCAACCGTGAAAACACCCAGCGCCGCATCGTTATTGGGGCCAATACGGGCGTCCGTGACCTGGAGTCCATTGTGGACCAATGGGAATCTGCGGTGCGGGAAAAGCTGAAGCTGCCGGAAGGTTACTTCCTGCGCTTCGAGGGCGAGTTTCAGGCCCAGCAGGCGGCAGCGAAGCGCATCGGTTTCTATTTTGTCCTGGTGCTCGGCGTCGTGACCCTGCTGCTGTTCAGCTATTTTCACAGCCTTTCCCTGGCCCTTCAAGTGATGCTGAACATCCCCCTCGCCCTCATGGGTGGGCTGGCCCTCACCTGGCTGCTGGTGGATAACATCAGCATCGCCACCATCGTTGGGTTCATCGCCGTGGGCGGCGTGGCAGCGCGAAATGGCATCATGATGATCAGCCATTACCTGCACCTCATGTCGCATGAGGGAGAAAGCTTCACCCGCCAGATGATCGTGCGTGGGACGTTGGAGCGCCTTGTGCCCGTTTTGATGACGGCCCTCAGCGCCGGGATTGCCCTCATCCCACTGTTGCTCGCGGCGAATGAACCGGGCAAGGAAATCCTCCACCCAGTGGCCGTTGTGATCGTCGGCGGCCTCGTCAGCAGCACCTTTCTGGATCTTATGATCACCCCTGCCGTCTTTTACCTCTTTGGCCGCAAGGCCGCCGAATCTGCTGTGGGCAGCCATGCTCCCGCAGCGCAGTGAACCTCAGAACCAACCTAAACCTAGAATCATTCGTCCATGAAAAGAACATTCATCACCTCCCTCATTCTCGCCGCCACCACCAGCCTGCTGCTTGCTCACGGCGGGGTTGAACTCGGTCCTAACAAAGGCCGCATCGTCGAATTCAGCAAAAACGAAACCATGCATGGTGAAGTCACCGTGAAGGGGGACAAGTTCCACATCGCCCTCCTGGACAAAGACATGAAGCCAGTGGCCGTGGGAGCTCAGAGTCTCGTCGCCCTCACCGGGGACCGCGACAAACCCACCAAGCTGGCGGTCGAAAAAGACGCCAAGGGTTTCATCCTGCCCGTCATCAAGTCAGGCGACATGCTGATCCTGCAGTACAAAAATTCTCCTGACTCCAAAGCGGTCGTCGCTCGTCTGGAGTATGACACCTCCACCTGCGAAAAGTGCAGCAAGATGGAGTGGCTGTGCGAGTGCAAGTCTGAGTAAGAACTGTTCCTCAAAGGCAGGTCTAACCAAGCAACGGCGAAAAAGGCAGGTGTCTGTATCCTGTGCTTTTTCGCCGTTCTGCATCTTTCGGCCTTGGGGATCGAGCGGCTAGGTTTGGCCATGCTGAATTCCGCCTTTTTATCGCCAAATTGCATTCCGAAGGGCTCTGAAATCACACGTTTACTCGACGAGACGCTGATTTTGGCTAGTTTGCTAGCCCGCTAGGCCCCGGCTTGGCGTATTTTTGTCCCACCCTTCTGCGAAACACTCAAGAAATGCTTCCCGAGCACTCCCCTTTTTCCCCTGACCTGCGTCGGGCCCTGGACGGCCTGATGGCGAGTTTCACCCCTGCCCAGCGCTTTTGGCTGGCCGGGTATCTTTCCGCAGGGGACTCCGGCGCTGCCACAGCCGTGCCAGCACCTGCTGCTGCGGCGACGAAGTTGACCATCCTGTATGGCTCGGAGTCGGGAAATTCAGAAAAACTGGCAGACCTGTCCGCGAAGGACGCGAAAAAGCGTGGCTTTTCCCCCACGGTCAAAAACATGGCCGATATCCAGCCTGCCGACCTCGCCAAGGTGGAAAACCTCCTGGTCATCATCAGCACCTGGGGCGATGGCGAGCCGCCTGAGACGGCCACCGCTTTTTACAAGGCCTTCATGAGTGAGACCCTCAGCCTGCCAAAGCTGCGTTTCTCCGTCTGCGCCCTCGGCGACACCTCCTATGAGAAATTTTGCCAGATGGGCAAGGACTTCGATGCCCGCCTGGAAAGCTTCGGGGCCCAGCGCATCCACCCGCGTGTGGACTGCGATCTCCAGTATGAAAAACCGCACCGTGCGTGGTTGGACGGCGCTTTGGCCGCCTTCGGTCCTGCTGTGGCCGCAGCCCCGGCTGCTGTCGTCGGTTTCGCCGCTCCGGCAGCCACCGAGCATGATAAAACGAATCCTTTTGGAGCCGAGCTGAAGGAGCGCGTGCTGTTGAATGGCAAAGGCACGGCCAAGGAAACCTGGCACTATGAGCTTTCCCTGGAAGGTTCCGGCCTCACTTATGAGCCGGGCGATTCCCTGGGGATCATCCCGGTGAATGCCCCCGACATGGTCGAAGGTATCCTCAAAGCGGCCAAGCTGGTCGGCACCGAGAAGGCCAGCGTGCCAGATATCGGCAGCAAAACGCTGGCAGATGCCCTGCGTGAAGACCTGGACATCACCGCGCTTTCCCGCCCGGTGCTGACCAAGCTGCTGGAACTCACCAAGTCCAAGAAACTGGCTACCCTCCTGGGTGACGGTGCCAAGGACAAGCTGAAGGATTACCTGCATGGCCGCTGGATCATGGATGCCATCGAGGACTTTGCCTCCAAGGGCCTGTCCCCTGAGGCGCTGGTTTCCCTCCTTCGTCCGCTGCCGCCGCGCCTGTATTCCATCGCTTCTAGCCCGCTGGCGCATCCAGATGAGGTGCATCTCACGGTCGCCTCCGTGCGCTATGAGTCCTTTGGCAAACAGCGCAAAGGCGTGACATCCACCTACCTGGCTGATCTGGTGAAGCGTGGAGACGTCGTCCCGGTTTACACCAATCAGAACAAAAACTTCCGCCTTCCTGCCTCTGGGGATACCCCCATCATCATGGTAGGCCCAGGCACGGGCGTGGCTCCATTCCGCGCTTTTGTGGAGCACCGCGCCGCGCTGGAGCAGCAGGGCAAATCCTGGCTCTTCTTTGGCGACCAACGCTACACCTACGACTTCCTTTACCAGACCGAGTGGCAGGACCATCTGGCCAGCAAGGCGCTGACCAAGCTGGACGTCGCCTTCTCCCGTGACCAACCTGAGAAGATCTACGTGCAGCAGCGCATGCTGGAGCGCGCCAAGGAGCTCTACGCCTGGCTGGAAGAAGGTGCCCATTTCTATGTGTGTGGTGATGCCACCCGCATGGCCCATGACGTGAACGAAGCCCTCCTCACCGTGGTCGAAAAACAAGGCGGCAAATCCCGCGAAGCGGCTGAGGCCTACATCGAAGACCTCAAGAAAGCGAAGCGCTATCAGCGCGATGTCTATTAATCCCTGGAGCTCACACTCAACCCCCTCCAAATCCCATGAGCGAAAAGCAACTCTCTGCCAATGAAGGCATCAAGACCCGGTCGAATTACCTGCGCGGCACCATCGCCGAAGGTCTGGCCGATCTGTCCACGGGCTCCCTTTGCGAAGACGATCAGCAGTTGATCAAATTCCACGGCAGCTACCAGCAGGACGACCGTGACCTGCGCCCAGACCGCCGCAAGCATCGCCTGGAGAAAGCCTTCTCCTTCATGCTGCGCATCCGCGTCCCCGGCGGTGTTTCCACCTCCGAACAATGGCTGCAGACGGATCGCCTGGCAGATACCTATGCCAATGGCACCATCAAGCTGACCACCCGCCAGGCCTTCCAGCTCCACGGCATCATCAAGTCCAACTTGAAGCGCACGATCAAGGAGATCAACGACGCGGCCATGGACACCATCGCAGCCTGCGGTGACGTGAACCGGAATGTGATGTGCAATCCGAACCCTTACCTGTCCAGCGTGCATGCCGACGTGCTCCAGGCTGCGAAGGACATCTCTGCCCATCTCACCCCCGCCACCCGTGCTTATCACGAGATCTGGCTGGATGGTGAAAAGGTGCAAAGCACCGAGGAAGAAGTGGAGCCGATCTATGGCAAAACCTACCTGCCTCGTAAGTTCAAGATCACCATCGCCGTGCCACCGAGCAATGACGTGGACATCTTCGCCAACTGCCTCTCTTTCATCGCCATCGTCGAAGACGGCAAGCTCGTCGGCTACAACGTCGCCGTTGGCGGCGGCATGGGCTCCACCCATGGCAACGAAGCCACCTACCCCCGCATCGCGGATGTCATCGGTTTCTGCACCAAGGAGCAGGTCGTGGACGTGGCAGAAAAAGTCGTCCTCGTGCAGCGTGACTTTGGGGACCGCACGGACCGCAAGCACTCCCGCTTCAAGTACACGGTCGATGACCACGGCCCAGAGTGGATCCTGGCCAAGCTGAACGAATACCTCGGCTACAAACTCGGCCCGGTGCGCCCCTACGTATTTGCGGACAATGGCGATCGCTTCGGCTGGGTGGAAGATGAAACTGGCGATTCCCACTACACCCTCTTTGTCGAAGGTGGACGTGTGCTGGATACCGATGGTTACCCCATGCGCACCGGCCTGCGTGAGATCGCCAAGATCCATGACGGTGACTTCCGCCTTACGGCGAACCAGAACCTCATGATCGCCAAGGTCTCCCCGGCCAAGCGCTCCCAGATCGAAGCTTTGCTGGAAAAATACGGCATGGCCAAGAGTCACGAGCAGAGCGCGCTGCGTCTCTCCACCATCGCCTGCGTGGCTCTGCCCACCTGTGCCCTGGCCCTGGCCGAGGCAGAACGCTTCTTGCCCACCATCGTCACCCAGCTCGAAGAGAAGCTGGAGGAAGTCGGCCTGCGCCATGACTCCATCACCATGCGCATGACTGGCTGCCCCAACGGGTGCGGACGTCCCTTCATCTCGGAAATCGGCTTCGTCGGTTTCGGTCCAGACCGCTACAACGTCTATCTGGGCGGTGGTCACGCGGGTGAGCGCCTCAGCAAGCTCTTCCGCAAGGACGTGCCTTCCAAAGACATCAAGCCCCTCCTGGATCCGATCCTTGAGCACTACTCCAAGGAGCGCCTGGATGGGGAGCACTTCGGTGACTTTGTCATCCGCGCTGGTTATGTGGCCGCCACGGTGCAGGGCCCAGACTTCCATAAAAATATCAAGCCTGAAGCCGTCGCGCTGAACAGCTAAGTTCGGAATTAGCATTCATCTCTTTGAGGCGGGAACCGTGATGACGGTTCCCGCCTTTTTGTTAGGCAGTGCTACCTTTCCACTGGCCATGGGGCATAAAGAGGTTTCGTCAGGCCGAGGCCGAAGATGGAGGAAGGTTGTTTTACCAGGATCTGATTTTCCAGATTGTGCCATGGCATTCCCAGGCAGATGCGCCTAAAATAGAAAGTCTAACTTGCTGTTGATCCCCCCTCATGTCTGACCTCTTGGCCCCCCATTTCCCCTCGGTGAACGAGTTAGGCGCGTGGCTACCTCAGTATGAAGTGCAGCGGCAAACGCACACGGGTCATGACCATGCCATCTTTTTAGGTCGCCAGGTGGCGCTGGATCGGCCGGTTGTCATTGAGGTGATACCGCCACCGCCGGAGGACCTGGCGCAGGCTTTGCAGCAGCGCCTGCGCCGCCGGGCGCGTCTCGTGCATCCCTTGATCACGGCAGTTTATGATTTTGGTCGCACGCCTGCCGGACAGTTTTATTTGGTCATGGAGCACGTGGAGGGCCGCCCTTTAGCCACCCTCATTGAGGAAGGGCAGCTCAAGCCAAAGACAGCTTTTCCTTTGGCGTTGGAGTTGTGCGAGGCTTTGCAGATCCTGCATGATCAGCAGATGCCGCATGGCGCGCTGGATGTGTACTCAACCTGGGTGACTCCTGAGGGGCATGTGAAGTTGACCTGCATCGGCATGGCGCAGGATGAGGTGGGGGACCTCGCATGGCTTCGCCCTTTCCATGGCAGCTTGAAAGGAGACCTCCAGGCGCTGGGCACGGCTTTGCACTGGATGTTTGCCCGCTGTGCGCTCGGGGCCGATGGGCGGCTGGCGCGGGATTTGCCACCGGCGTTTGCAGCGGTGATCCGGCGGACTTTGGAGGCCGAAACGGCTCGCCCTTTTGCCCAACCTTCTGAGGTGGCAGCGGCGCTGAAAGCGGCCTTGTTAGGTGAGCAGGAGAAAGGCGAAAGTGCGACCACTCGTTCCCGAATGGTGGTGGCCCCAGGTGCCAAGCCGCCTGCCCCTGCTGCGCCGCCGGTGGCCCCGCCGCCGAAGGTGGTGCCGGGAAGTTTGCAACCCGTGGTTAGGCACTATGAGCCGTCTTTTTTTCAGCGGCTGGATGCCTTTGTGTGGAAGGCCTTTAGCACGGGTCTGCATGTGATGATTTCTTTGATCAGTGTGGGCAGCCTGATTTTGCTGATCCTGTTTAAGGACAAGATCGTGATCGAACAAGATAACACCTTGCCCATGGCGACGGTGGAGGAAATGGAGGCCCCGGAGAAACCGATCCCGGCGGAGGTGCTGGGGGCGCTGCCGCCAATTCAAGATTTGCCGACTGCGAGTTCGGCCATCATCATCAAACCCATTACGGTGATCCCGCCGCCGCCAAAGCCGCCGGTGGACCCTCTGGTGGAACTGCGCGCGCAGTACGTGGCAGCCGTGCAGGAGGCTGCGAATCAGGCTCTGGAAAAAGTCCGCCTAGATGACCTGCCCCATCTTCAGCGGGAACTGCAGTTGCTCCAGAGCGGTGGGGAAATCCCGGCTGTGGATGAACCCAATCTGCCTGCCTCCCTCAAAATCCTGCGCCAGCGCTATCGTGAGGTGCGCGATGGCGGCGGTGCAGGCGCGCCTTAAAGATGGTTAGGCTAAAGGCAGGCCGAGTCCTACTTTGAAGGCGGCTGGATGAGACCTTGTTGTTTTTTGGCCTCGGCTTCCAGCTTCGCCTCGCTGGCGTAGGGATTCGGCGGCATGAGGGTGGCGGGGATGGGGGCACGCCGGTAGTTAGCCGTATCGCCCGGGCCGTAGTGGGTCGCCAAGTATTGGACGATCTTTTTTTCCACGTCGGGCTCTAGTTTCCACAGGCCGCCATTGGTTTGCATCCAGGTGAGGACGGAGGTCCAGTTGGCCTCGGTGGCTTTTTGGCGGAGGAAAGTCTGGGAGGAATGGCAGATGATGCAGTGGTTCCGCACGATCTCCCAGTCAGGGCCCATCTTCATGCCGGTGACGGGATCGAGGGGCACGTCCTCTGCCTGCAATGCGGGGACGCTGAGCAGGGCGAAGGCGAGGGCTAGACTGCGGAAGAGAGGGCTCATGGTTAGATGGCCTGGATGGCGACCCGATGGCAGGTGTTGTTGAGGTAACCTTCAGGGTTCCAGCCGGGCAGTACCATGGGCTGGCTTCGGCCTTGGCTATCGGTGGCGCGGGCCCAGATCTCGTAGTAGCCTCTTTGGGGCAGTTTCAGCTCCGCCTTCCAGTGCTGCCAGGCGTAGCGATTGCTCGCGGGGCGTAGATCGGCCTCATGCCAGGTGATGCCAAAATCCAGCGAGACGTGTACTTCGCTAATGTCGCCCTCGCCTGTCCAGGCATGACCTCGGATGCTGAGGAAATCTGCCGTGGGGTGGGTGCTGCCGGATTTGGGGAAGGTGACCAGGGACTTCACGGGCATGGCGGCGATGATGTCCATGTCCTCAGCGGGGACCTTGGTGCCGGGGGCTACGGGATAACGCGGCATGCGATAGGAGTGGCCCTTCATTTTTTCCCCATCATGCTCGCGGTCGCGGATGACGATTCGCTTCACCCACTTGCCACAGGTCGAGGCTGCCCAACCGCCGAACATCAGCCGCAGCGGGTGGCCATTTTCCAGAGGCAGATCTTCGCCATTCATGGCAAAGACGAGGAGGGACTCATCCTCCAGCGCTTTTTTGATCGGGACACCGCGGGAGATGGAGGACTTTTTGATATCGCCGGAAAGGTGCAAATCGGCCCCGTAGTAGCCGATGTAAACAGCGTCGGGCTTGATGCCTGCATACTCCAGGACATCGCGCAAGCGAACGCCCGTCCAGGTCGGGCAGCCGACTCCGCCGGTGGTCCATTGATTGCCCGTGGCGGGCGGATTGAATTCACTGCGGCCATTGCCTGCGCACTCCAGTACCATCTGCAGGGTGTGCTGCGTGAACTTTTCCTTCAGCTCCTTGAGAGTGAGCGTGACGGGTTTTACGCAGCTTTCGCCGGCGATTTCCAGGGTCCAGTTTTCGGGGTTCAACTGCTCGGGCGCTGGGGCCAGACCGTTGTTGCGGACGAAGAGGTACTTGGCCGGGGTGATCTCGTCATCCAGTAGGTGGGCGGGCGTTTCGGCGACGAGGGGACGATTGTTAAAGACTGAGAGGGCCTCTTTGCCAGGAATGGCCTGGGGAGCTGCGCTTTGACCCAAAGCGGCGGGGACGAGCCCAGCGGGCATTTGGTCGCCAAACACAATCTCGGCCCCGAGCGCGGCGCTCATGGAGGCGAGACTGAGCCGGCTCATGAATCCACGGCGGTTCAGCGCGGGGGCAGGCTGCTCCGGGGTCGCTTCACGGGGAAGCGGGCGCGGGCCCGTAAGGGGGAGATGCGGCTGAGGGGCGGGAAAATCCATGTGAATAAAACGTCGCCAGAGCCCTGTTTTTCAATGGGAAGATGGAGGAAGTTTGTGGGAACTCGAGGTCTGGGGCAGGGGGGTATTTTTCCTCTGTCGCTTTGGCTGCGGATGATGCACTGTTTTCCCATGCGCAATGTTTTGGCTTCTTGCATCTACTTGGCCGCAGGCCTCAGCCTCCAGGCAGCCAGCCCGGTGGCCGCACCCGCCCCGGCGGCTCCAACGCCGCCCAAGCCTGCCGCCACCACCCCTGCCGTTCCTAAAAAGGAGGACGCGCCAGCGAAAGCCGCTGCGGTGAAACCGCAGACCCCAGCACCCAAACCGCCGCCGCAGGATGCATACCGGCAGATGGAACTGCTAACGCGGGCCATGGAAACCATCCGCCAGAGTTATGTGGATGAGTCCAAAATCACCTATGAGGAGCTGGTGGAGGGCGCATTGGAAGGCATGCTGCGCCGCCTGGATCCCCACTGCGAATACATGGGCCGCAGTCTCTTTGAGGACATGCAGCGGGAGCAGAGCGATACCTCCGAAGGCGTGGGCATCACCGTTTCCTTACGGGACGGAACACTGACGATCATCACCGTCCGCGATGACGGCCCCGCTGCCCGTGCCGGGGTGCTGGCCGGGGATCAGATGGTGCGCATCGGCGATGTGCTGACGGACAGCGTGGGCGTGGCCGAGGCGGTGCAACTTCTGCAAGGCAAGGCAGGCGACAGCATGAAACTCACCGTGCGCCGTCCAGGCACGCGGCAGTTTCTGGAGTTCAATCTGGTGCGGGAAACGCTGACGGAGACGTCCGTTCATGATTCCATGCTGCTGGTGCCAAAGCTGGCAGGTGATTACAAAGTGGGGTATGCCCGCATCTCACAGTACACTCAATCCACCACGAGGGACCTGAGCGAATCATTGGATGAACTGGAAAAGGCAGGCATGCAGGCCTTCGTGCTAGATCTTCGCAATAACCCTGGCGGCCTGCTGGATAGCGCCGTTGCCGTTTGCGGGGAGTTCCTGCCCGAAGGCACGGTGGTGGTGACGACGGAGGGCCGCATCGCCTCCCAAAATCCACCGCCTTACCGCACACCGACACGCGATGGCAAAAAGCCGCGCCGTTACCCCATCGCTGTGCTCATCAATCATGGAAGTGCCAGTGCGGCCGAAATCACCGCAGGGGCTTTGCAGGATCTGAAACGCGCCATCGTGGTGGGCACCACCAGCTTCGGCAAAGGCTCCGTCCAGAGCATTCTGCCGATGAAAAACGGTGCCGCCATGCGACTCACGACGGCTAAATATTACACCCCGAGCCATCGCACCATCCACGAACATGGGGTGGAGCCTAACATTGTGTCTGTTCTCACCACGGATGAAGAAATGAAGGTGGCCAAGTGGCGCAACAATCACGGTACGGGGGAGGCGGCGGCCATCGAGATCGCCAATCTGGGCGACCGCCAACTGGAGCGCGCGGTGGATGCATTGAAGGGCGTGCTCGTTTTCGATTCATTCCAGGCCAAGGCGAAACCCGTGGCCCTGCCGGATGTGCCGCGTGCGCTGCCCGCCAAGGAAGATGCGCCTTAAAGTTTCGCTCACGTGTCTTCCCAAGATCCGGCTCCCATCTCGCCCCCCATCGCTCTCATCACCGGGGGCGCAGGAGATTTGGCTCAGGCCATCCGTGCTGAGCTAGAGGCTCAAGGGTGGCAAGTGCATGCGCCGAGCCGCGCCCAAATGGACGTGACGGACAAGGCCCAGGTGCAGGCCGTTATGGGATCGCTGCCACGCCTGGACTTGCTCATTCACAATGCTGGTTTCTTGCGCGATGCCAGCCTGCTGAAGATGACGGAGAGGGACTTTCACGAGGTGCTGCAAGTGCATCTAAAAGGGGCGTTTCTCACAGCTCAGGCCGCGCTCAAAATCATGGTCAAGCAGCGCCAAGGGCACATCGTGACGATTGGTTCCTTCAGCGCCTTGTCAGCTCCTGCAGGACAGGCGAACTATGCGGCGGCAAAGGCGGGGCTGATCGCGCTGACTCAAAGTTTAGCGGCAGAATACGGGCCGAGAAACATCCGCGCTAACTGCGTGCTGCCGGGTTTTCTGGAAACGAAAATGAGCCAGCCTTTGTTGGAGAAACAGCGTCCGCAGATCGAGGCCGCGCATGCCCTGGGGCGGCTCAACACCCCGCAGGAGGCTGCACGTTACATTGCCTTTCTGCACACGATGGAAAACGTCAGTGGCCAGGTTTTCCAGCTTGATAGCCGGGTGCGTCGTTGGGTTTGAGACCAGGGGTGAAGTTCCTGCAAGCTCTGTGGTTTTACGTCGTTCATGTGCGCTCCATGAGTTTGCGCCGCCTGTTTTTCTCCGCTCTTGTTCTGCTTCCCTGTGCCTTGATCAGTGCCGCGAAGCCTAACCTCATTCTCATCAACATCGACGATTTGGGCTATGCCGATATCGGCCCGTTTGGCTCCAGCAATGCCACGCCGCATCTGGATCGCATCGCGAAGGAGGGGATGAAGCTGACCAGTCACTATGCGGCCCCGGTTTGCAGTCCTTCGCGGGCTTCTTTGCTGACGGGGTGCTACCCCAAGCGGGTGCTACCGATCCCTCATGTTCTGTTCCCCGGCGCTGCGGTGGGCCTGAGCGGGGATGAAACGACGATCGCGGAGGTCTTGAAAGAAGCGGGCTATAAAACTGCCTGCGTCGGCAAATGGCACGTGGGGGACCAGCCCGAGTTTCTGCCCACCGCGCAGGGTTTCGACAGCTACTACGGCATCCCTTATTCCAACGACATGGGCCCCGGGGCGGATGGTTCCAAAAGCAATCCTGGGAAGCCGCTGCCGCAGCCAAAAGGGAAGGCAAAAAAGAAAGCGGCGGCCGTGAATGATGAGACGGGGATTAAGGGCCCCACGCAGCCGCCGCTGCCGTTGCTGGAGAATAACAACGTGATCGAACGAGTGAAAGCGGAGGAGCAGTTCACCGTGACTCAGCGTTACACGGACAAGGTGTGTGATATCATCCGCCAGCACAAGGAGGGGCCTTTCTTTATCTACATGCCGCATACAGCGGTGCACTTCCCGCTTTATCCTTCGAAGGAGTTCATGGGTAAGTCGCCGAATGGTTTGTTAGGCGACTGGGTGCAAGAAGTGGATGCGAGTGTGGGCCAGGTGCTCAAGGTGCTACGGGAGCTTAAGCTAGACACGAACACGCTGGTCGTTTTCACCAGTGACAATGGGGGCTCGATCCCCCATGGATCGAACAACCAGCCGTTGCGAGGCAGCAAAGGCCAGACCTACGAGGGTGGCATCCGCGTCTGCACCCTGGCTTGGTGGCCGGGGCAAGTGCCCTCTGGCTCAAGGACCGAAGAAGTCACCAGCCACATGGACTGGCTGCCCACCTTTGCCGCCCTTGCCGAGGCGAAGCTGCCCACGCGCAAGCTGGACGGCAAAGATCTATCTCCTCTGCTTCAGGGTAAAAAAGGTGCCACAGGGCATGATGTGTTTCATTACTACCGAGGTTTTAAGATGGAGGCCATCCGCGCTGGGGCGTGGAAGCTGCATCTGGACAAAGGGGAGTTGTATGACCTGGGCCAGGACATCGCCGAAGAGAAAAATGTCGCGGATCAATACCCCGACGAAGTCAAACGCCTGCGCGCACTGGCCGATGAGATGAAAAACGATTTGGGCCTGGATGGGCCCGAGGCCCCAGGTGTGCGCCCGCTGGGCCGTGTGGCGAATCCTCAACCTCTTATCAGTGCCGATGGCACTGTGCGGGCGGGTTTCGATGGCGTGGTGAAAAAGCTGCCTTGATTCATCGTGGGAACGTACGCGGGGCCGGACGAGGATTGCTGGCATTGAAGATGCTTCGGTCGAGAAGGAACGGAGGCGTGAAGGTTCAAGGAGTGACGGCGTCCCGCCGTCATCTTGGGGCGGGTGCAGAGGGGCCTACCAAGACGCTAAAACGGAGTTCCGCGAGGACGCGAAACTCAGCACGCAAGATGCGTGCGCTCCATGGCGGACGGGGCTGTCGCTGCCTATAGCCCACCCAGCTCGCAGATCTTTTCCCAGTGCTTCGGCTCCACAGCGGTGATGGAAAGGCGGTTGCCTTTGCGCAGGATCAGCATGTCAGCCAGCGCTGGCTCGGCGCGCAGCATTTCCAGGGAGACGAATGTCTTGAAGGCGGCTTCCCATTTTACATCCACCATCAGCCAGCGGGGTTCTTCCAGCTTGCTTCCTTGGTCAAAGTATTCGGAGGAGGGATCAAACTGAGTGTGGTCGGGGTAGGCTTCTTTGACGATCTTGACGATGCCAGCAATGCCGGGGACGGGGCAACTGCTGTGGTAGAAGAACCCGAGGTCGCCCAGGGCCATTTCGTCGCGCATCATGTTGCGCACCTGGTAGTTACGCACGCCATTCCAGGGTTCGGTTTTCTTCGGGCGCTTTTTCAGGTCGTCGAAGGAGAAAACGTCGGGTTCGGATTTGAGCAGCCAGTAACGCATGGGATTGGGGCACGAAATACACGCAAGTGACGGAAAGGGAACGCTGAAAATGCGGTTTGGGGCTTCTTCTTGGCCCGGATCTGGGCAAAAGGGCTGCATGGAGGGCCTGTTGGCGGCGTATTTTTAGCCTTCGATTCGTTGGAGAACCCTTGACCCCCATCCCGGCTCCGAGTTTACTCGCCATCCCACCGTCATGTCCCGTCGCCTCACCCTTTCCCTCTTGCTCTGCACCGGCGCTGCCTGGGCCTCCCAGCCCAAATCCGCCTCTGATGTTCCTGATCCGAATCCCGAAGTGCAGAAAGCAGGTTTCGTGGTGCCTGAAGGGCTTGAGGTGACGCTGTGGGCGCAGGAGCCCATGATCGCGAAGCCGGTGCAGATGAACTGGGATGCCCAGGGACGCCTGTGGGTGGTGAGCAGCTCCACCTACCCGCAGATCAAACCGGGCGATGCGACCAAGGACCAGGTGGTGGTGCTGGAAGACACCGATGGCGATGGCAAGGCGGATAAATCCACCGTCTTCGCAGAAGACCTGCACATCCCCACCGGGGTGATCCCGGGCGACGGCGGGGCCTATGTGGCGAATTCGACGGAAGTGCTGTTTCTCAAGGACACCGATGGCGACCTGAAGGCCGATGAACGCACCGTGGTGCTCAGCGGCTTTGGCACGGAGGATACTCACCACCTGCTGCACACCATGCGCCATACGCCGGAGGGGCTGCTGTCCTTCCTGCAGTCCATCTACATTCACAGTCACATCGAGACTCCGCACGGCGTGCGTCGTCTCATGGGCGGTGGGGTGTGGGAGTTCCGCCCGGAAACTCGGCGCCTGGAAGTCATCAGTAAAGGCCTCGTCAACCCGTGGGGTTATGAGTTCGACCAGTGGGGCCAGTCCTTCGCCACGGATGGTGCGGGCGGTGAGGGCCTGAACTACATCTTCCCAGGCAGCGTTTTCAAAACTTCTCCAGGGGCCAAACGAACCCTCAGCGGCATGAGCCCCGGCCAGCCGAAGCAGTGCGGCCTGGACGTGCTGGATGATCCGCATTGGCCCGAGGAGTGGCAGGGCACCTGGGTGACCAATGACTTCCGTGGCAATCGCGTGAACCGTTTTAAAGTCACGCCCAGTGGCAGCGGCTACATTGCGAAGCAGGAAGCTGATGTTCTGGCCTCGAATCACCGCGCTTTCCGTCCCATTGACATTCGTGTAGGCCCAGATGGCGCGCTTTACATTGCGGACTGGTACAACCCCATCATCCAGCACGGTGAGGTGGACTTCCGCGATCCACGCCGCGACCTCGTGCATGGCCGCATCTGGCGCATCACGGCCAAAGGCCGCCCGCTGAGTGTGATGCCGAAGATCGTAGGTGCGCCGGTGCCGGAGCTTTTGGAAATGCTCAAGAGCAACCGCAAGTGGACGCGCCATTTTGCCAAGCAGGAACTGCGGGCTCGCGGCGTGGCGGAGGTCATCCCCGTGCTGAAAACCTGGCCTGATACGCTGGACAAAGCAGCTCCGGATTACTGGCACACACTGCTGGAAGTGGCCTGGGCGCGCGAAGGTCTGAACCGTTTTTCCCCGAAGCTGTGGCGTGAAGTTTATGCCAGCTCGGATGCCCGCGTGCGTGCGGCCGCCCTGCGCATCCTGTCCCACCGCTGGCGCGAGCTGCCAGATGCCATGGAACTGCTGAAAAAAGGCGTCAGTGATGAGAATGCGCAGGTACGCCTCTGGGCCCTGTCCGTGCTTTCAGACATGCGCCAGCCCAAGGCCTTTGAACTGGCCTTGAAGGTCCTGGATCAAAACATGGACGAAAGCCTGGACTTCCTTTTGGAACTGACGGCGCGTGAGCAGGCCGATGTCTGGATGCCCCTGGCCCTGAAGGGCGACCTGAAGCTGAACGATAACCCCAAGCACCTCGTTTATGCCATGAAGGCCACGGGCCGCAGCGCAGCACTGAAACCGCTGCTAGTCTCGCTGAAAGCGGGCAAGCTGGCGGCTGACGACGCTGCTGCCGTGATGGCCATGGCTGGTGATGCTGCCGATGCCGCGCAGGCACGGGAAATCGCCGAACTGGTGAATGACCCCGCCATGGCCGACAAGGTGGTGGGACTCATGGATGCCCTGGTGAAAGCTGGCAGCACCCGTGCTGTGAAGCCTGAGGGAGCTGAGGCCATCGTCACCGCGTGGTTGCAGAGCCCACGTGCAGAGATCGTCCACCGCGCCACCATTCTGGCCGGGGCGTGGAAGATCGAATCTGCCCGTGAAACGTTGCAAACTATCCTGGTGAAACTGGACACGGTTCCGGCGATCCGCGATGGCGCGGTGCAGGGTCTGGCCAAACTGGGCGGTGCAAAGTCGCGTGATTTCTTCAACCAAGTGTTCCAGGAACAGGCGGGCCTTCGCAGCCTGGCTGTCCAGGGCCTGACCGATACGGGGCCGCAGATCGCTGCCCAGCGCGCCATCGAGTTTTTCGCCACGGCGAAGACCGCTGAAGAAGCCGCGCCGATCCTCACCGCCTTCCTGAAGAACAAGCAGCTCCCAGGCGTACTTGCTAAGGAACTCGAGGGCAAAACCATCCCTGACTACGTGGCCGTGGAGGCCATCCGCATGGTGTCCACCCGTGGCATCAAAGGCCCGCTGGAAGAGGCCCTGCGCACGGCAGGTGGAGTGAAGCAGATGAACCAATCCCTCACGCCTGAACAGATGGCCGCCCTGGTGGCGAAAGTGAAGGAGCAGGGCAATGCCGCCCGTGGGGAGCAGATCTACCGTCGTCAGCAATTGCTCTGTCTGACTTGCCACGCCATTGGTGATTCGGGTGGTGTTCTGGGGCCTAACCTTGTGAGCATCGGCGGCAGCGCCCCGGTGGATTACTTGATCGAGAGCCTGTTGGAACCCAGCAAGAAGATCAAAGAAGGTTACCACATGATCATCATCGGCACGCACGATGGCAAGGTGATCAGCGGTGGGCTGGTGCAGGACGGCGGCGATGAAGTCATCATTCGCGATCCTTCCAACCAGATGCAGAAAGTGCCGAAAGCACAGATCGCCAGCCGTCAGATGAGCCCCGCCAGCATGATGCCCCCGGGCCTCACCGCCAGCCTGCGCGAAGATGAGTTTGTGGACCTCGTTCGCTTCCTTTCCGAACTAGGCCGCGAGGGCGACTACAAGATCAAGCCGAACCGCTACGTGCGCACGTGGCGTGTCATGGGCACGATGACCCAGGATGCCATTGACCATGTCCGTCACGTTGGCCTGCCTGCCCTGCATGAGAAGGATGGCGGCTATCCTTGGCAGCTCCTTTTCTCACAGGTCAGTGGTGACGTTCCCCTGAGCGAGATCCAGCAGATCAAGATGTATCCCTGGTTCCCAAAAATCATCCAGTTCAGCCTGAAGCTCGACAGTCCAGGTAAGGTCAAGCTGGGCCTCAGCAGCACCAAGGCGGTGGAAGTCGTGGTGGGAGATCAGACCGTGAAAGAAATCACGCCTGAGCTGACGCTCGACTTGCCTGCCGGGATTCATCCTGTGAGCGTCGTCATCGGCAAGGATGCTGGTGAACTTGCCAGTTTCCGGGTCGAGATTCTCGATGGTGCGGTGACTGTGCAGTGAGGTGCTGCCGCCACTTCTACGAAAGACGCTCTTCATCCAAGCTCGCTCATCGCGGGCTTGGATGAAATCTTTTGAAGTCGCGAGGTTTTTTGGGCAGTTCCTGTCCTCCCTGTAACTAGAGACTCAACGGGGCTCCAGGATGAAACTGTGATCATCCCATTGAAGCGTATGGTTCGAGAGTTCAGCGAGGTAGCGCAAGGCTTCCACCAGAGGCACCTCCTTGAGACTGAGGCTGATCTTGATGCCGGCAGGAGCACCGGGTTTGATGATGATATTGAGGGGAGATTCCTCCATGCGATCACAGGCAGTTTGCACTTTGTTTCGAATGAATTCAGCGGCCTCTTCCAAGGTGGCTTCTTTGAACTGGACCTGGGGCAGGATGATTTTGCGGCCCAGTTCACCGGCTCGGCCCTTTTGGATTTGAGCAGGGGCTGGAGTGGCCTTTATCAATGGAGTGGAACCGGTGGCAGGGATGAAGATTACGGCATGCGGTTCGACTTTGAATTTCATCTCCGCCAGTTCGCTGACGTATCGAACAGCCTCTCCTAACGAGACTTTTTTGAGTTCCAGACTGAGGATGTTCTCGGTGCCTGGGCTATGTACGACTATGAAGGGAACGCCTTTTCGAGTCTCATCGGGTTCAGCGGTGTCATACTCCTTGGCTTTCACGTTTAAAAACTCCACGACTTCCTCTAGGGTAGCTCCACGGAACTGGATATGTGGAAGCACGATGCGGTCGAGTTTTTCCAGCAAGTACTTGTTCGTAACGGTGGGGTCGGGGGCATCGTGAGCCAGGTAGTTGAGGTTGAGCTTGTGCGAAGCTTCCGCTTCAGCCTTCGTGCCAAAGTAGATCGCGCCGAAGGCGTTGTGATTGCTCGGGGGGGCGAGTTTGTAGAAAGTCAAATGTGGCAGGCCAGGGTAAGGTTGGGGCAGGGTGAGAGAAAACTGGCCGCGTCCTTTCTTCACAACGACTTGTTGGTTAGGTCCGTTTAAGATGCCTTTGGGCGGCGACTCCAGCGAGGTGATGTAGAGCCCCAGGGTGGCTCCATCTTGGCTGGTCAGTTCATACTCACCCGTGACGGTGAGAGAATCCGCCGACCTTTCTACGGACGTGATGTGCAGTGCATCCCCGCTGCGGAAACGTGACTGACCTAGAGCGAAGTTGAGGTCTTCCTTGTCCGTAGTGCCTTGGGGCGTCTGGGCACGGGTGCTGCCCAGGAAAGTCAGCACCGCCATCGCGCTCACCACGAGCATGCGCATGAGGGGATGAGATCTTTGAAATCGCGCAATGGCCTGGATGCGGGTGCGCAGAGCGGCCCCGCGCTGGAAGATGCCGACAAAACCCAGACTCAAACCATGAGGGCCGAAAGCGGACTCCATCTTCAGCAGGGCATGGCCATAGTGGAGGCGACATTCCTTGGAGCCATGGGTCAGCACTTGGGCATCGCAGGCGGCTTCGCGATCCGTGCGGGCTTTAAAGAACGCCAGCCAGAGTAGGGGATTGAACCAATGCACGGCCATTAGCCCACAGAGCAGCAGATTCATCGGCAGGTCCCCGCGCTTTAGATGCATGAGTTCATGCTTGAGAATGAGGCGGATTTCCGCCGGAGTGAATTGATCGCCTAACCGAGAGGGTAACATTAAAGTAGGGCGCCACACTCCGGTGGTGGCGGGGCTGCTCACCCGAGGAGACACCAAGACACGCGGTAGGCGGTTCAGATGCATCTCGGCTGCCAGTTGCTCGATTTCATGGAGAAGATCGGCAGGTGCTGGAATGGCGCTGCACCGATAGCGCCGCAAGGTGAGCCAAAGGGAAACGGTTCCACAGATCAGCAATGCGCCGCAGCCTACGGCCCAGGTCGTGGTAAGGGCGAACTGCCAGTCAAAAGGCTTTGCGGCGACGGGTGGGATTGTGACCGCTAGGGCGTCCATTTCCATGACGATTGGAAGAGGCTGCGCGGCTGGTGGAATCACGGATTCCTCTGCCGTGGAAGAGAGGAGGGTTTCTGCGCTCCATCGGCTTTCCAGCAGGCTCGGCATGAGCAGTGTGGCGAGAACAGGCAGCCACAGAGCGTAGCGCCAGCGGGGGGTGAGATACCGATGCAAAGCGGCCTGGATCAAGAGCACGGCTCCTGTAAGAAGTGAAGCACGAAGGCTGGTGGCGAGCACCCATTCAAAGAGTTGGGCAGACAGGTTCATGGTGGTTAGCGGTCGAGTGATTGGTCGAGCAGTTTTTTGAGCTCCTTCACCTCTTCAGGGGTGAGTTTGCTGTTCTGGGCAAAGTGGATGAGCAGGGGCTTGGCAGCGCCCTGGAAGACACGCTGGAGGAAGGAGTCACTCTCCGCCCGCACGCAGGCCTCGCGCTTCACAGCGGGCAGGTAGGTGCGGGTGCCGCTGGTGTTAGCATCCGTCTTCAGCGCGCCTTTCTCCACAAGGCGGGTGAGCAGAGTGCGCACCGTGTTTTCTGCCCATTTCATCGTGGGCTTGAGAGTGCGTGTGACTTCGGAAGCGGTCTGGGGAGCACGCTCCCAGAGGGCTTCCATGACGGACCATTCGGAATCGGAGATGTCAGGGGCTGGCATGATTTGTTTATTTCACTACATTTGTCGTGGTTAGGCAACTACAATTGTAGTGAAATGAGTTTTTATTTTGGTTCTTCGGTTTTTTGGGGGTGGGCAGAGGGCAAAGGATCTCGTTCGTGAAAGGGTGTGCTTTTACGCAAAACGGCGTTTCTGCACTCCACCCTCGAGAGCTCTCGACCGCCCCTCACCCCAGCCCTGCTCTCCGCAAGCGGGGCGAGGGAGGACGTTTTTTCGTCCTCATTGGCTGAAGACCAAACCACCGTCGTTCGCTTTTAAATCAGCACTCATTCGCAAAAGGGTGCCCCTTCCTCGAACGCGACACCTTCCACATTCAAGACCACTGCGCCGCTCCTCACGGCACGGGCTTCACCTTCGGCGGACGCGCGCGGTGTTTGTCATTCACTTCGACGGCTTTGGCCTTGATGGATTCCGCCAGGGCGGTGTCTTGGGCTTTGAGCCAGGTGTCGTAGCCCTTTTTGCGGCTGGCGAGGTATTGATAGGTATCAAAGATGGCTCCGTTGCCGAGAGCGCGGGGATCGCCTTCTTCTTTGAGCAGGCTCATCATCTTATCGCGCAGTTCATTCAGCACCGGGGTGAAAGCGAGGTCGTTGGCGAGGTTGCGAATGCCGGAGGGGTCATCGCTGAGGCGGTAAAGTTCATCGGCGGGGCGTTTGCCAAAGGCCATTTCATAATAGGTTCCACCGAGAGCTTTGATGAGTTCCTTCGTGGGACTGGGATCGCAGTTGCCAAAGTCGGTTTCGGGATTGCAGGCGGGCCAGCGTTCGGGGTGGAAGTTATGCACGTAAAGGTACTCGGGAGTGCGGATGGCGCGCACGGGATAACCCCAGTCGTTAGGCCGCCCGAGGTCGTGCCGCTCTTTGCCCGCGAGCATGATTTTGCGATCTTCGATGAAGCCTGACTTGGGCGAGCGGAGGATGTTGACGAGGCTCTTGCCCGTCATCTGTTCATGCGGTTTCACTCCGGCCAGTTCGAGGAACGTGGGGGCAAAATCGCGCACGTTGATAAAGTCCTCCACCACCCGCCCAGGCTGGATGCCTTTGCCCCAGCGCATGGCCAGCGGCAGGTGGAATCCATCTTCGTGGATCTGGCCTTTGACGTAGGGGAAGGGCATGCCGTGATCGGACGTGACCACAATGAGGGTGTTGTCCAGTTCACCTGCTGCCTCCAGGGTGGCTAGGGCTTTGCCGATGTAGGCATCGGCGTATTCCACTTCGATAGCGTAATCGGCCAGGTCACCGCGTACGATGGAGGTGTCTGGGAAATAAGGTGGCACCACCACGTCTTCCAGTTTCTTACCCATTCGTACTCCCGAGTCCGGTTCGTAGGCACGGTGAGGCTCCTGAAAACCCATCCAGAAGCAGAAAGGCTTGCCCCTTTCACGTTGGCTCATGAAGGCTTCGAAGTTCTTGCCGTAGTCGTTCTTACCCATGCCTTTGGCAGGAGGGGCGACGGTGTGTTCGTCGAAGCTGGGTCCGGCAGGGTTTTGAGTGCGGCCATTGAGTTTAAAATCACCCGGGCCCCAGCCTTTGCCGGTGAGGCCGAGGCTGTAACCAGCCGCCTGGACGAGATCGGGATACACGGCGAACTTGGGAGGGAAGATGCCGTTGTGGCAGGAGGCTTCCTCGAGCTGCCAGGTATTGCGCCCGGTCAGGATGCTGGCGCGGCAGGGGCTGCATTTGGGATTTGAGGTGTAGGCGTTTTTGAAAAGGATGCCTTCTTTGGCGATGCGGTCAAAGTTCGGTGTCTTGACCCAGGTGGAGCCATAAGCTCCAGCATCACGCCAGCCCCAGTCATCAAAGATGATAAACAATACGTTAGGCCGATCTGCTGCATTGGCGCACGTGCTGAGCAGCGCCAGAGAGGCGAACAAGGTGAGGAGAAAGCTTTTCATGAGGCTGGGAAAGCAGGTTATTTCTTGGGCGGATTGGGCACTTTGGCGGTGATGAATTCTTCGCGGCTGAGGCTGCCGTTGGCATCTTGGTCACGGGCTTTGAACCAACCTTCCGCGTCCGCGGCACTGCGCCCTTGGCGGAATTCGTCCCAGCTCAGCACCCCATCTTTGTCCCTGTCTTTTTGGGCGAATTGTTTCTCGCGGTTGGGATCATTCTTTGCGGCTTGATTCTTCTCAGCGGCTTTCTTTTTCGGCGTGCCTGCGATGGGCAGGGGGAGGTAATCGTAGTCCAGGATCATCTTTTCCTGAAGGGCTTCTTTGAGCTGCTGCTCGATGTCCTTCATGTCGGGCTGACCCGCGAGATTGCGCAGTTCACTGGGGTCGGTGTCCAGGTCGTAAAGTTCATAGACGGCGCGTGGGCTGGTGAACCAGAGGGTTTCAAAAGCGCTGTCGAGTTGCTTCCCCTCGTGAGCTTTCACGATGTCTTGCCAGCTCGGGTCCCCGGCGCTGTCCACGGGGGAGTAGCGGTGGCTGGGGGTGACGTTGTAGATGAGTTTGTAGCGGTCGCTGCGCACGGCACGGCTGTAGTCCACGCTCGCTGCTGAGACGCCTTCATTGAAGGTGCTGCTGCCATGAGGGCCGCGTTCGGCAAAGATGTGCTGGCGTGGTTGGAAAGGCTGGCCGCGCAGCAGGCGGAGGAAACTTTTGCCACTGATGCGGTTAGGCACAGGCAGGCCAGCGGCCTCCAGGCAGGTGGGGGCCACGTCTTCACCGGAGATGAGAGCGCGGGATTCGCTGCCGGGCTGGATGGTGCCAGGCCACCAGACGATGAGGGGGACATTCAGGCCCGGGTCATGCAGGCTGCCTTTGCCACTGGGGAAGGCCATGCCGTTGTCACCCGTGAAAACGATGAGCGTGTTATCCAATCCGGCGCGTTCTTTGACGATGTCCAGCACGCGTTTGAAGTCGGTGTCCATGTGCTCGATCTCGCTCTCGTAGCGGGACAGGTCAGCCCGCACTCCGGGCAGGTCTGGCAGGCTGCCGGGTACGGTGAGCTTGGCAGGATCGGGCGCGTTGGTGCCCGTGTCCCAGGGGTGATGGGGATCGCTGAAATTGACCCAGAGGTAGTAGGGCTTGTCTTTGGGACGTTGATCAAAAAAGGCCTTCATCGTCTCCGGGATGGTGTTCTGGCCAGTCGAGTCCACGTAGTCGAAGCGTTCTTTGAAAGTCTGGAGTTGGTTGGCCTCAAACACCCGCGCGCTGGCCTCGGGGCTGCGGCCAGAACCATCCAGATGATAACTGCGGCCCAGGACACCCACGAAATACCCGGCCTCCTTTTTCAGGATCTCCGGGTAGGTGATTTCATCGCGAGGCAGGGGCGAGCTGAATCGCGTGATGCGGCAGGCCACCGGAGAGCGCCCGGTGAGGAAGGTGGCCCGTGAGGGCACACACTGCGGGGCCCCGGTGAACATGCGGTGGAACTTCATGCCCTCCGCGGCGAATTGATCCAAGTGCGGAGTCTTCATTTCCGGCCGCCCATAGCAGCCTAGAAATGGGTAACTGTGGTCATCGCTGAGGATGAAGACAATGTTCGGCGGCGGTGCGGCGTGCAGTCCTGAGAGGGCTGAAAGGCAAAACAGAGCGAGGAAGAAAAGACGGCGCATGAGGAAAGAGCCCTGGGAACGAAAGCAAAGCGCCCGCGATTGCGACAAAAGCACAGCTTGTGTAATTTAGCCGTGCTGATGTTCACCCCTGCCGGTCCCACTCTACCCCATGCGGCTTTAAAAACTGCCCTGCATCTCTTGGCAGAGCAGAATATTTTCATCGGCACTTCTTCCTGGAAATATCCGGGCTGGAAGGGACTGCTCTATGAGGAGGAGCGGTATCTATACCGAGGTAAATTTGCCGAAAGTCGCTTTGAGCGCGAGTGCCTGGAGGAGTATGCGCAGGTCTTCCGCACGGTCTGTGTGGATGCAGGTTATTACAAATTTCCTTCGCCCAAGTACATCGCCGATCTCTGTGCTCAGGTGCCTGAGGGGTTTAAATTTTCCTTCAAGGTGACGGATGAGATCACCGCGCGCACCTTCCCCAAACTGCCGCGTTATGGTGAACGCGGAGGCCAGCGAAATCCGCATTTTCTAAATGCCGAGCTGTTCCGCAGCGCCTTCCTCGCCTCGTGCGAGCCGCATCATGAAAAGATGGGCGTGCTCATGTTTGAGTTCAGTCATTTCCACCCGCGTGATTTCCAGCGTGGGCGGGACTTTGTGGATCTGCTGGATGGCTTCTTCTCTCAGTTGCCCAAAGGTTGGCAATATGGCGTGGAGGTGCGCAATCGTTCCATGCTGCATCCGGACTACTTTGCCATGCTGCGCAGCCATGGCGTGACCCATGTCCTGAATAACTGGACGCACATGCCGAGCGTGGCGGAGCAGTTGGAGATCCCGGGTAGCCTAACCAGTGATGAATTTGTCGCAGCGCTGTTCCTGCTGAAGCCGGGCCGCACCTATGAGCAGGCGGTGCAGACCTTTCAGCCCTATCAGTCCACCAAAGAGATCAATGAAGAGGCGCGCCAAGCGGCGTCGGCCATCATCGAAATGCGCCGGGCGGATGCGGCACGGAGCAAGACGAAGCCTTCGTTTTTGTTTGTGAACAATCGGCTGGAAGGAAATTCCCTGCTCACCATCATCGCGGTGCTGGATCGGTTAGGTTTAGCGAGTGAGGCGCTACGGAAAGCAGGCCCATCCAAATCGGGTGTTTGAGCCGATTTCTGACGCATTTGTCAGGGAATCCAGATTGACCTGACGGGCGCGTTTCAGATACCATCAAAACCTTTATGAAAAAATCTCTTCTACTTCTCGCCGTTTCTTTGGCTGCCATTCAGACGTCTTTCGCCGATTGGGTGGTGATTCAAAAAGCCACGACTGATGGGCAGACACAAGAAGTGAGCATCAAGATCAAAGGGGACAAAACACGCATGGACGTGGGCCAGCAGATGAGCGTGGTCGCTGACGGTGCCGCTGGTAACATGGTGATGCTGATGCATGCCCAGAAAATGATGATGAAGATGGATGCAGAATCACTCAAGGCGATGATGGCCATGGCTGGAGGTGCGATGGGCGGCAACAAGCCTGCGGAGAAGCCGGTGGCCACTGGTCAGAAGGAAAAAGTGGGTGCCTACGATTGTGAAGTTTACACTTGGAGCGGCCAGATCGGCAGCGGCAAATTTTGGGTGGCCAACGACTTTCCTGGGTACCAGGAACTGAATGCTGCCCAGGACAAACTGATGAAGGCCATGGGCAACCCTGCCGCTGCCCTTTCCCCTCAGGCCAGCGATTTTCCTGGCATGGTGATCAAATCTGAAATGACCATGATGGGCAAGTCCACTGTGTCTGAGCTGGTCTCCGCCAAGGAAGAAAAGGTGGAAGACAGCGCCTTTGCCCTGCCTGAAGGTTATCAGGAAATGAAGATGCCAGCCGTCCCCGGCAAATAATCGGGCACGGAGCCTCAATGTTTTTTCAGGAGCGGTGGTCTGCGGGCCCCGCTCCTTTTTATTGGCAGGTCGGCATGGCCTGCCGTTATTTAGAGGACCATGTCCGCCCCCGCTGCCCATCGCCTGCCAGATGATCATCCAGCCTGGAAAGATCTGCGCCCGCTGGGATATGAATGCACACGCTGGCTGAATGCCATGACGATGCTGCAAGGGCGCTGGCGCAAAGGCAGGTTGCCTGAGTCGCTCACCGCCTTTCTGCAAAGCTGGATGCCGCAGGAGCCCCTGCCGACACCTGTGCCTGAGAGCTTCGAGATCCGCCTGGAGGCTGGGCTGCTGCGTGCGGAGGGGGCTCTTTCCCCCGTCCAGCATCCGGCTTGGCAGGCGCTGCTGCATCTGCCCGCCCTGCGGGATTTCTGGACGGCGGAACTGCGCGCCAGCCACTACGCCCACCTTTTGCACATCATCCCCCCGGCCTGGTGCATGGACCCCACGCCCCTGCCGCCGGGCAGCGTCATCGCCGGGCTGGGCCTGCCCAGTTGGGCGGAATTGCCCCGGCTAGAGACCTCGGGCCGCAGCTTTCTGCGCCACCCGGTGGGCGAGAACCAAGTTGTTTTAAGCACTTCTTCGGCGATAGCTGATGTCTGGCTGGCCCGCTACACCCTGCGGGACGGACAAATCACCCTGCAGGACGCCTTCCTGCTCTGACTTGTGCCTGACTGCCTCGTTTTACTTTGACCGCTGCCCCTCTCAAATCTGCCGCTCCCCTGTCCCTCCTCGGCCTGACGCCGCCGGAGATCACCTCCCTCATGGCTGAACTGGGCGAGCCCGCCTTCCGCGCCAAGCAGGTGATTGACTGGACCTTTGCCAAACGGGCCGTGAGCATCGAGGCGATGTCGAACCTGTCCAAGGGCCTCCGCCAGACGCTGACGGAGAAGTTTGTCACCCGGACGATGACCATCGCGACCGTGACCGGCTCCAAGGACACCACGCGCAAATTCCTGCTGAAGCTACACGATGGACGTTTTGTCGAAACCGTGCTCATCCCGGCCAATCCGGCGCTGTATGGCGAGGCCTCAGACCGCCATACGCTCTGCGTTTCCAGCCAAGTGGGCTGCGCCTACGACTGCAAATTTTGCGCCAGTGGTTTGGCCGGTTTCACCCGAAACCTGACCACCTCCGAGATCGTGGAGCAGATCGTCCAGGTAGAAGCCTACAGCGGAGAGCGGATGGATAATCTGGTCTTCATGGGCATGGGCGAGCCGCTTTCCAATTACAGCAACGTCATCAAAGCGATCGAGATCCTCAATGCTGAATGGGGCATCGGCATCGGTGCGCGGCACATGACGGTGAGCACCAGCGGCCTGGCCCCGCAGATCAAACGATTGGCCGATTTCCCCCTGCAAATCCGTCTCGCCATCTCCCTGCACGGGGCCAGTGACGAAGTGCGAAACAAGATCATGCCGGTGAATGAGAAGTACAACCTCGATGAACTCTTCGAGGCCCTGTCTTACTGGCGGTCCAAGCGCAAGCAGCACATCACCTTTGAATACATCCTCATCAAGGATGTGAACGATGGCCTGGACCAAGCACATCGTCTGGCTAAACGGGCCAAAGGGCTGGATGCCAAAGTGAACCTCATCCCTTACAATACTGTGGAGGGGCTTCCCTGGGTGCGCCCCAGCGAGCCGCATCAGGATGAGTTCCGCGATGTGCTGCTGAATGCCGGGGTGAAGGCCACGCTGCGCCGGGAAAAGGGGCATGACATCGCCGCTGCCTGTGGCCAGCTACGCCTGCGCCAGGAGACGGAACTGGGCATCATTGATTCTCCGATCCCTGAGAAGCGCATCACCATCAATGCTGGGGCTTGAGGCTGGATACGAGTCCCCGTTGTAGGGTTAGTCCGGCGCAAATGGTTAATAGCTCTTCCAGGCCACCGTAGGATGCCCCCTTTCTATGGGAGACGCCCTAGCGCTCGCAACTTTAGAGCGCGGGCTGATACAACGCAGTGGGATCTGCTGCTGCCAGATCCACCAGATAGCTGGCAAACTGGTTGGTGAGCCGCTCAAAATAACGCGCTCCCTTTTCCGCCGTGGCGTGCTGGGGATCGCCCGATCCTGTGTCATTTGTGGCCTGAGTCCAGGCGCGTGGTGCCCAGGCCCATTTCTCCCGCATGGCCGTGATTTTCCATAGGTTGTCCGTGCCTGGTCCCCATTGATCTTTGGGCAAAACCAGGTCGGGGTGCAGATGCAGCAGCAGGCTGGTTTCGCGTTCATCGGCATGATCACCCACGATGGTGAAGATGTCCTTGCCGCTGCTGATGCCGAACCAATTCACCACCGAGAGGAAAATGCGCGGGTGGCGGGCCTGCAGCTCCCGCAGCATCTGGCGGAAGTCATTGCCTCCATGGCCATTGAAGAGGACGAACTTCGGCACGCCCACGCCTTCCAGAGAAGCGATGATGTCCTCCAGCACGGCCATCTGCGTGCTGGGGTTCATGTTGATGCAAAAGGGGATGTCGAGCTGGCCCGTCTGCACGCCAAAGGGGATGTTGGGCAGGATGGCCACTTTGGCCCCAGTTTCCCAGGCGATGCGGCCTGCCTCGGCGCACATGGCCTCGTTTTGCAGGCTGTCTGTGGCGTAGGGCAGGTGCCAGTTGTGCGCCTCGGTGGCTCCCCAGGGCAGCACGGCGACTTCGTAGCGGGTGTCTTTGACCTGCTGCCAGTTCGTTTCAGCGATCATCCAGGGGCGGGGTGCGTTCATGGGAAAGAATACTCCACAGCCAGCCCCCTTTTGCCAAGCATCTTGACGTTGAGCCCTGCTACCCTCCATCATAGGCCCATGCGTTTGCTGGCTGCCCTACTGCTGTTCCCACTCCTCGCCCAGGCGGCGGGGTCTTTTTTCACCGTTGAGTATCCGCCTTCGGAAAAACCGGGGGAGCTCATCTATGGCGTGACCTACACCCTCTGGGTGCCGGAGGGCGTGGAGAAGATCAAAGGCGTCATCGTCCACCAGCACGGCTGTGGGGCCGGAGCCTGTAAAGGTGGCGAAACAGCGGCCTATGACCTGCACTGGCAGGCGCTAGCCAAAAAGCACGACTGCGCCCTCCTGGGCCCTTCTTATCATCAGGCCGATGGCCAGGACTGCCGCCAGTGGTGCGATCCGCGCAATGGGTCCGAGAAGACCTTCCTGCGCAGTCTGGAACACTTTGCGGCTGAATCAAAACACCCCGAACTCACCAAGGTGCCTTGGGCTTTGTGGGGGCATAGCGGCGGCGGTTTTTGGTCCAGCCTCATGCTGACTCTGCACCCCGAGCGCATCGCAGCCATCTGGTTCCGCTCCGGCTCCGCCTTTTATGTCTGGGAAAAAGGCGACATCCCACGCCCCACATTGACTGAGGCTGTCTATGGCGTGCCGATGTGTTTCAATGGCGGCCTGAAGGAGGAGCAGGACAAACGCCACGGCCCCGCTCGCGTGGGAGATCGCGCCATGTTCAAGGCTTGGCGGGCGCGAGGAGCCCCGGTGAGTTTTGCCCGCGACCCTCGCACCGGCCATGAGTGTGGCGACTCCCGCTACCTGGCCATTCCTTTCCTGGATGTCTGCCTCACCCAGCGCCTGCCCGAGACGGGGTACGCCCTGAAACCGGTGAAGGTGAGCGAAGGCTGGCTGTCTGAAATGGACGATGCAAAAACCGTTGCTGCGGGCGAGTTCAAAGGTGCTCTGGAAACAGCGGCCTGGCTGCCTGCAAAGGAGCTCATTCCGCTGCGGGCGGAGTACCTGAAAACAGGTGCAACGAGCGACACCACCCCACCTCCGACCCCGACTCAAGTGCGCCTCCAGAAAGGCATCCTCACCTGGGAAGCCGAGGCGGATTTGGAAAGCGGGCTCCAGCAGTTCATCCTCCTCAAAAACGGTCAGGAGATCGCCCGAGTTCCGGAAAAACCAGCGGGCAAATTTGGGCGCAAACTTTTCCAAGGCATGTCCTATGGCGACACGCCGGAGAAGCCCGTGGCCGAGATGAAATTCGTGGATCCTTCCCCCGCCGCAGATGCCAGCGCCTACCGTGTCATTTCCGTAAACAGCGTGGGTTTAAAATCCGAATGAGCCTGCCGCCACCCGCCACGCCCTTCGCCGCGCTTTTGCTAGCGGGGGGGCAGTCCAGCCGCATGGGTCAGGACAAAGCGCAGCTCGCCTGGGCAGGCCAGCCGCTGTGGCAGGCGCAGGCGCGCAAGCTTCATGCCTTGCAGCCCGCGTCCCTATTCATCGCCTGTCGGGCAGAGCAGGGCCTGCACGAGAGCGCACCGCCCGATCTGCAGGCCGAGTGGCTTTTCGATCCACCGGGGCAGGGAAGCGGTCCCCTGCTGCCCATCCTCCAAGCTTTGAAGCAGGCCGCGAAGCCCCTGCTCGTGCTGGCGGTGGACATGCCCGAGATGACCCCAACTTTCCTGGTTGAGATCCTGGCGCAACCGCTCGCCGGCAGTGCCCTTTTTTTTCGCACCGCCCATGGCATCGAGCCCCTCGCCGGTCTCTACACCCCAGCCATGATTCCTCTTTTCGAAGCGGCCGCTGCGGCGTCTCGCTTCAGTCTCCGTCGCCTCATCGAAGACGCGGTGGATCAAGGGCTGGCCATCGTCTTGCCCCTGTCTCCGGCTGATGAAGGGCTTTTTAACAATGCCAACACGCCTGGGGAGTGGCGTGGCTTGGCGAGGTGACACCCGCTTTTACGACGATGAAAATCGAGCGTACGGCGATCCCTCCATCTTGGCCTGATTTCCATATGGGTTAGGTAACCGGAGGTTTCGGTGCTTCGCACCTTCACCTCCGGCTCATGGCTTTCGCACTTCCGGGGCGTGGGGGATTCACGAGAATATTGAAAGCCTAACCAAAAGAGTGATCAAGGCACTCATCCCCAAATAAAAAAGCGGCCTCTTACGAGGCCGCCACTGGGTTCCACAACGAACTTCAGTAAATCTTAGACCACCCACTCAGGGCGGTAGTCGCGTGTGAGCCACTTGGCATCGCCGCCTTCGGCGAAGGTGCGCTCGGTCGGGTTCCACTTGAAGCCCGTGCCCGAGTAGTAGGCCATGTTCATGAGGTGGCAGGAAATGACGGTGGTGGCGCCGATGGCGACATCGCAGATCGGGCGCTCGCGCGTTTGGATGCTGTTCAGCCAGTCGTCGTGGTGGTTCTTGCTGTTGTAGAGCTTCACCTTGGCGTTCTTGAGGAATTCGCGCTCGGTGAGGATGACTTCGCGGTCCAGGGAGGTGCCTTTGTCCACTTCCTTGTCGAAGAACTTGTGAATGGTCTTGCCGCCGAGGACGAGCTCGAACTTGCCACGGTTCACGTGGATCTCGCCTTCGGTGCCGTAAATGGAGACGCCTTTGCCTTCACCATGGGTCAGGACGACGCCATTCGCATAGACGAGCTGGGCACCGCGCTTCTTGTCCGCCCCAGGGGAGCGGATTTCCACCGGGCCGCTTTCATCCACACCGAGGGCCCACTGAGCGATGTCAATGTGGTGAGCACCCCAGTCGGTGATCATGCCGCCGCCGAATTCGCGCGTGTTGCGCCAGGCAGGGAAATGGTTGTGAACACCGCGAGGGCTGAGGGCACTGTTGTAAGGCTTCAGCGGGCCTGGACCGCACCAGCGATCCCAGTCGAGGCCGGGTTCAGCGGCTTCTTCTTTGAGATTGTAAACGGGAGCCGGGTCACCAAAGGAGGTGGTGATGGTCTTGATCTCACCGATGACGCCATTGCGCACCAGTTCAGCGGCCACGCGGAATTCCTTGCTGGAACGCTGCTGGGAGCCGGTCTGGAAGATGCGGCCACTGTCGCGCACGGCCTTGGTCAGAGTCAGGGCTTCGTGGACGTTGTGGGTGAGGGGTTTTTCCCCATAGACATCCTTGCCAGCACGCACGGCGGCGATGCCGATGTAGGCGTGCCAATGGTCCGGCGTGGCGACGACGACGGCGTCAATGTCCTTGCGGGCCAGCAGCTCGCGGAAGTCATCGTAGGCGCTGCAGCCTTTGTATTCAGCCCCGGCTTTTTTGCCGTAGCTTTCTTCGACCTTCTTCTTGGCGTTTTCGCGGCGGTTGGTGTCCACGTCACAGACAGCGGTGACCTGCACATTTTCACGGCCGAGGAAGTTGCCCAGGTGGCCGCTGTTCATCTTGCCCATGCCGATGAAGCCGATGTTGATGCGGGAGTTTGGGGCGGTCTCTGCCGACCAGACGCGGGAAGGCAGGATAAATGGGGCAGCGACGGCACCTACAGCGGTTTGCAGGAAGGAACGACGGGACGGTTGGCTTTGGCTCATAAATGGAAACGAAACTGGCCTGAGAATACGGGGTTCAGGCACGATTTGTGCAGTTTCTGTCATAAAAAGACCGAGAGGCCCAGCTTATTAAGCACAAAAAACGGCTGCCAGGGTCTCTGGCAGCCGTTGGGGAAGGGGAGCGGATAAAATTACTTCTCGATCTTCAGGAGCTCGACTTCGAAGACCAGGGTCTCGCCTGGGCCGATGTCTGCACCTGCGCCGTTGTCGCCGTAAGCGAGGTCAGACGGGATGTAGAACTTGAACTTGGAGCCGACGCTCATGAGCTGCAGACCTTCAGTCCAGCCCTTGATGACTTCCTGCACGCCGAAGGTGATTGGCTCACCACGGTCCACGCTGCTGTCGAAGACTTTGCCGCTGAGGAGGGTGCCGTGGTAGTGCACGTTCACTTTGTCCGTAGGCACTGGCTTCGCGCCGTCGCCCTGCTTCAGCACTTCATACTGCAGGCCGCTGGCGGTGGTCTTCACGCCTTCTTTCTTGCCGTTTTCAGCCAGGAACTTGGCACCTGCGGCTTTGATTTCGCCAGCTTTGGCCGCCTGCTTGGCCTGCATTTCTGCCTGCTTGCCCTGCATCACTTTTTCGAATTCCTTCATGGCAGCCTCGAGTTCTTCGGGCTTGTACTTGGAAGGTTTGCCTTCGAATTGGTCGCGCACGGCACCCAGGAAGCTGTCGAGATCAATCTCAACGCCCTGCTGCTTGAAGTTGTTGGCGATGTTACCGCCGATCTGAGATCCGATGAAATAACTCACTTTGTCCATCGAGGCCGATGCCGCAGGGGCGGCAGTTTCGCCAGCAGGTTTTGCAGCTTTTTCGGCAGGTTTGGTGGATTCCGTTTGGGCGGACAGGGAAGAAGCGACGGCGAGCGTGGCGCAGACGAGGCGAAGAGTGGCTTTCATGAGTAGAGAACGCGAGACTCGGAGAGATGGGTGAAATGGTCAACCAAAGAAAATGACCTCCGAGGATGCGATCAGGATACGGATTTCGCCTCTTTCCGCCGCTTCATTTTTTTCGAGATCCAGACAATCAGGCCATAGACCAAGCCGATCCAGACACCCACGCCGACGCCCCTGGCGATCTTTTCCATGCCGCTTTCCAGCACGGGGCCTTCGACTTTGGGGTTGATAGCCAGAATGGCATCCCGCCAAGCTTTGACGCTGGCTTCGGCTTTCTTTTGGTCGGCCTCGCCCTTGTAGCCGACGGTAGCATAGAGGCTTAGCAAGCGGCCGTTGACGGGTGTCATTAGGCAGGCGACCACGCTCCGGGATTCATCGCGTCCGCCTTCGGCTGCAATCCCTGTTTTCATCGCCATGGTGAATCCGATGGAAATGTCTGTCTCTTCGAAATATCCCAGTACGGTGGTGTCGCTGATGCTCAGCGCCATGTCCACGCCAAAGTCTTTTTCAAACTTTTGGTTTCCCTGAGAAGCCAGTTTTTTCATTTCTGCGTCCAGCTTGGATCGCATGCCGTCGATGCCTTTTTTGACTTCGGCACGCATACTGGTGAATGTCCTTTCTCCGATCTCCATGGACTCGATGGACTTCACGGTCTGGACGTTAAAGTTGCTAGAGAAGTCAGAAGGCGTGCCTTTGCGGAGGAGTTCCACATCTTCGGGGGTTCCGTAAGTAGCCAGCAGTCGGTTGGTCTCTGGAAGCATGGTGGACAGGGCTTTGTCCCAAATGGTATTGATGCCATCGGCCCGCATGTAACCTTGGGGGACCGGAATCTTCACCAGTCGTCCACCAACGGTGATGTCTGCAATATCAGAGGAGGGTGGGGTGATGGCACTGGCCACCTCGGCACCGGGCACCTGGGCGCTGACACCGGAGCTGAGGCTGAGGAAAAACAAGACAACAGGTGACAGCCGGGATAGAGGCAGATGCATGTTGTTGATTAAACAAACAACTTATGACCGTCAATCAACAACTGGGAACAAGGCCAGGTGGGGGAAATGCTCATTTCTTGGCTTATGTGACGGCCCTCTACCCAGAGTTGACGGGAGGCCCTGAAGGACCGACTTATTGCAAATAATGCGCGGTTTCCCTCCAGTTCAGCTTTTCATTCTTGGGCTTGTTTTCGCCCTGCTGGCCTTCCCTTTAGCGCACATGACCACGGGGTATGATCTCGCTCCGCAAGCGGCTACGGCAAAGGCTGCGCCAGCCGATGGCTCGGCCCAGGTCGTCAAAGGCGGTTCCGACCACCCGGAAGGAGAGCACAAGCATGTGGAAGTGCAGACTCTGGTGCGTCTGCGGTTTGCCCATCGTCCGCTGAAGGTCAGCCTGAAGGAAGGGAACGTGGACCTGGCGGCAAAGGTGGACCTGGCGGTCTCTCCTGTGGAATTCAATACAGAGCTGGAAGTGTCCCACGAAGGCAACGAGCTGATGCTTAGCGTCACCTGGCCCGAAGGTACCCCGGATACCGCGCTGACGGTGGAACTGGAGCCTGACGGCTTCGACACCCGCCGCGAAACTCGCTGGTCCTCTGCCACCACCCTGGACGAAGTTTTGACATTCACATGGTAAAGCATACCTCACACGATCACCCTCCGTGCAAGGAGCACGTCTGCTGGGGCGGCGGTGGCTGCACGCACTCGCACCACCATCGGCTGGAGGTGCAAAACCTGCGCGTGAGTTACCAGGAAGTGCTGGCTCTGGACGGCATCAGCTTCAGCACTGAATGCGGGCGCAGCATCGCCTTGATCGGCCCGAACGGCGCAGGCAAAAGCACCTTGCTGAAGGCTCTGGCGGGTCTGTTACGCACGGACAGCGGCAGCATCCTCTGGCGTGGCAAACCGCTGACACGCAGCAGCTACGAGATCGCCTACCTGCCGCAGCGTGGGGATGTGGACTGGAACTTTCCCATCACCGTTCGCGGGCTGGTGGAGATGGGGCGTTACCCGAACCTGGGCTGGTGGCGGCAATACTCCATGCACGATGCGGAGATCGTCCAGCGGGCACTCACCACCATGAAACTACTGGATCTTCAGGACCGCCAGATCAGCGCCCTTTCCGGTGGTCAGCAGCAGCGCACGTTCATCGCCCGTGCTCTGGCGCAGGAGGCGCATGTGCTGCTTTTGGATGAGCCCTTCACGGGGCTGGATCGCCCCGCGCAGGAGAATCTAGCGCGCCTGTTCCGCGAGCTGACGGCCGAGGGCCGCCTGCTCATCGCCAGCCATCATGATTTACAGACGGTGGAAGGAAACTTCGACGATGTGCTGCTGATCAAACGCACCCAAGTCGCCTTTGGTGAAGTGGCCTCTGCTTTCACCCCCGAGCGCATTGCTGAAGCCTACGACCGCTGATTTTTCTCATGCCTGCTGATCTTCCCTCTCTTGCTGATTTCCTGGCGGAACCCATCGCCAAGCGGGCCTTGCTGGCTTGTTTGATGATCGGTTTCGCCAACGGTTTTGTCAGCGCCTTTGTCGTGCTGCGAAAGTCTGCGCTGAAGGTGGGTACGCTATCCCATGCGCTTCTGCCGGGCATTGCCCTGTCCGTGCTCATGGTCGGTCTGTCCCAATGGAGCGCCCTGGCCGGGGCGCTTTTTGCCGCACTTTTGGTTGGGCTGGGGTCTATCTTCCTCTCACGCACTTCACGGCTGGATCAGGATACCTCCATGGGCATCCTCTACACCACAGCCTTTGCTGGCGGGTATCTTATTTTGACCCAACTCAATGTTAGGCAAAAGCTGGACGAATGGCTCTTCGGCAGTATCGTCGGCATGGCGGACAGTGATATGTGGATTGCCTTTGGCATAAGTGCCATCGCAGTGCTGACGCTCACCGCTCTACAGCGCCCGTTACTGATCTATCTTTTCGAGCCGAACATCGCCGCCAGTCTGGGTGTGCCGGTGCGTTTTCTGAATTACGCCACCTTTGGCATCACCATCCTGGTGCTCATCTCATCGCTACAGGCGGTGGGCTGCATCCTCAGCGTGGGGCTGATGGTGGCCCCAGCGGCCACCGTTTATCTACTGACCAACAACGCCCGCGCCTTGTTCTGGGGCGGCGGATTGATTGGCGCTTTCGGCTCTGCGGCGGCATTCTTCCTCAGCTACCCGCTGGGCTGGTCGGTGAGCGCCAGTATCATCGTGGTGCTGGGCGGGCTCTTCCTGCTGGCGTACATTTTCAGCCCCCGCTACGGCCTGTTCAGCAAACGCGGACGGGTTTGAATGGCGGTGCTTATTCGTGCCAGACGCGTGCGATGCGCTCGATGGAGACGGCCTTGCCGGTGGTAGGGTCTAGCGTGATCAGGGCTCCATTCACCCGGACAGGACCGCGTCCCACGCCGAACTTGGTGGGGAGCTGGGTGTGGAATTTTTCCAGCACAGGCTCGATCTGGCTACCGATGATGGAATCCACCGGGCCGCACATGCCGGCGTCGCTTTGGAAGGCGGTCCCCTTGGGAAGCACGCGCTCATCCGCTGTCGGCACGTGGGTATGGGTGCCTACCACGGCGCTAACGAGACCGTCTAGATGCCAGCCCATGGCCACTTTTTCACTGGTGGCTTCGGCATGGAAATCCACAAAGATCACGGGTGTTTCTTTGCGCATCTCCTCCACGGCCTTGGTCACCGTGGGGAAGGGGTTTTCCAGCGCATCGCGCATGAAGGTGCGGCCCTGGAGATTGATGACTCCCACCTTGCAGCGCTTGGTCTGGAGGATCAGCGAGCCATTGCCTGGAGCCCCGGCAGGGTAGTTGATGGGCCGCAGCAGGCGCGGTTCATCGTAAAGAAAGGGGACGATCTCTTTCTGGTCCCAAATATGGTCACCGGTGGTGATGACATCCGCCTTGGCTCGCATGAGACTGATGGCGATCTTCGGGGTGATGCCCCGGCCAGCGGCGGAGTTTTCTCCGTTCACAATGGCAAAGTCCACCTTCAGCTCCTCCCGAAGCAGTGGCAGCAGGGTGATCACCGCCTTGCGGCCAGGTTCGCCGACGATGTCTCCCAAAAAGAGAATGCGGAAGAGTTCGGGCGGGGATTCTGCGGTGTCATCGGACATGCCCGCACTTAGTAGATGATGCCGGGCTGCATCAAGTCTAGGATGCAATCATGTTGTTCCTTTTCAAAAACGGCCGTTTTGTGCTGGGCTGCCTTTGGGGCTGTGCCATCGCGCTGCCTGCACAGGAGACCGTGCCGCTTGCGGCAGCGCCGGATCTGGATCGCTTGGCCAAAGTCAGTCCGTTGGGGAAGGTGCCGGACTGGTCGGCCCTCTCAGCCTTTGCGGGCACGCTGACCAAGGAAGAGTTTGAGAAGGCGTGGCGTGAAATTTACTCGCCGGAGACCGGGCTGCCCCCGCCTTTCCAGGTCGTGGCGGATGGCCTGCGGATCCCGACAGGGGATGCCCTCGAACCCGAACTGAAGCTGGCCTTCAAGGGGGCCGCCTCGGCGACGTCTCCAAAACCTGCCCTATCCTGGCGACGTGCGGCGGATCTGCCGCCACTTCAGGGTCGCCCACCATTGAGCGATTTGCACGTCGCCTTGGATCCCGGCCACATCGGTGGCCAGTGGGCGCAGATGGAGGAGCGTTTTTTGAGCTTCAGCCCCGGAGAAAGCATCCGGGAAGGGGACATGTCCCTGCTGACGGCGCAGGTTTTGAGCGAGCGGCTCAAGGCCCTGGGAGCTGTCGTTACTCTGGTGCGCGACAAACAAGAACCGGTGACCGAGCTGCGCCCAGGCGATTTTGATCGGCTTGCCCGCGAAACGCTCAAGCAATATGGGGTCCTCACTCCCGCCGCCAGTTATGAGGGACTGAAGGGCGATGCTAAAATCATCACCGTCCAGTGGCAGACGGAAAAGCTGTTTTATCGTGTCAGCGAGATCCACGCCCGGGCGGACAAGGTCAATCGCCACATCAAGCCTGACATTGTGCTCTGCCTGCATTTCAATGCGGAGTCCTGGGGCTCGGCGGATGCCCCGCAGTTCTCCCCACAAAATCATCTGCATGTGCTGGTGAATGGGTGCTACGCACCGGTGGAACTGGAGCAACAGGACGTGCGCTATGAGATGTTCTCGCGGCTTTTCAGCCGGGTGCATGAGGAGGAAATTCCCCTCGCCACCGCTGTCGCAGAAGGGATGGCCCGCGCCACGCGCCTGCCTGCCTACATCTACACCACGCCAAATGCTCGCAAGGCCGGTGCGAACCCGTATGTTTATGCACGGAACCTGCTGGCCAACCGTCTGTATCACTGCCCTGTCGTTTACCTGGAGCCTTTTGTCATGAATCATGAAGAAACCTACCGCCGCTTGCTGGTTGGCCATTTTGTCGGCCGGACCTTGATCGGGGGCAGATTGCAGCCCAGCGCCATCGAGGACTATGTGCGCGGAGTCGTGCAGGGCCTCGTTTCCTATTATCAATCTCAGCGCCGCCCCTCATGAGAGTACTCATCGTCGGTTGCGGCTTCGTCGGCGCACGCACGGCGGATATCCTCCATGCTGCCGGGCATGAGGTGGTGGGGGTGACGCATTCCTCCACCTCGGCGGAGCGGCTGATCCACAAACCCTGGCGGGTCATGGCCTGCGATGTCAGTGATGCCGCCTCAGTGGCCTCACTGCGGGCGCAGTGTGAAGGAATGGCGGAGGGAGCGACCCCTGCCTGGGTGCCTGATGCTTTCATTCATTGCGCCAGCTCCAGCAAAGGCGGGCCTGAAATGTACCAGGCCGTTTATGTGGATGGCATGGGGCATCTGCTGGCCACTTTCCCAGGTGCCTTTCCGCTCTACACGGGCAGCACCAGTGTCTATCCACAGACGGACGGTAGCGAGGTGGATGAAACCAGCCCCGCAGATCCAGGCAAGGAAACTGGCCGCCTGCTGCTAGCGGCAGAAAGACTGGCTTTGGAGAACGGCGGAGCCGTGGCCCGGCTGGCAGGCATCTATGGTCCTGGTCGTTCGTTTGTGCTGAAAAACCTCCTCGAAGGCAAAAGCGGCATCGAGGTGAATAAAGGGGCGCCCGATGGGCGGCTGCTCAATCAGATCCACGCGGATGATGCGGCTGCGGCGCTGGTACACATCGTCACTCAAAAGCTACTCGGCATCTACAATGTCGTGGATGATGCACGCCTAACCCAGCGCGAATGCCTGGAAAAACTGGCCCCTCTTTTTAATCTCCAGGTGCCTGCGGAAAAAGCACCCGATCCGGGGCGTAAACGCGGCTGGACGCACAAGCATGTCTCCAACGCCCGGCTGCGCGCCACAGGCTGGGCCCCGCAGTATTCGGATTATTTTGCGGCCCTGCGAGATGATCCCGAGCTCGCCCCTTCCATTTTGCAATTGGTGGCTGAGGGCAGCGAGGGGTATTTGCCTCGGGCTGAAAACATCCTGCTGATAGGGCTCATGGGCAGTGGCAAATCCACCGTGGGCCGTATGGTGGCGCAGATGCTCGGCTTCCAGTTTGTGGATACGGACCACCTCATCATTGATCAGGCGGGCTGCAGCATTCCGGAGATCTTTGCCAAGGAAGGGGAGCCCGGTTTCCGCCAACGCGAATCGGCAGTGTTGCGCAGTTTGTTAGGTCGTCGCCACTGCGTCATTGCGACCGGTGGGGGCATCATCACCCAGCCGCGTAATTTGCCCTTGTTGAAACATCTCGGTTTCATCACCTGGCTGGAGGCGGACGTGAGGCTGCTGGCCCGCCGCACTGCGGGTAACAATGACCGGCCTCTTCTGCGCGGCGAAGAACCTCCTTTGGTGAAGCTGGAGCGACTTTTGGGTGAGAGGAAACCCATTTACAAGCAGCTCGCGGACCTGCGTATCCAGACGGATGAACTCAGTCAGCAAGAAAGTGCCTATGGCGTGGCCGAAAGCGCCCGCATTTTCTTCGCCCAGCGCTGACCGCTAGTAGAGAAGGAAAGCTGCCCGCCTTGCCTCAAAGGCGGCCGTTTCTGAGGCCCAGAGGCGGCTGATCTCGATCCCGCTTTTGCCGTCTTTGGCGGCCTTGAGCAAGGTGGCGTGATTGAGCAGGGTGTTCACTTTCTCCAGGTTGAATTGCTTGGGATAAAGGCGCTGGAAGACAGCCACGATGGCCATCCCCGCCTGCACGGAACGGAGGGCATCGCGGTCGGTAATCTGGAGGCGCACACCGCCGCAGTTTTGGTCCTTGAAAATGCTGGCCGTGGGGGTGAACCGCACGGGCATAAAACGCAGCCCTGGCAGGCCTAGTTTGTTGAGCTCATAAGCGAGCTGCCGATCATCTGCATAAGGTGCACCCAGGATCTCAAAGGGACTGTCGGTGCCGCGGCCGACGCTGATGGAAAATTCCAGGAGGCCGATGCCGGGATAGAGAAGGGCCGCCTCCAGGCTGCGCATGTTGGGGGAAGGGTTCACCCAGGGGAGTCCGGTCTGGTCGAACAGCAGTTCGCGCCGCCAGCCTTCGACACGGATCACCTGCAAATCGGCCTGGATTTTGCGTTCTCCATTTAGCATGAGGGCCAGTTCCCCCAGCGTCATGCCGTGCCGCAGAGGAATAGCGTGAGTGGCGGTGAAGGTCTCCTTGTCCACGATGGATGGGCCTTCCATGGCGATACCACCGATAGGATTTATCCGGTCAAGAATGAAAAACTTTTTGTTAGCCTTTGCTGCGGCTTCGAGACACAGCCGCAGGGTGGAAATATAGGTGTAGAAACGGCAGCCGATGTCCTGGATGTCAAAGACGAGGGCGTCCAGCTCCGCCATCTGCTCTGGTGTCGGCGCACGTCTTTCGCCATACAAGCTGTGAATGGGGCGACCCGTTTTGCGGTCCACCGAGTCGTTGATCTTTTCCTGATCCAGCGCCCCTCGGATGCCATGCTCCGGACTGAATAGAGCTCGCAGCTTCACCTTGGGGGCCTGGGCCAGTAGATCAATCGTCGGGGTGCGCTCGGCATTGATGCCAGTCTGGTTGGTGATGAGCCCAACCCGTAGCCCCTGGAGGGGGGCGAAGCCGTCACGCTGCAAAACATCAATGCCATTGAGAACCGTGGGCACCTCTTTTTCACCGCGCTTGGGCATGGAGCCAGCCACCTTTTTGAAGTCGAATTCAGGCACGCAGCGGGCGGCCGCACTGCCGATCTCTTCGTAGAGATCGCGCACTCCGCTCCCGGCCTGGGGATGCAGGCGTGAACTCAGAAAGATGACAAAGGTCTTCGAATACGGGTCCAGCCACAGGCTGGTGCCGGTGAATCCGGTGTGGCCAAAGGAACCGATGGGAAACATGTCTCCTCGTGGTCTGCTAAAGGCGGATTCTAGATCCCAACCAAGGCCCCGCCGTTCATAGATGGTGGCCGCCGTTTGCACCCGCTGCATCTGTTGCAGGGTCTCCGTTTTTAAGACTCGGGTGCCTTCGAGTTCGCCGCCATTCAGAATCATCCGGGCAAAACGGGCGAGGTCGCCTGCATTGGAAAACAGGCCCGCATGGCCTGCGATGCCCCCCATGCGGCGGGCGGTGGGGTCGTGAACGACACTGCGCAGCATCACCCCGTTTTCATCTTTTTCCGTCGGGGCTGTCTTGGACTGCCAATCCGCAGGTGGCAGGTAGCGGGTGGAGATCATTTTCAGCGGCGAAAAAAGCTGCCTCTGAGTGAAGGCATCCAGGGACTCGCCACTGACACGCCGAACCACTTCGCCTAACAAAATGAAGTTGATGTCGCTGTAGCGGAAAAAGCTGTCGGGCGGGGCGTCTGGCACAGTGCCGACTGCACGCCGGATGCCTTCGTCATAGCCTGTCCACTCGGGTTCACGTGGAATGCCGGGCTTGAGGCCGGAGGTGTGGGTGAGCAGATGCCTCAGGCAGATGAGTTCGCGCCCCTCGCCCTGAAATTCCGAGAGGTAAGTCTGCACTGGTTTTTCGAGGTCCAGCTTCCCCTCTTCCACCAGTATCATCACTGCCGGTGCGGTGGCCACCACCTTGGTCAGGGAGGCGAGGTCGAAAATCGTCTCCTCGGTCAGTTCTTCCGGGCCTGGTTCCAGGGCGCGCTGGCCGCGCACGATGCGGTGCGTTTTCTCTGTCTGTTCCAGCCATAAAACAGCTCCGACGGGACTTTTTTTCGCCACGGCCTTTTCAATGGCTGCATCCAGCGTGCGGAGTGCCTCTGGCTTGAACTCCTGGGCTGGTGACAGGGCCGTCAGCAGGACAAAGAAGAGCAGGAGAGGACGCATGCCCGCAGCTAAGAGGACGCTGCGGAAAGAGTCAATCCTCCTTGCTCAGGGGCTCTGCTTCAGACGGTCTTCAGGGTTTTGGCCCCTTCGTCAATGAGCTGCCAAAAATGCTTGGATTTGCTCAGCGCTTCATCTTCGCCGCCACCGGGCAAGTTGCTGCGGTAGAGGAAATCGGCCAAGGTGTTTTTGTGCAGCACCCGGTGAATGCGGACGTCGCCATCATTCACCGCAAAGTAGATGCGGTGGTCGCCCGCACGGCAGCGATACAGTTTCTTGGCTGCGCGCTCCAGCACGCCAAACTTTTTGGCGAGAATGTTTTCGTCCAGGTCACTGGACTGAATATTCAGGGCCTCCAGGATGTGAAACTGGATTTGCGTTGGCAGCCTGGACAGCTCGGCCGCACTGATGTCATTGAAAACGATCTGGAGCATGAATCATCCTAAAGGTCAAAAGCGCGACTTCAAAGGCAAAATCTGCCGTCGGAATTTCGGTTAAAATCGTTTTGGGCTGCCCTTTTGGGATTGCCAACGTCATGACAAACCGCTTGGCTCGGATTTCTGCTTATGAAAAAACTTATCTCCTGCGCATTCCTGGCCATCGCTTTTTTGACTCCCGCCCTCGCGGTGGAACCCGAGCATCAGGCTGCCATTGAAAAAATGTTCAAGCTCATGCACCAGCAGGAGCAGTATGAAACCTCCATGACGGCCGGCTTCGAATCCGCCTTGGGTGGTGCGGTGGATCAGATGCCCGAAGAGCAGAAGGCGAAGTTCAAAGTCGCCATCGAGCGCGTCAAAGAATTCATGAAGGCCGAAATCGGCTGGGACAAGATGAAGGGTGAACTGGTGGAGCTTTATGCCCAGAACCTCACGCTGGCCGAAATCAACGCCGTGCTGCCGCTGCTGGAAAAGCCCGAGTTTCAGACCGTCGTCGTCAAGCAGCTCAAAGTGCTCCCTGAGGCCGCCAAAATGGGGGCCACCAAAGCGCAGGCATTGCAGCCTAAGATCATGCAGATCATTCAGGAAGAGATGACCAAATAAGGTCTCAAGGAATGGGCCTCAAAATTTGGGGCCAGGGGTCTTCAAAGGTGCCGCCACGCTGCCAGTGGCGCACCTCAGGCTCAGTGCAAAGGCATTGCCGAAGCCCGTCCATCAAAGCGTTTCGGTCACGGTCTGTCCCGATAACTGTCATTTCATTGAGCCGGTCCCCAAAGCGGGGATCGGCTTTTTTGAGCTGCAATTGCAGATGCGCGATCTCCTCCGGCAGCAGCTTGCCGAGCGGATCCTTAACCAGAGCCGCCTTCCAATAGGCCAGCAATTCCAGCCCCATGCTGCCCGCTGCCTGGTTCCAGAGAAGCACCTGCTCATCCCGCGAGGCGAGCCAGATGAACCCCTTGCTGCGGTGCACCCCCTGGCCTAACTGAAGGTGAAACAAGTCCCACAGCCTCTGCGGATGAAACGGGCGTGGATCTGTCAGTTCGGCGCTACCGATGCCGTAGGAACTGGATTCACCCAAAGCCTCCTGGCCGATACTGCCCATCCCTGCCAGTGCCAAGCGACAAACCTCATCCACTTTGCAACACGGCCCTTCCAGCAAAAGTGCGGGCGAGATATCTCCATGAGTGACAGGATGAATGGCCGCCAGCGGATTCAGCCTCTTTAGGCATTCCATCATCCCGGGCAAAGCTTCAGGAGGTGTGCGGTCTGTTTTAGTCAGCAGCAGAAGGTTGGAACACTGAATCTGCTCCGCCATCAGATTGGCCTCTGTGCGTCTGCCTATCTCTTTATTGTGAATAAGGCTTTGATGGAGCAGCACCCCGCCATCTTGATCTTCGGCAAAGGCTCTGGCATCGATCAGGGTGACTACGCAGCCCATTGTGTAAGTGGAGCGATGATTGATTTCTTCAATCAAGGGCCAGGGATGCGAACTGCCCGAAGTCTCCACGAGGATGTGGTCCAGATCCCTGCGTGGAGACCAATCATCGAGCACCCGTGCAAAGGCCTGCCTCTGGCTGCCACTGATGGAGCCTGCCGCGAGGCTGATGAAGTTACCAGTGGATTCCGAAAGGCGTTGTCCGCTGCGGACGAGGTCGCCATCCACATCCAGAGAGCTCATGTCGTTGACGATGACACCCAGCCGCTGACCCCTGCATTGACGCAAAAGGCGACGTAGAAGAGTGGTCTTGCCAGAGCCGAGAAATCCGGAAATGAGAGTGACGCGCATGTGCTTATAATGCAAATAAATTGCATTATAAGGTTTGGCAAATGCTATCCTGAGCCAGGTCCGCTTCCAGCCTGCTGGACAAGGTATTGAAATGCGCTAACAGGCCTCATGTCTTCGTCATCACCCGTCACGCCGGATCGCTGGTCTCTGGAATCTTGGTTTTCCGCTTTCGCAGCCCCTGATTACGTTGAGTTCAAATCGGCCTTGGTGAGGGACATCGAAGGTCTGAAGCAGCAGGCCACCATCGTTGGCGGCGATGTGCCAGCGCTCGCCCAGGTCCTTGTGGCCTATGAAAGCCTGGGAGATCGCCTGGGCCACCTTTCGGCCTATCTTGGGTGTCTGTCGGCCGATGATGCCAGCCATGAGGCCGTGAAGGCGGATGAAGCGTGGATTTCCACCTTGGAAGCCGAAAACATCAAGCTGCGCGCTGCATTGCAGTCTGCTTTGGCGGCCTTGAGCTATTCGGATTTCGACCGTCTGCTGACCGATGCTTCTCTCGCGGGGGCCAGCCATGCTGTGCGGCGCATGCGGGAGGAAGGGCGGCAGCAGATGCCGGGCGACCTGGAATCCCTGGCGGCTGATCTTAATGTCAACGGTCTCCATGCTTGGGGGCGTCTTTATGACACGCTGACGGGCAAGATGGTCTTCGACATGACTTTTCCTGATGGCCATGTGGAATCTGTGCCCATGGCGCGGAGGCGTGCGCTGATGTCGGATCCAGATCGCCGTCTGCGCGAAGCCTCCTTCCATGCTGGGCAAAAACCATGGTTGGATCATGCGGATACGTTGGCTGCGGGGCTCAATGGCATCGCGGGCACCCGCCTCAGCCTATACGAACGTCGTGGCATCTCGCACTTTCTGGACACTCCGTTGTTCGATGGGGCGATGAGCCGTGCCTCGCTGGATGCGATGCTCGAGGCGATCCATACGCACATCGAACTGCCACGCCGGGCCATCCGGGCAGCGGCTCGTCTGCAAGGAACGCCAGCGCTGCATTACTTTGATTTGGAGGCTCCCCAGGTGAAGGCCCCCGACGAAAAACCGCTGACCTGGGACGATGCCTGCTCCACGGTGGAGCGTGCTTTCAGCACCGCCTATCCTGCCCTGGGCCAGTACTTTCGCGACATGCTGAAGCAGCGCTGGATTGAGGCCCAGCCACGGGCTGGCAAGCGCCCTGGTGCTTTTTGCACGGGTTCTCTGCTGCGCCATGAAGAGCGTGTTTACATGACCTGGCATGGCACGGTGCATGACATGGTTACGCTGGCCCATGAGGCCGGCCATGCTTGGCACTCTTGTGTCCTGCGCCCGGCCCGTTCCTTCGCCGCCAGCTACCCAATGACCCTCGCTGAGACGGCCTCCAACTTTGGCGAGATGATCCTCCTGGATGGTCTCATGAGCGACCCTGGCCTGACCCCGGCGACCAAGGCCTACCTGCTGGATCAGGAAATGCTTCGCGCCCACGCTTACCTCGTGAACATCCCCATGCGCTACGAGTTTGAGAAGGCGTTCTACTCGGAGCGTGCCGCCTGGGAAATCTCCGTCACCCGCCTTGGCGAACTCATGGATCAGGCGCAGGCCAAGCTTTATGGCGACACCCTGCTGCCTGGTGGAACCGATCCGCTGTTTTGGGCCTCGAAGATGCACTTCTTCATCACGGGCGTGTCATTTTATAACTTCCCGTATGTGTTTGGCTACCTGCTCAGTCAGGCGCTTTTTGCCCGCTTCAAGGCTGAGGGGGCGAGCTTTCTTCCACGTTATGAGGCTTTCCTCGCAGCGACAGGCAGTGCCACCTGCGAAGAAGTCGCCCGCCAGACCCTGGGGGCCGATCTGACCTCGCCAGAGTTTTGGGCGACGGCTTTGCAGGCCATCACCCCGACCCTGGAGGCCTACGAGAAGCTGCCCCGCGCCTGAGCAAGGATCCGGGCTCACAGACTGGCAAGATGTCGCCTTGTTCAACCCTGCTGAGAGCGATCCTCCGAGCCCAGTCGCCCAAAACAAAAAAGCTGCATCCAACCAAAGGCGGTGGATGCAGCTCTTGAAATGCTCAGCCTAATTTTACTTTCTCTCGAAGTAAGGAATTCCCAGGCGCTTCGCCACCCGCAGAGGGCGGCGCATAGCCTCCTCCATCCGGAGGGCTTCATCAGGGCCGCGCACATCTTTGCAATCGGGATGTGACTCCGGGGCTGCGATGAGGCCGAGATGATGGAGGACGTGGGCGGTGCTGTGTTTGTAGGGGGCAGCACTCATCCGGTCATCCAGGCGGAAGACGAGGTCTTCAAAGGACTGGAAGGCCTCAAACAGCTTGTACACATTGGTGTCAAAGCGGCCGGTACCGGTCTTGAATTTCTTGTCCGTCACGCTGTCGAGCAACCACATGTCACGTGCAGCGGCGATGAGCGGGCAGGCGCTGACGCCGGCCCCGATGAGCAGGGGCAAGCCCAGGCGGATGGCCGTGGGGATGCCGTAGTCGTCGCCACTGTGGGGGGCAAAGGGCAGCTTCAGGTCCTTGCACATGGCCGCCCAGTAAAGGAAGTGCGGTTCATCCAGCGTGCTGATTTTTCCGCCAACATATTTTGGGTGATTGGCGATCTCATGCAGCAGCCATGGCTCATACGGGCTGGCCCAGGAGACAAAGGAGGGCTCCAGTGCGTGGGCGATGGCTGGGTGCGTGATGTGCTCCGCAATCTCAAAGTAGGCATCGCGGCGGGCCTCCGGTGCCAGCAGATTCAGCAGGCGGGAGGTCATGATCATCATCTCGCCATTGTCGTGGCTTTGGGCGATGTCCAGCAGCGGCCAGTAGCGCTCCGCTTTGAACACCTCATCCTTTTCCGCTCCGCGTGCGGTGATGCCGGCGATGAACTTTTGGTTGGGGAATTCTGCGCGGAACCGCTTTAGAACCTCGGCATACAGCTCGTTGCTGAGGTCAAAGATGTAACCGGTGTCTGCATTCAGAACGAAGACCATCTCCACGCCATAATAATCGCCGCACTGCTGCATCCAGCGCACGCTTTTGGAAAAGCCTTCCCAGTCCGGCTGGCGATCCTTGAACGGCAATAGGGTGGCCACGCAGAGGCGGGCCTTGGTGGTATGATCCACCAGGGATTCTTCGGGCGTGTAGGCCCAGACGGTGTCGTGCCAGGGGGTGGTGGGCTTGAGGTCGGCGGGATTGGAGATCAGCTCGCGCATGGGGAAAAAGTCAGGGGGCAAAAGGGGCAGTTACTTGCTCAGGCGGTAGATCGCACCGTTCCAGTCGAGCACCAGCATTTCGCCTTCAGCATCGGCAGAGAAGGCGGTGGGCTTGACGAGAACGCTCGGCTTTTTCTTCGGATTGTCGGCTGGTGTCTGCGGGCTGGTGTAGAGCAGGGTGTTGCTTTCCACCTTGCCTGCGTCGTCGGTCTTGAGGCCCCAGATTTTGCCAATGACAAAATCGCCATAGACGTAGCTGCCTGTGAGTTCAGGCAGAGCTTTGCCAGTGTAAACAATGCCGCCGGTGATGCTGAGACCTTCGCCGTGGTTGTATTCAAAGATAGGGTCAATGAGTTTGGCCTCGGCAGCCGGGGCGTCCTGGCGCAGGGGGAACGGGCGGGAACCTTCGCGGAAGCTCCAGCCGTAGTTGCCACCTTTGGTGATCCAGTTGATCTCTTCCCACAGGTCCTGGCCCACATCGGCCAGCCACAGGCGGTCCTTGGCATCGAAGTACATGCCCCAAGGGTTGCGGATACCATAGGCATAGACTTGAGGCTGGGCATTGACGCCGTCTGCAAAAGGATTGTCGGCAGGGATACCGTAAGCGTTGTGGAACTCGCGGCTGTTCACGTCAATGCGCAGCACTTTGCCCACCAGCACGGCGTTTAGCTGGGCCATGCGCTGCTCGTCATTGCGCTTGGAGGTATCGCCCACACCGATGTAGAGGTAGCCATCGGGACCAAAGAGGATGTTGCCGCCGTGGTGGTTCCAGTTGATGAGCGGGATCTCCAGCAGCACGCGTTCGCTTGCAGGATCGGCCTTATCTGCATCTGCGCTGACCTTCATTTCGCTGACGACGAGGCGCTTCGGCTTCTGCTGGGTGTAGCAGAGGTAAAACAGACCGTTGTCCTTATACTTCGGGTGAAAGGCCAGGCCGTTGAGACCTTCTTCAAACTTGCCGTTATCCGCCTCCATGCCGCGTGTGCTCAGGTCCAGGAAGGTCTTGGCTTCGCTGGCCTGCTCGTCCTTGGGGAGGATCAGGATCTGACCACGCTGAAGGGCCAGAAACTCGCGCTGGCTGCCATCCGGCGGGATGATGACGGCGATGGGAAATTTCGTCTCCAGCTTCTCATAGATGCGGGTGAGCTTGACGGTATCTGCCGCGCAGAGGCTGCTGGCAGCCAAAAGGCCGGTGGTGAGAAGGGTGGCGAGTTTCATGCGATGGAGATTGATACAGGAGTCGATCTTTGGGAAAAGACAAAACGTCAGGGAGAAGCGGGATTTGTAGAAAACTGCCAGGCGGTGTAAAATTGGAAGAATCTTCAGCTTTTCGCCCATTTGAAAGGCTCTGAACGAGAGACATTCGCGGCTGTTGTGGACATTCTTTGGCATGCCTTTTGGTTAGGCGCGACAGGGCAACTTTCTTCCGGGTATGCTACTGCGCGGAGGCCGGCAGCCACCCCTTTTCCTTCAAGATCGGTACGATGCCCTGGGCGATGAGGGTGTGGCCTTCGGGGCGGACGTGGCTGGAGTCGGAGTAGAGAGTGGAAATTTGTTCGGGAGTGAAGACGGACTTCATCGGCAGCTTCGCGACGGTGGGGCCGAGGAGGCGGGTGGTCCAGACATCCACGGCGCTGTCATCGAGGAGATAGCTGCCATCGGCGGCCTTCTTGCGGGTGGCCTGGGTCACCAGCAGGACGTGGATGCCTGCGGCCTGCAGACGCTGCACGCCCTGGGCGGTCACGCTTTCCACTTGGGCTTGCCAGGCCTTTTGGGTGGCCTCATCGGCTGAGGCTCGCAGTTCCGCATCAGCATCACCGGTGCCGCCGCCCTGGTTGCGCACGGCCAGGGGCAGCCACTGCCAGTAAAGCTTTTCCGTCTTCATTTCATAAAACTGCCGCAGCACTAGGGATCGCATGAGCCAGTTCTTCGGGTGCGGACTGTTGAAGTCCGTGCGGCGGCGCCACTCGCGTTCGTCTTCGTATTCATTGGTGGCCCCCACGTGCAGGATCACGAGATCCGGCTGGTAGTTCATGACTTGCTGCAGGACCAGGTCCTTGCGGCGCGAGCCGAAGCCGGGGAGAGCGAGGTTGAAGCACTCGGCCTGGATGCCTTGCGCACGCAGTTCCTTTTCAAGCTGGCCCGTGTAGGAGAGTTCCACGCTTTTGCCACGTGCCACGGAATCGCCAATGACCATGACCCGATACTTGCCGTTAGGCCGCGTCTTCGGGAAAGACTGCGGGAAAAAACGACGGCCACCGCTGCGCTGCAGCTCCACCTGGCCGTCGTCGGTTTCGTAAAAGCCGGCGGTGGGATGGTAGCCGTAGTCGAAGCGGCCCTCCATCGTTTTCACAAAGCAGAAACGCGTGACCAGTTCTGCCCCGATGAGGATCGTGACGAACAGGAGAAAGCTGCGGGTAAAGGCGCGCATCGTTTGACGGTTAGAACTGGAAGTAGATGAACTCCTGCTCGGAAGCGACGGAGCTGACGAAGGCGACAAAGAGGAGGAAAAAGACGGCCCCGCGAGCGATCCAGGGCAGGCGGCCCAGTTCAGCTTCATCGCGGGGTTTTAGCGTGGCCAGTTGCAGGAGGATGAGCGGCACGATGTGCAGCAGCAGCCAGAGGGCTGGTTTGGTCCAGTCCTCTCCTGGGGTCCAGATCGTCAGGGCGTGCAGCCACACGCCGAGCTGGCCCATGGTCTGCGCGCGGAAGATGGCCCAGCCGAAAAGTGTGAGTGTGAACATGAGGGCGACGGCCAGGACATGACGCGGGCCGGAGGTGGACTTTTCCAGGCGGCCCAGGAATGGCACCACACGATAAGCTGTCTGCATGGCGGCGTGGTAGGCACCCCACAGGACAAAGGTCCAGCTCGCCCCATGCCAGAGACCCGCGAGCAGCATGGTGATCCACAGGTTGATGATCGTGCGCGCCAGACCGGCGCGGTTTCCTCCCAGGGGGATGTACACGTAGTCGCGGAACCAACTGGAAAGCGTGATGTGCCACCTTTGCCAAAAGTCCGAGGGCCCCGTGGCCAAATAGGGAAAGCGGAAGTTCATGCTCAGGTGAATGCCCAGCAGCCGGGCAGAGCCACGTGCGAGATCCGTGTAGCCTGAAAAGTCCCCGTAAATCTGAAAGGCAAAGGCCACGATGCCCAGCAGGGCCCAGGGCGCATTCGGGGTGGCCCCAGGATTGAAGACGTAGTTCGCCACCAGGGCGCAATTGTCGGCGACGAAGATTTTCTTGAAGGCCCCCACCAGCAGCAGGCGCAGCCCGGCGTGTAGGTGCTCCCATTCCCACACGGCCGCTTTGGTAAACTGCGGCATGAAGATGGCGGGGCGCTCGATGGGGCCGGCGACGAGCTGCGGGAAGAAGGCGAGGTAAGCGGAAAAGGTGAGCAGATCCGGCGCAGGCTGCACTTTCCCTTGGTACACATCCACGGCGTAAGCCACGGACTGGAAGGTGTAAAAGGAGATGGCCACCGGCAGGATGATGTGTGGCAGCGTCCAGCCTGGATCCATGCCTGCCGCACCCAGGAGAGCGACGAGGCTGTCGGCAAAGAAGCCGAAATACTTGAAGAAACCCAGCACCGCCAGGTTCGTCAGAATGCTCAGCCACAGGAAACCCCGGCGGCGGGCCGCCTCATCCCGTGTCCAGAGCCATTCATGGATGGGTACAAAAAGGACTGGGTAGGCTGCCGCCACCATGAGGCTGGCGGGGCTGATGCTGACGTACTCCTTGCCGAAGAAAGCGCAGCCGCCCAGCCAAAGCAGGGGGGCGAGCGTGGTGAAGAGGATCTTCCCACGACCCTCCCGCATGCCGACCAGCGACCGTGCGCAGAAAAAATCAATGCCCGTGGAGGCCATGAGCAGCGCCAGAAAGCGCAGGTCCCACATGCCATAAAAGAAGTAGCTGGCCACCAGCAGCAGGGCCATGCGCCCCAGCCGGGGCAGCGGCCAGTACAGCAGCACCACCAGGGGAAGGAAAAGGGCGTATTGCCAGGACGTGAAGGTCATGTGTCAGCAGCATTCCGCTGCACACGATGTCCAGTTCGCGATCATCGGCCCTGCATTCACGATCAGGGACAGCGTAGGAAACACAGGCTGGGCAGCGGGCTGCGGATAGAGATCATGAGCCTCCACCACGCACAAGTCAAAGACATGATCCGCCTGAATACCTACTTCCGTGCTGCTGTTCAGCGTGCGGCGGAAGCGCTCTGCCCCATCGTGGTCTCGCTGGATCAGGCGTCGTTGCCTTTCTTCTTCGGGAAGCTGTAGGCGCAGCACGACATCGCACTGGGCTACCCGCAGTTCCGGTTTGCAATTCACATAGACCACCAGCTTCTTTTTCTGGACGTAGGGGTGGAAAGGCAACAGGTCGTCGCGTTCCCGGGTCTTGCTTTTGATGCGCCGAGTGAAGATGCCCAACAAAGGTACCGCCAGCACGCCATCATCAATAACTGCGATCTTTCGTGGAGAGATTCCTGGCAGCCCTTTCTTTCGGATCAATTTTCCCAAAGTCGATTTCCCAGAACCTGACTTTCCAGTTACGCATAGCAGCACTTGGCCCTTCGTTCTTAAAAGGTTTTGCACGGTATCACGCAAGGTCTGTTGCCAGACCAGGGGCGTAAGTACAGTGTGCGTGGGCATCGTAAAAAAGCGTTACACTTTAATTGTTACAAATTAGAAGCAAAGGAAAAGAGAGCAAGTCTCAATAGCGGGAGATTTGCACGGAGGAATCGAGTGATAGTCAGGGGATACAAAATTTGGTTTTCAGCCTGCAATGTCCCGTCACCCATTTCTCACCACTTTTCGTTCGCACGCGGGGTTTAGACCGCTATCCTCAGCGCCCTTATGCTCCAAGCTGGAATCGTCGGCCTGCCCAACGTAGGCAAATCCACCCTCTTCAACGCTGTCACCCGCACCCGCAAGGCGGAGGCTGCGAACTATCCCTTCTGCACCATCGAGCCCAACCAGGGCGTCGTCGTCGTGCCGGATGAGCGCCTTGCGGTGCTTTCTAAACTCAGCGGCTCCCAGAAACTGGTGCCTGCGGCCATCGAGTTTGTGGACATCGCTGGCCTCGTCAAAGGTGCCAGCCAGGGCGAAGGCCTGGGCAACAAATTCCTCAGCCACATCCGCGAAGTGGACGCCATCGTCCACGTCGTCCGCTGCTTTGAAAGCGGCGACATCACCCACGTGGACGGCAGCGTGGACCCCATCCGCGACATCGAGGTCATCAATACCGAGCTCATCCTGGCCGACATGGACAGCGTCTCCAAGCGCAAGTCCCGCACCGATAAAGACGCCAAGCGCGGCATCAAAGAAGCGCAGGCCGAACACGCCCTTTGCGAAAAGCTGCTGCCTCACCTGGATGCCATGAAGCCCGCCGTGACGCTGGAGCTGAACGACGAAGAAAAGAAACTTCTCAAAAGCTTCTTCCTCCTCAGCGGCAAGCCCTGCATTTACGCCTGCAACGTCTCCGAAGAAGAGCTGGCCGAAGCCTCCAAAAACCCTGATAAACACCCCCAGGTGGCCAAAGTGCGCGAATATGTGAAGCACGCCCACGCCGCCAGCGCCACCGTCGTCAGCGCCGCCATCGAGAGCGAGCTGGGCGAACTGCCTGAAGACGAAGCCAAAGCCTACCTCGCCGACCTCGGTGTGGAAGACAGCGGCGTGAACCTCCTCATCAAGAGTGTCTATTCCCTCCTGGGTCTGCAGACCTACCTCACCACTGGTGAGAAAGAAACCCGCGCCTGGACCATCACCAAAGGCATGAAGGCCCCCCAGGCCGCTGGCGTCATCCATGGTGATTTCGAGCGCGGCTTCATCGCTGCCCAGATCGTCCACTTTGACGACCTCACCACCCTCGGTTCCGAAGCGAAAGCCCGTGAGGCTGGCAAGCTGCGCATCGAAGGCAAAGAATACGTCATGCGCGACGGCGACGTCGTCGAATGGCGTTTCAACGTCTGAGTAACTTGACCCTTTCTAAAGTGAGGCCTTTCGCGGGGCCTCACTTTTTTATGCCCACAAGGCTCTATTTCACATAGGCTTTCAGCTTCGCATCCACGGCTTTGGTCAGCAGGGAGGTAGCCACGCCGGTGCTCTGGCGCTCTGTTTGAGCTTTGATATCCAGCGGCTTTTCCGCCATCTGGACGACCATGCGGGTGAGTTCACGCCCCGTGCGCCGGTCCTGCACGGTCAGCTCGACGGTGACATTGGAGTAGGTCACATAAGTTCCCTGGGCGCGCAGCACGGCGCAGCGGACGACATAGCCCTGCTGTTTCGGGGCTTCACTCACCAGAGTCTGAAGGCCCAGCTTTTCAAAACTGCTGCGGACGCTGTTGGCGATGCTTTTTGCTACCTGAGGTTTCAGGTGGCCAATGGCGGGTGAAGCATCGGGCACGATGACTTCCACCAGCCTGGAGCGATCCAAGGCTACGGGGGCGACGGGCACCGCTGTGCCGCTTACCTGCAGGATGCGTGTTTGCACCGTCTCCGTTTGGGGTACAGCAGGAGTGCTGGCGGTGGTGGCCGCTGGAGCGGGTTCATCATCCTTCGTCGCCAGATCCACCAATTCCACAATGAGCGCGATGGAGCCGATGATCAGGGCCGCCTCGCCAAAGCTGGCTCCGCTGGAGCCCACGGGGCCGTAGAACATAGGCACAATGGAAGAGGAGGCTGAGCCCGATCCGGCAACTGGCTTGGTCCGAGTAACCTGCTTTTTATCCAGGGCGTACTGGTAGCGGTAGGGCCTGCCGCCCATCTTTTGTTCGGCCACCGTGTGGAAGGTCTCGACCGCCGCTGTCGGATTCACAAGGAAGGTGCCTTCCATCTGAATTTGGACTCCGCCATCGCTTGTCGGTGTCACCGTTTTCTTCACCAGCGCCCGGTCCAGAGCCGTCATCCGGACGGACGACTGGCAGGAAACGAGGGCCAAGATGGAGATGCAGGCGGTGAGGGTACGGAGGGGTTTCATGAAGTCATCAGAGCAAGCAGAGCCCAAGACTCTGTCAAGGCATGTCTGGAAAGCGCCGCAGCAAGTTGGTGCGTTACTTCGTCCGGAAATACGGATGCTTGGGGTCCCCCTTGCTGAGCAGGTAGGCGAGGAGGTCGAGGATGTCGTCCTCCTTCAGCATGTTCACGAGTCCAGGGGGCATCATGGAGATCTTGCTTGGCTCGATGCTGGCGATGTCACCGCGTTTCAGGTTCTGGATGGCATTTGGGTCCAGCATGTTCACGTTCACCATCAGGGTGTCTTCCTTCAGGTTCATGATGCGGCCCACGACGAGGCTGCCGTTCTTCATTTTGAAGTCCATGCTGCCGTATTGATCGCTGATCTCCTTGCTGGGTTCGATGATGGACTCCAGCAGGTCCTTGGGACCGAACTTGCCGCTGACGCTGGTGAGATCGGGGCCGATAGCTCCGCCTTCGAAGTTGAAGCGGTGGCAGGCGTAGCAGCCCACGGCCCCAAAGCTGTTGCGGCCGTTTTCAAAATTGCGCCCGCCTTCCAGCCCCACGTTCATGACTTTCTCCAGATCGGCCACGGTCCAGTTTTTGATAAAGCTCAGGGGCTTGGCGGCAAAGGTGGGCGCTTTGGCTTCGGGCTTGGCCTCCAGGATGGGTTTCAGGGCGGTGATCTCCGCTTCGCTGAGGGCAGCCAGGCTGTCGCGTTTGATGTCCTCAATGAACATGCCAAAGCTGGCCCCGCCGGTGTAGGTGCCGGCGCGCTGGAACCACCTGAAGAACTCCTCACGCAGGGCAGGGGTCCAGCCCGTTTTGGCTAGGCGCAGGCTTTTGGCATAACCGATCTGCTCCTCCTGGGTAGGGCTGCTGTTCACCAGAGGCACGGTCTTGGCCACCACCCCTTCGTCGCCGAGGTAAACGAGCATCTCACACAGGTCCTGGCTAAGGCCGAAGTCTTTGTGGGGAAAGAGAGGGGAAAAGCGGGCGATGGCGTTTTTCTTTTGTTCCATCGTTGGTTGGGCCAGGCGCAGGAAGGCCAGGGTGTAATTGCGCAGCAGGGTGGTTTGGCCCAGGAGGTCCAGGCCTTCGAGAGGGATCTTGTCCAGGGCCGCGATGACGGCCGGCTGGTCTTCGGGGGAGCCATGGCGGATCATGGCCATGAGTGCGGTGAGGGCAGCGCGCGGTTCCTTTTCGCCCAGCGCCTTGTCCTTCCAGGAGGCCACAGGCTGGTGCTCAATGGCGATGCGCGCGGCGTTGCGGATGAGGCGGTCGGTGCTGCCCAGGTGTGGCCATGCTGCCGCGAGGGCCTGTGCATTGGCTTCGCCATGGAAGGCCTCCAGGCTGCGGCGCAGGGCGTGCAGCTTTTTCGCCTCGCCTTCCAGTTTCATAGGGGCGGTGGCGGTGGATTCGCGGCCGGTGTAAGTCACACGATAAAGCGCGGACTGGGTCTTGCGCCCGCCGATGGCAAAGTACATGGCGCCATCCTTGGGATTCACGACCAGATCAGTGAGTGGCAGAGGCTGGGCGCTGATGAACTCCTCGAAATCGGCGGCATAACCCGCGCCGTCAGGGCGCAGATGCACGGCGTACATCTTGCCGTAGCTCCAGTCATTGATGAAAAACGCCTCCTGATACTTGGCTGGGAACTTGGCCCCGTAACCAAATTGCGTCCCCGTGGGAGAACCTGGGCCGATGTCCGTGACCGGCGGTACGCTGTCTTCCCACCGCACAGGCCATTTGGCGGAGCCGTTGCGCCAGCCAAATTCGCTGCCGCTCAGCACCTGGCAAACACGGGTTGGGCGGTACCAGGGCAGGCTCATGTCCCACTCCATGTCGGCATCATAGGTGAAGAGATCGCCTTCATGGTTGAAGGCCGCACCGTATTGGTTGCGAAAGCCGGTGGTGGTGAGCTCCCACTGCTTGCCATCCAGGCTGACCTTGGCCACCCAGCCACGTGGGGCCAGGGCATCCTTCATGAAACCACGGCCATAGATGCGCGGCAGCAAAATGTCCTCCTGCCACACGGCGGGCACGCGGCTCTTGCTGAATTCAGTCAGCGGCGTCTGGTTGCCCACGATGACGTAGATGCTATCGCCATCGGGCCCAGGCACCACGTAGTGGGGGCCGTGCTCGCCCGCGCGTTCGGTGTAGCCGCGCAGCAGTTCGACTTTGTCAAAAGTGTCATCCCCATTGCTGTCGCTGACCTTGTATAAACCACGGCCTTGATACTCATCGCCATTCACCTGGAGATAGATCGCCCCTTTCACAAAAGCCATGCCCTGGGCGGCACCGATGGGCAGATCCATCTTTTCGATTTTCGTCTCCGAAGGGCTGCGGCCCAGCGCTGGCGGGGTGATGCGGTAGAGCGGGCCGTACTGGTCGGAGGCAATCAGGCGGCCTTTGTCATCCAGGCACATGCTTACCCAGGATCCCTGCTCTGCCTTGGGCACGGTGTAGAGCAGTTCGACTCGGAAATCCTTCTTCACTTTGATCTGCTCCACCGGGGTGGCGGCCTCATCAGCCCGCAGGCTGGCAGTCAAAAAGGCAAGGGGCAGGAGGTAACGGATCATGATCAGTTGGGTGGCGGTAAAAGGGCGGGTAACCTTGGTTCGGCAGGTCAACGCTAGCTCAGCCGGCAGGCTTGCATTTGTCGAAGATTCCACTGGCTGTGGCGAGCAAAAAATGGCCACCCAGGAGCTGCAAAAGGGGGGCAGACGACGGCCCCAAGTGACGGCGGGGCGGCTTACGCTGCGTTCCGCTCGATGCGCTTGCGCAGAATCGGTGGGCGTTCGCCCTTCACCACGGCTTCATTGATGGAGACGGAGCGCACATCCATGCGGCTGGGGACATCGTACATCACGTCCAGCATGATGCGCTCGAAGATGCTGCGCAGGCCACGTGCACCGGTGCCGCGTTTGACGGCCTCACGGGCCATGGCTAGGAGGCCCTCTTTATTGATGTTGAGGTCCACCCCGTCCATGTTCATGAGCTTCGCATACTGCTTCAGCAGGGCGTTTTTCGGCTCGGTGAGCACGCGCACGAGTTCTTGTTCGGTCAGGGCCTCCAGGGAGCAGATGACGGGCAGACGGCCAATAAATTCGGGGATGAGTCCGTAGCCGAGTAGGTCTTCCGGCTCCACCACCATCGGGCCTTTTTTCTCCTCTTCGGGCGACAGGGTGGCCATATTGAAGCCGAGTGTCTGTTTGCCCTTGCGGCGTTTGATGATGTCTTCCAGGCCAACAAAAGCGCCACCGCAGATGAACAGGATGTTCTCGGTATTGACCTGAATGTATTCCTGCTGCGGGTGCTTGCGCCCGCCCTGTGGAGGCACGTTGCAAACGGTGCCTTCGATGATCTTCAGGAGTGCCTGCTGCACGCCTTCGCCAGACACATCCCGAGTGATGCTGACGTTGCTGGTCGTGCGACCGATCTTGTCAATCTCATCAATGTAGATGATGCCGATCTCGGCCTTGGCGATGTCATAATCCGCAGACTGAAGCAGGCGCAGGATGATGTTTTCCACATCCTCACCCACATAACCAGCCTCTGTCAGCGTTGTCGCATCCGCGATGCTGAACGGCACGTTCAGAATCTTCGCCAAAGTCTTGGCGAGCAATGTTTTGCCGCAGCCTGTGGGGCCCAGAAGCAGGACGTTGCTCTTTTCCAGTTCCACATCGTCCGGCCCCGGCAGCTTGCGGGCGTTGCCTTCCTTTTTGGCCGCCAGTTGCTGGCTGTGCAGGATGCGCTTGTAGTGGTTGTGCACCGCCACGCTCAACACCTTCTTGGCCTGCGACTGGCCGATGACGTGCTGGTCCAAAATCGCCGCGATGTCTGCCGGTTTCGGCACGGACAGCACCGGCATCGTCTCGGATTCCTGCGCAGCTTCCTTATCGAGGATGGCCTTGCAGACGCCGATGCAGTTGTCGCAAATGTAAACCCCGGGCCCAGCGATCAGTTTGCGCACCTCCGCATGGCTTTTGCCACAGAAGGAGCACAAGGTAACGGTCGAAGCGCGAGGCATAACTCAGTGTCGCATCAATGGGGTGGTGGAGTCAAGCAGGCAAGGAAGGAGAAGACGTGGCCGGAAAAGGTGAAATCCCGGCAAAAAAGCGTCAAAAAAACAGGCCAAGCAGGAGACTAACTCCTCTCTTGACCTGCATCACTGCCTTGGAAGCCGCTTTAGGCTGCCACCGTCGGCAGCTCGCGGTTGCTCTGCAGCACTTTGTCCACCAGGCCGTAGGCCGCAGCTTCTTCAGCGCTCATGTAATTGTCACGGTCCGCATCGCGCTCAATCACCTCAGGGGTCTTGCCACAGTGGTGCGCGAGGATGCGGTTGAGCCGACGCTTCAGTTTGTACATGAAGTCAACCGTGCGCTCCACATCGCTGGCCGTGCCGCGGGCACCGCCGGAAACCTGGTGGATCATGATGTCGCTGTTTGGCAGGGCAAAACGCTTACCCTTGGTGCCGGAGGCCAGCAGCACAGCGCCCATGCTGGCGCAGATACCGATGCAGTAGGTGTTCACGTCGCAGGTGACGAACTGCATCGTGTCATAGATGGCCAGACCGGCTGTCACGGAGCCGCCAGGGCTGTTGATGTAAAAATGGATGTCCTTTTTCGGGTCCTGCATCTGCAGGAAGAGAAACTGGGCGATGATGACGTTCGCCACCTGGTCATTCACATCGCTGCCGAGGAAAATGATGCGATCCTTCAGGAGGCGAGAATAGATGTCGTAGGAGCGCTCCATGCGTCCTTCGCTTTCGATCACGACGGGAACAATGTAATTGCTGGGCGAGATGGAGGTGGGGAAATCTTCGGGGTGGGACATAGTAGTGTTAATCAAAGGGGGGCTGCGCAGCTTGTCAAACAAGGCCGTCGCTTCACCTGCAAACAATACGCACCGTCCGCCGTGGCCAGATGTTGGCAGTTTGGGGACTGCAAAGGTCTCTCTGGGGCCTCTACAAAGCCTGATGCCCGCTTCCGTGACACCCGCGCCACGAAAAAGCACTTGCCGAATTGGCTTCTGCCCCTACTTTTGCGCCCCTTTTCCCAGGCACGGTTGCCCAGGATCAGGGAATTTAACCTCAACTCGCCCCTCTTTCGGATCTGTGCCACCCCGGCATTGAGCGTCTGCTCCCTGAGCAAAACGTGCGGAAGATCGGCCCTTCAAATACCTACATGTCCCAAGCACTCGCAGAACTCGTCGAAGCCGGAGTCCATTTCGGTCACCAAACCAAGCGTTGGAACCCGAAGATGAAGCCTTTCATCCTCGACTCCCGCAACCAGATCCACATCCTCAACATCGAGGAGACCATCAAGCAGATCGACGTCGCCGCTGAGTTCCTTTCCGAACTCGCCCGCAAAAACAAGCGCATCCTTTTCGTCGGTTGCAAACGCCAGGCTCAGGAAGCCATCCGCGAAGCTGCTGAAGCCTGCGGCCAGTTCTACGTGAACCATCGCTGGTTGGGCGGTACCCTCACCAACCTCGAAACCATCCGCAAGAGCGTCGCCCGCCTTGGCTATCTGGAAGAGATCGAGAAGAAGCCTGAGTTCAAACTCATGTCCAAGAAGGAACTCGCCTCCCTGAACCGCGAGCGTATCAAGCTGGAGCGCAACCTTCGTGGCGTGCGCGGCATGGACAAGTTCCCAGACGCCGTCGTCATCGTGGACTCCGCTCGCGAGCACATCGCCGTGCATGAAGCCCGCCGCCTTGGCATCCCGATCGTGGCCCTCGTGGACACCAATGCCGACCCAGACAAAGTGGACTACCCGATCGCCGCTAACGACGACGCCATCCGCTCCATTCGCATCATTCTCCAGAAGCTGATCGACCCGGTCATCACCGCGACTGCTGAGCTGAAGAAGTAATTTTCCTCACCCCCTTCCCCATCCCGACACATGGCTGAAATCTCCGCAAAAGTCGTCATGGCCCTTCGTGAAAAAACGAATGCCGCCATGATGGAATGTAAAGCTGCCCTCAAGGAAGCCGATGGCGACCTGGAAAAGGCCGAAGTCATCCTTCGTAAAAAAGGCACCATCAAGGCTGAAAAGAAGGCCGACCGCCAGACGAAGGAAGGCATCATCGCCTCCTACATCCACATGGCAGGCCGCATCGGCGTCCTCATCGAAGTGAACTGCGAAACCGACTTCGTCGCTCGCAACGAAATCTTCCAGGCCTTCGTCAAGGACATCTCCCTCCACATCGCCGCCGCGAACCCTAAGTTCCTCGGTCGTGAAGAGATCCCTGAGGCTCTCATCGCCAAGGAGCGCGACATCGCTGCTGACCAGATCAAGGGCAAGCCAGCCGAAATCGCCGAAAAAATCATCCAGGGCAAGATCGACAAGATCTTCTCTGACCAGTGCCTCCTGGAGCAGCCGTTCATCAAGAACCCTGACCAGACCATCGGTGACTTTGTGAAGAGCAAAATCTCCGAGCTGGGCGAAAACCTCGTCGTGCGCCGCTTCGTGCGCTTCGCCGTGGGTGAAGACATCGCTACTGCCTAATCTGGCACACAGGTTCCAACCTGAAATACTTTAAGAGAGCGGGATGCAAATCCCGCTCTCTTTTTTTGAGCCTTGAATTTTGAGATGCCAGAGAGGGCAGTTTCTACTGAGGACTCTGAAAGGAGCGTCCTCAGGGATGAAATGCACCTGAGCCTGAGGGCATTTGATCTCGCTTGGTTTGAATGAAATCTCGTATGGTCGTAGCAGCCTTTTTGGGACACTCTTTAGTGCAGGATGAGCCATTAAAATGGATGTATCATCGTTCCCGTTCCTGCCGCGCATAAAAGCGTTGATACAGGAACGAGGCTCCAAGGGCGATGATGGCGACGACGATGAGGGCACCGATGCGGTAGATGCTTTCGATGTTGGCCAGGTCGTGGAAGAACAGCTTCACCAGCGTGATGCCCATGAGCCCGATCCCGGCATAGCGTGCAGCTCTGGCATCCAGCCGGAAGCCGATGATGAGGAGCGCCAGGGCAAAAAGGGCCCAGGCGATGCTGAAGGTCATGCTGCGGGCGAAGTTGCCGCCCCAATCGATGGAGATGAAACGCTCGCCAGGCAGGGTAAACCAGTCGGCAATCTCGATGTTCATCAGCAGGAACATCAGGATGCCGCCAAAGCTCCAAAGGATGGCGCGGAGATTGAGACCATTGAGGCGGTCGCGTGGCGGGGCGAGCCACCAGGCGGCGGCGAACATGGCCAGCGCGGAGATGCCGTAGATGTATAAAAACCAGTTCCAGATAGGAGTGTCACTGCGTTCTTGGTAGCTGAGAACGGAAGGGTTTAAGGCCAGTCGGACAAAGGAGGTGGTCAGCAGGCCAAAGCCTACCCGACGTAGCCCCTCATGCGGCACCCGGGTGTAGAGCCAGCAAAGTGCCGCCCCTTCCAGCACCCAGCCGAGGGTGATCCACTGATGATCAAACTGGACGGGAAAAATGAGGGTGATGAAGGCCAGGGCCACACCGCCAAACCAGGCGAGCTGGCTGTTGCGGACCAGCCGGTGAATTTCTGTTCCATGTGCTGGGGCCTGCATTTTCAGAACGGCCCAAAGCGAGGCCAGCGGAGGCAGGGCCAACAGTGCTGGAACCCAGCCCATGCGGTTTTCCAGGACTGGCAGGTGAGAGCAAACCTTGTAGATCAGGAATCCTTGCAGCAGCCATGTGACCGCAGAGACCACCCAGGGAAGAGCCACTTCTTTGAAGCGTGCTTTCCAGACAAACGGGTAGCTGGCAAATAGGGTGGCGATGCCAATGAACCAGCCTAGGGCCATCCAAGGCTGGGTGATGGAAACCCTCGGATGCAGATCCAGCCAGGTGTATTCCAGCAACCACATGCAGACGAGCGCTGCCAGCCCCAGGGCTGGCAGGCGGGAAAGGCGCATGAGCACCAGCAGCCCCAGAGACAGCAGCAAGCCGAGGGTGAATACCGGTGTGGGGTTGACCAAATCAAGGCGGTAGGTGGCGATGATCAGGAGGATGAAAGGCAGGGTGGCCGAGGCCATCGGCAGGAGGCCTTCCAGACTGCTCAGCCATTCGGAGCCGCTCCTTTTTTCCGCCCCAGTACGCTCTCGCAATCTGGCGGAAAGGACCGCGCTGGCCGCCGCAAAGACCAGGGAAAAACCGCCCAGGGTGGACAGAAATCCCCACGGGCTGGTGGCGATATCCAACAGGAAAAGCCAGAAGCCCATGGCCAGCAAAGTCACACAGAGGGCCAGCAGCACCGGGGCGAGGGCCAGCGTCACCCCCGCTACAGCGATGGTCATCAGGTTTAGCAGCAGGACGGTCGGCCAGATCATCCACGGCACGGTGGGCAGGGAAAACATGGGCACGATCACCAGCAGCACGGCCACGGGTCCCAGCCAGATGCCATGCCGCTGAGCCTGCATCGCCTCCGGCCGCTTGCGCATGGCCAGCAGGGCAAACCCCGTATGCATCAGGCCAAAGATGAGATAACTGACCAGCGCGGAGATCAGAGTCGCTTCAGTAAGCCGCAGGGAGCTCCACACCGCCAGATGGATAAAGCTGAGCAGCGCCGCCACCCATTGCGCCATCGCCACGCGTGGCTGCACCCAGATTTGCAGCATCACGGCCGCATTCAGGGCAAAGAGAAAGCCGTTCAGCACCAGCGGACGCGAGGTGATGAACTCATGTTCCAGAAACATGAAGGCCACGCCGAAACTCCAAGCAGTCAAGGCCAGTCCGCCCAGTGCCGGATGCAGCGAGGCCGTCTCCCTGGCCGAACTGGAAGCCTCGCGATGGTGCCTGCTCAGCCACCAGCTCGCTCCGGAAAACAAGATCGGGAAAAACACATGCACGGTCACTGGAATCCAGATCTTGGCGCTCAGGGCGTAGCCTCCCTTGTCGAACCATTGGAGGAACCACCCGGCCTCCAGCATGAGAGTGCCCGCCGCTCCACAAGCCACCAGGTAGGCCCAACCAGTTTTGCGAGTCACCGCCAGCAGGCCCAGGTCGATGAGCAGCACATAACCAAAAAGGCCGAGGGGATTGTCCACACCGGAATTGACAAAGACTGGGGTGAGAAACCCGCCCGCCATGCCCAGAACTGCGATGACCGGGGCCTGCATCCGCACTGCCAGAACGAAGGCCCCTGCGGTGATGAGCGACATGTAGGCGAAGGTGGTGAGGGTGCCAAAGGCGGGAAAGTGATAAAGCGCGTGGGCGGCATAAGTGACCCCGTAAAGGATTAGCACACCGGTGGCGGCCAGTGTTTGAGAAAGGACCGCATAGTCCCGGCTGCGGCGCATGAGGACGCCGGCGGTCACCAGACCTCCGCCGATGGCAAAGCCAATGGCCGTGCGCAGGGTCGGGGAGATGAGATTTCTCTCAAAGGCGTACTTCACAAAGAAAACGATCCCCAGGAACAGGGCCAGCCCACCGATCCAGGCAAACAGCTTCACCCCCAGAAACTGCTCCAGCGAGATGGCTGGCTTGGCGGCCTTCGTCGGCGAACTGCGCAGTGGGAGGGGTGCCTGTGGAGTCTGCGGGATGTGTGGTGGGTTTGCAGCCATCGGCGGAGGAAGCTCCACTTGAAGGGCTGGCTGCGCTGGTGAGGAGCTGTTTTCCCATGCTGGCAAGGGGGGAGGCTCGTCAGTCCCTGGCATGACAATTGGGGAGGTGGCGATCTGGGGGGAAATCTTTGGTGCTGGCACTGCTTCGCCCATGCCGGTCCTGCTGGCGGCTTGTGAAACCGGGGTAGCCACCTGCACTGGACTTGGCACAGGGGCGGCAGCGGGAGGCGCTTGCCGAAGCTCTAGAACTTGGGCCTGCAGCCGGGCCACGGCCTCGCGCAGCGCCTGGGTTTCCTTACGTGCTTCCGATGCCACATACCAGGCAATGGCCGGGCCAGCTAGAAAGTACAGCGCGAGGCCAAGGCCGAGAAGGACTAAGAGGGCTTCCATGGGCCAGTGTGGCGCGTCAGGTCCCAAAGTGCGAACAGGAAATCGGAGGAGGTCCGAAGGCCGGGAAATAGAATGAGCAGGCGAAAAAAACAATAAGCGCATCTCCTCCGGTGGCCGCGATGAAAGAGTGTATGAAAGACACGCTTATCACCCCAGTCCTGGCTGGCTCCGTGCTGGCTTTCACCCTGGCAATGGCTGCCATCGGTGCCCATGATGCGGCCAAGCCTTTTCCTGAAACCGCCGCGACGCGACCGATCGGCAAAGAGAAGAAGCAGGAGCCTCTGATTGCTGTCGTAAAGGAGGTTCCCGATTCCAGGGAGTTGCAGTCCTTCTCGGCACGCTAGATCCCAGGCTCTGCTTCCCCCCATGGGTTTCCTTTTTCGATTTCCGTTCTCAGGCAGATCTGCCAGCATGTCTGCATGAAGACCCGCCTCGAAAAAGACAGCATGGGTGAGATGAGTGTGCCGGATGACGCTCTCTATGGTGCCTCCACCCAGCGGGCGGTTTTGAATTTTCCCATCAGCGGCAGGCCGGTGCCTTTTCCGGTGATCCACGCTTACGGCCTCATCAAAGGTGCGGCAGCAAAGGTGCATCAGCAGTTAGGCCTGCTCTCCGCAGAAAGGGCTAGTCTGATTGTCCAGGCCGCGCAGGAGGTGGCAGAGGGCAGGCTGGATACCCATTTCGTTCTAGACATCTACCAGACGGGTTCGGGCACCAGCACGAACATGAATGTCAACGAGGTGATCTCCAACCGGGCCTGCCAGATCGCCGGGCAGCCCATCGGGGCCAAGGATCCAGTTCACCCGAATGACCATGTTAACCTGGGGCAGTCGTCGAACGACACTTTTCCCACCGCTTTGCACGTGGCCGTGGCGCGAGAACTGCAAGAGCGACTGCTGCCCGTGCTGGAGCGGCTGCAGGGGAGCTTAGCTCAGAAAGGAGATGAGTTTTGGGAAGTCCTGAAAATCGGGCGAACGCATCTCATGGATGCCACCCCTGTGCGGCTTGGCCAGGAATTCAGAGGGTATGCCCGCCAGGTGGAGCACGGGGTGGACCGCGTGCATAAGGCCATCAAGACCCTGGCGGAACTACCGCTGGGCGGCACAGCCGTGGGCACAGGGCTGAATTGCCATCCCGACTTTCCGGCGCAAGTCATTGCCTTGATCGCTGAAAAGACCGGGTTGCCGTTTCGGGAGGCGAAGGATCATTTTGAAGCGCAGTCCGCCAAAGATGCGCTGGTGGAAGTCAGCGGCCAGCTCAAGACCATTGCGACCAGCCTGTTCAAGATCGCCAATGACATCCGCTGGCTCAGTTCGGGCCCCCAGTGTGCGGTGGGGGAGATTTCGCTGCCGGCCACCCAGCCGGGCAGCAGCATCATGCCGGGCAAGGTAAATCCGGTGATGTGCGAGAGCCTGATGCAGGTCTGTGCCCGTGTTTTTGGGAACGATGCCACCGTCACTTGGTGCGCGGCCCACGGGAATTTTGAGCTGAATGTCATGATGCCCGCCTTGGGAGCTGCATTGCTCGAAAGCATCGAACTGCTGACCCATGCCGCTCATGTCTTTGAGGAGCGTTGCATTCGCGGGATCGAGGCTAACCAGGAGCGTTGCAGTGGATTCATCGAGCAAAGCTTGGCCTTGGTGACGGGGCTCAATTCGAAGATCGGCTATGATCGTGCAGCCGCCATTGCTAAGGAAAGTGTCCGCACGGGCATCCCGGTCCGGCAAATCTGCCTGGGGCGTCTGGCCGAACTCGGCCTCACGGAGCTGGAACTCAATGAGGCCCTGGATCCAGCCCGCATGTGCGCCCCAGATCCGCTTTCGGTGGGAGGCTTGGGCTGAAGGAACCTCTCAACGAATGACCATGGAGGATGACAAAATCACAAAACGAATGTACTTAGGGTCGTCCTGTGGCAGGCGGCTGCTTCGTTTGACCTGAGTTGTCGCCACTGTTGAACTGCTGAATATGGAATCCACTTCCGCCATGCCTCCTTTCCTGGGTTTAGCCAAGTTCGACGAGGATGAAGGCCCTGTGCGGCGCATTCTGGAAAGTATCGGAGACGGTTTTTATGGTTTTGATGACCAGTGGCGCTTTACCTTTGTGAACGAGGCGGGGCGCCGGATCCTGGCTTTTTACAGCGAGTCGGCAGATGCCTTGTTGGGCCGAAATTATTGGGAAATGTTTCCTTCAACACGTGGCACGGTGATTGAGACGGAGTTTCTCCGAGCGGTGGCGGAAGGGGTCTCGGTGGAGTTCGAAGTCTTTTACCCGCCTTGGGACTGTTGGTTCTCGGTGCGTGGTTTTCCCATCAGAGGGGGTGGGCTGTCCGTGTACTTTCGCGACATCACGAAGGATAAGGCCGTGGCGGCGGCGCTGAAGTCGAGTGAGGAACGCTACCGGTCTCTGTTTGAGTCCATCAATGACGGATTCTGTGTGATCGAGATGGTGTGGGATGCCGAGGGAAACCCGGTGGACTACCGATTTTTGGAGACCAACCTGGCCTTTGAAAAACATTCCGGGCTGAAATCAGCCCAGGGTAAAACCATCCGCGAGATGAATCCTCAGCATGAGGAGCATTGGTTTCAGATTTATGGTCGGGTGGCGAGCTCGGGAGAACCTGTCAATTTTTCTGAGGGCTCGGACTCGCTGGGCCGGTGGTTCGATGTCTATGCCTTTCCTATCGGCAGACGTGAGCAGCGACATGTGGCGGTCAAGTTTACCGACATCACTGAACGTTGCCTGAAGGACCGGGAGGTGGCCAGACTGGGGCAGGAAAACCGCGCCCGGTTGGCGGAGTTGGAAACCTTGCTGGAAGTGTTGCCGGTAGGCATTGCCATCTCCAATGACCCTGAGTGCAGCCACATCCGGATCAATGCCGCATTTTCCAGGATGCTAGAAGTGCCCAAGGACGGCAATGCATCAAAAACGGCACCCTCCGAGCAGGTTCCGATGAATTTTCAGGTGATGGATGACTCAGGTGCCGAAGTGCCCGCGAGGGATCTACCCATGCAGGTCGCGGCACGGGATGGGCGTGAAATCCGAGACTGTGAATTGAATGTGGCCTTTGAGGATGGCCGGGTGCTGCGTTTCCTGGAGTATGTATCCCCTTTGTTCGATGAACATGGCACACCTCGAGGCAGCATCGGCGCTTTTCTCGATATCACCGAAAGGCGGCAGGCCGAGCAGCGGCAGAAGTTTTTGCTGGCTCTGGATGATGCCGTGAGACCATTGAGCAATGCTGAGGAAATTGTGGCCGTTTCGGCTAGGCTTCTGGGAGAGCATTTGCGGGTGGACCGCTGTGCCTATGCGGATATCGAAAGCGATGCGGATACGATGAACATCGTGGGTGACTATACCCGGGGTGTGCCCAGCATCGTCGGTCGCTACGCATTCACTCAGTTCGGTACAGAGGTCTTGGAACTGATGCGTGCAGATCAGGCCTACGTGGTCAATGACATCCGCAGCCAACCGCCCTCATCTCCAGCCATGGCGGCCTATCAGGCTGCGCAGATCGTCGCGGTGGTATGTGTGCCTCTGCACAAGGATGGTAGATTGGTGGCGGCGATGGCGGTACACATGCAGGCTCCCCGGCGCTGGAAAAGCGATGAAGTCACCCTGGTCCAACATGTGGCTAACCGTTGCTGGGAGGCCCTGGAGAGGGCGCGAGTAACCCGGGACTTGAAAGAGAGCGAGGCCCGCTTTCGCCAGGTCGCGGATCTCATGCCGCAGGTCGTGTGGATGGCCCAGCCAGATGGATTCATCGACTATTACAACCTGCGCTGGCAGGAGCTCACCGGCCAGTCAGTCATTTCTAGGGGTGATGCTAGCTGGATGCCTGTGATGCATCCTGATGATCTTCAAGCGTGTTTTGACCGCTGGTATCATTCGGTGAATACGGGGGAGTCTTTTGATAGCCGGTTTCGCCTGCGGAACCAGTCCACAGGTGAGTTCCGCTGGTTTCTCTCACGGGCACTGCCTTTGAGAAATGAGAGGGATGAAATCGTGCGTTGGTACGGTACCTCTACAGACATTGATGACCTGGTGCGCGCCGAAGAATCCACCCGGCAGGCCAGGGCAGAGGCTGAGCGCGCGAACCGAGCCAAGGATGATTTTCTAGCCGCGCTGTCGCATGAGCTGCGCACTCCCCTGACCCCCGTCTTGTTGGCCGTAGAGGATCTCTGTGGCGATCCTAACCTGCCCGCCAGCGTGAACTCAACGCTGCGCATGATGCAACGAAATATTGGACTGGAAGCAAGGCTGATTGATGATCTTCTGGATCTCACCCGCATCGCTCATGGCAAGATGGTGCTCCGGCTACAGGAGGGAGATGCGCACATACTCTTTGATCATGCTCTGGAAATCGCCCGTGAGGATGCCCAGGCAAAAGGGCTCGCCATTCGCGTGGATCTCTCCGCTACAAAGACACTCGTCCGTTGCGATCCGGCGCGCATCCAGCAGGTGTTTTGGAATCTTCTCAAGAACGCCATCAAGTTCACTCCTACCAACGGCAATATCACCGTGCGTTCCTATGATGAAGGCGGTTTCCTCGTCCTGGAAGTTCGTGATACAGGCATCGGCATTGCTGCGGAAATGGTGGAGCGTATTTTCAGGCCCTTTGAGCAGGCGGACCTGACGACCGCTCATCGTTTTGGCGGGCTCGGACTGGGGCTTTCCATTTCGAAGGCGATTGTGGACATGCATGAAGGGCAAATCACAGCGGAGAGCGCAGGGGCAGATTCGGGTGCCACCTTTCGGGTTAAACTTCCGTCCGTCGGTGTTTACAAGGAAAAGGCTGCCTCATCAGGCTCAGGCCATGGAACGGCAGCCCGATCCTCGCAGATCGGTCACACCCGTTCATTGCGGCTGCTGGTGGTGGAGGATCATGAACCCACATTAACCGTTCTGGAGCGGCTGCTGAAGCGTGCCGGACATCAGGTGACCTGTGCAGGCAGTCTGGCCACGGCGCAGGCGGCTGCCACTGGCTTAACTTTCGACTTGGTGGTCAGTGACATCGGCCTGCCCGATGGCACGGGGATGGATCTCATGAGAAGCCTGCGGGAGCTCTATGGCCTGCGCGGAATCGCGCTCACCGGCTACGGCATGGAGGAGGACCTCCGTCTAGCCTATGAAGCGGGGTTTGTGGCCCACCTGACCAAGCCGGTGGAGTTCGTCGAATTGCGCCGTCTGCTGGCCGGGCTGACTCCTGGCTAGGCTTGAGGAAGGCCGCAGTTACGGATTTTTCTCCACATATAGCCGCACTCCGTCCGCACACATGCCGGTGGCATTGCTCATCTGGTGGAGTTGCCAGTCTGCGGGGGAAAGGCCGGTAGCGGTGGCCAGTGCGTGCTCCGTTTCGCCGTAACGTTTTTCGATCTCCGCAGGCGTGCAGCCTTGCTGCATCCAGGTGCGGACGTTTTGATGAACTTCCTCAATGCGCTGTCGATAACGGCTGAGATGGTCCTTCACATCGGTGACTTCACCAAAATGAGTGAGGAAGAGCTGCTGGAAATTGCCAGCCAGTAGACGGTCCACCGAGGCAACGTAAGCGGGGGGATCAAACTGCGGAGGGGCGGCCGTCACGGAAAGATAGGGGCTGCCCGCCAGACGAAGGCCGGCAACATCGCCCGTGAAGCAGGCATCGCCGACGACGAAAGCATGGTGGTGGCGTGCATGCCCTGGGGTATCCCATGCTGTGAACTGTACCTCGCCCACGCGGATGCATTCATTGTCCGCCAGGGCGGTCACGCGCTCTTCCGGGGCGGGCAGCATCTCTCCCCAGAGGGTGTCCATCCGCTCTGCATACACGCGCCGGGCACTGTCCATGAGACGGCTGGGATCCACCAAATGACGGGCGGCGCTGGGGTGGCAGTAAACCTGGGCCCCCTGCTGGGCCCACCAGCCTGCGGCCCCTGCGTGGTCAAGGTGGATGTGGGTGACAAAAACATGCCGTACATCTCCCGGTTGGAATCCCTTCGCCTGCAAGGCCTGGCGCAGGGTTGGCAGCGTGGAACCGGGGCCGGTCTCGATCAGGGCCAGTTCATGCCCGCTTTCCACCAGATAGGCGGCGATGAGGCCGGGAGTGTTTTGGAACTGGAGATCGAGGGTGTGGACGCGCATGAGGGGCAGGGAAGATGAATAGAATGCCACCTGAAGCCAGAGATTCCAGGGCCGTTTCCATTCTTGATCCCCCGTGAGAAATCGTGGACAAGGCGGGATGCGAATTGCCATCTACTGCGGAGCCAACGGCGGAAGCGACCTTTTATACCGGCAGGCTGCCGCCGGGGTGGCGGCCTTTTTGGCTGGCGAGGGCATCGGTCTGGTCTATGGAGGTGGCAATGTCGGACTGATGGGTTGCATCGCGGATGCGGCCCTGAAGGCCGGGGGCCAGGTCATCGGCGTCATTCCTCAGTCCCTCATGGAAAAGGAGCTGGGCCATGGTGGCGTGACCGAGCTGCATGTGGTGCGCTCAATGCATGAGCGAAAGCAAATGATGGTGGACCTCAGCGATGGCTTCATCGCTCTTCCTGGTGGATTTGGCACCCTGGATGAACTCTTCGAAACGCTCACTTGGCTGCAACTGAGCTTTCACGCGAAGCCTGTGGGGCTGCTGAATGTGAACGGCTTTTTCGATGGGTTGCTGCTCTTTTTGGACCACATGACCTCCCAAGGTTTTTTAAAGCAAGAGCATCGGGAATGTGTGCTTGTGGCGGAAGATCCCGCCGAACTGTTGGCCAAGATGCGCAGCTTCCGTGCTCCTGAACTGGGGAAATGGATTGAAAAAATGGTTTCTACGGAGCGTTGAATGAGGGCTTCCACTTTCGGTCGCCCCTGTGATTTTAATCTGGCTTTGCTGTAGGAATCGGGGCATGAATTAAGATTCCACCCTCTGTTAAATTCCTATGCGGCTCTATCCTAGTTCTCGGTTTTTCAAGTCACTGGCCTTCATTCTGCCTCTGGCGGTAGGAGGTGGGGTGTGGTGGCTGGCTGGCCTGCAATCTCCTCTAGGAGAGCAACCCGCGCATACGGATGCGCGTGCAGCAGTGGAAAAGCAGGTGCCCCTCATGCCGATGACGCGTCTGGGTGGGAGCTTTGGGCTGCCTGCCGCCGAAGTGCAGGCGGAGGATGTTTTCGCCAAATTCGAAGCCTGGGCAGCCTCTTATGATGACAAGAATGCCACCGAAACCCTGGCGGAAGGTGTTCAACTGGCCCAGCAAAGGCGAGATGCTCTGAAAACGCTCATCCAGACGGATCCACGTGCGGCCCTCGCGCGAGCTTTGCCGTGGACCTTGCGCAACAAAATGCCGCAGGAGGTGACTCCGTTGCTGGAGCAGCGGGTTTCTGCTCTGGCGGAATATTCGGTCAAGGGGGCACGCATGGCTCCTGAATCGAGGGTGAAGGTCGCCCCGGTCCAGCGGCATGCGGTGATTGATGGCCAGATCTATGAGGCTTACGTTTATGGGCGGCGTGAATGGCTTGGCTCGAAGAATGACCTGCCTGTGGAAGGCATCGCCGTGGACCAAAGTCTGGCCATTCTCGAGCGCCCGGTGCGCGAAATGGAGGCTGGCGAACCGCAGCCTATCCGGGGGGTGAAACCTGCCGCGCAAGACGAGCACCAGACCAATCTGCCACCTGCGGCACCTCCTGTACTGGTCTCTGGTGGCCAGGGCTACCAGACCTGCTGTTCTACCCATGCCTCCGCGATGGAAGCCAGCCTGGGAGAAATGGAAAACAGGCTGGGGCCGAACATGGGCTATGACGTGGCTGAGTCTGCGTGGACAGAAGGGGCCAAGGACATCCTGGTCATTCGTGTGGACTTTTCGGACGTGACCGGCGCGCCGCAAAACATCAACCCCGTGGTAACGATCACCCCGAATTTTGCCACCAATCTCATCAACGACGTGACCAACACTTTCATGTCGGAGGTGTCCTATGGGAAGACCAGTGTCAATCTCAACACGGCAGATGTCACCCCGGTGCTGAGAATGCCCAGGACGGCTGCTTTTTATGCCGTGAATAATGATGCTGACCGTCTCCGTCTGGACAGTTTGGCCGCAGCCACGGCCGCAGGCTACGTGGTCGGCGACTATGACCGCCAGATGGTGGTGTTTAGCTGGATTGGCACCAGCCGCGTTCCCAACTCACGGTTTGGCTGGGCTGGCCTGGGCCAGATCAACGGCCCGTTCACGTGGTACAACGGCTACTTTGATGACCGTGTGGTGCCTCATGAACTGGGACATAACCTCAGCCTTTGGCACGCCAATCTCTGGCAGGTGGGGGGCACGAATCCGGTGGATCTGGACGATGGTTTTGCTGCCGAGTATGAAGATCCCTTCGATGGCATGGGGAACGGTTTTTATGCTCCGATCAATCTGCTGCACTTCAACCCCTGGTTCCTCAACCGCATCGACTGGCTGCCGAACAGTGCCGTGCTGAATGTCGTCGCTCCCGGAACCTATCGGATTTACCGTTTTGACCACCCAGGTGCTCCGCTGAGCCGACCACTGGCCATCAAGATCACCAAGGACGCCACGCGCAATTACTGGATCGGCTACCGTCGCCGTTTCGCAGGCCTCAGCGGCAGTTTGGCCGATGTTTCTGCCGGGGCCTATATCGTCTGGGGATTTAATTCCAATCGAGGCAGCGAGCTGATTGATGTGGATACCCCCGGCTTCAATCCCAACGACGCTTCTCTAAATGTGGGCGGCGTCCTACGCGATACCGATGCTGGCCTCGTTATGCGGGTGATTTCAGCCGGTGGCACCGGTGTGGATGAATACATTGATGTCCGGGTGGACCAGGACAATCGCATCTACCCGCTGCAGACTACTTATGACGTGGATGAGTCGGCTGGCACGGTAACACTTACCTTGGCCCGTTCGGGTGAACCGAATGAAACCTCGACCGTCAGTGTTTCCACCCAAGACGGCAGCGCCGTATCTCCTTCGGATTACACGGCCACAACGACGACGGTGACTTGGATCGGGACGGACGTCTCCAACAAGACCGTGACGATCCCCATCACGGCCAATGCGGTGCGCGAAGGACCAGAAAGTTTCCTGGTCAACATCACTCTCACGGTGGGGGTAACTTCCGTGGTCTCCGGCAGTCCGGTGACGGTCAACATCCGGGAGCCTGGCATGACGGACTCCTCGTTTGTTCATGGAAGTTTCTCAGCTTCCGGCAGCGTGCGGAATGTGGTGGTGGAGCCCGATGGCCAGATTGCCTTTGTAGGCGGGGCCACGATTCTGGGGCCAACGAGGATTGATGGTTTGGGTCGATTGTCATCGGCAGGCGTTTTGGACATGACATTTAACCGCAGTGAAGGGGCCTCCCCGCTGCCTGTGCTGGCCCTGGCGCGGCAAGCGGATGGAAAGTTTGTGATGGGGGGGGTTTTCACCAGCCTGCGTGGCCAGCCGCTTGCAGGCATTGGCCGGGTGGAAAACGACGGCGGAATTGACTCGAGCTTTGATCCTGGATCCGGTGCCCAGGGGCCAGGGGCGACAGGCAGCACGGTTCGCGCCATCGCCATTCAGGCAGATGGGCGCATCCTCGTCGGGGGAGATTTCACCATTTTCGACGGGCAGGCCCGGCTTGGATTGGCCCGGCTATTGCCAGACGGCTCCCTGGACGACAGTTTCCTAGCCTCAGCGATCCCTGGCATCAGTGAAATGGAGGTGGAAGCCATCGTGCTGCTGCCGAACGGCAAGATGGTTGTCGGTGGGCAGATTCGCACCTCAGCGGTGGATGAACTATTTCAGGGTGGCTACAGCAGCGGCGTGCTGCGCCTGAATGCGGATGGCAGCGTGGATACCAGCTTTGACATCGGTGCAGGTGCTCATCTCGCCGGCAACTTGGCCAATGTTCAGCGAGTGACGTCCCTGGCCTTGCAGCAGGATGGCAAGGTGCTGGTGGGAGGCATGTTCACAGCTTTCAATGGCACTTCAGCCTCACGCCTAGTGCGGCTCAACACAAACGGCAGCCTCGATACCGCCTTCCAGACCGCGTTAGGTGTGGCTGGCCTCAACGGTCTCGCTCGGAGCATCGAGGTCCAAGGAGACGGGCGTATCTTGCTGGCGGGCGACTTTACTTCGGTCTCTGGCACCGCGCGCAATTTCATCGCCCGCCTGCAATCTACCGGAGCGATGGACACCGGCTTTGATGTGGGACTACCCCTGCTTTATGGCGGCGGCAGCTTCAATGTCGCCCATCAGGTAAAAATGCAGCCCGATGCCCGCATGCTTCTGGCCACAGATGCCACAGGCAGCGGGGATACCACTGTCCGGCGTGTTTTCAGCGGTCAGCTTGGCAGGTCCGGTATAGTGGAATTTGTCAATGGTTCAGCCTCTGTCAATGAGGGCAGCCAGACGATGGTGGAGGTCCGTCGCACAGGCGGCAGCCTAGGCACGGTCTCAGTGAATTATGCTCTCGTGGCAGGTTCCGCAAATGCCACAGACTATGCTGAAGCCAGCGGTACCCTGACTTGGGCAAATGGAGACACGGCATCTAAATTTATCCCTGTTCAGGCGACAGGGGATGTCGTGGCTGAAAGCACCGAGTTTTTCAATGTGCAGTTAGGTGTTCCTGTGGGGGGAGTCTTCCTGGGGGACCGCGCGCAGTCCACCATCTCGATCATCGATCCAGGAGCGGCAGGCTTCTCCACCGTCCAGTTCGCTGTGGACTCAAGCACCTTGGATGAATCGTCCACAGCCACCCGGATCGTGACGGTGGAACTGTCCGAAGCCGCCGATGAGACGGTGATCGTCCCCGTTGTTTTGGGAGGCTCAGCCACCAATGCCGGTGTGGGAAGCAACGGTGATTACCGAATTTCTCCTGCGCCGCCGCTGGTGTTTACAGCCGGTGAGACTTCGAAGACGCTGACGATTACTTCCTTGCAAGACAATGCGGTGGAAGGCACGGAAACGCTGACGCTGCGGCTCAACTTCCCCACGGGTCCCGCGTTGGTGGGCAGCCCCAACCTGCACACGATGACCGTGGTGGATGATGACCAGCCTCCGGTGGTCAGTGGCCTGCCAAACCATCTGATTGTCGCTCTTGGAAGGCCAGCGGGACCTTTTGAGTCCAATGTTGCCGGCTCCCTGCCTTTGACGTTGGAGTGGTACTTGAACAACAAGAAGATCCCGGGGGTTTCGGATCAGGCCTACACGGTCCCTGCAGCCACACTGAAAGATGCGGGCACCTATTTCATGAAGGCGAAAAACCGTCTCGCCGAAGGCGTCGGTGCGGCGTCTGAACTGGTGGTGGTGGATGCAAGTACCCGCACCATCGTGCTGCCAGTGGGGACCAAGGCGACTTTCAAAATGGATGCTGCCGGCAATAACATTGGTTATACCTGGCGCAAGCTGGATGCCAATCTAGCGGCCAATACAAGGGCCACCACCCGCTTTGACAAAAGCATCTCCATCTCAGGCCTGACGTTGGAAGATTCCGGCACCTATGTGTGCCGGGTCAGCAGCCCGTTGGCGGTCAATCCGCTGGGCGAGATGCCTAACGAGAGGTTCATGGACGGCGCGGTTCACATCCTCAAGGTTGTGGATACTGCACCTGAGTTCCTGACGCTCGAGGATGGGGACTTCCTGCCTGGGGCCATTGTCAGCGGATTGTACGAATATGCGATCGAGGTGAATCCCACCGTGAATAAGGCCCCCATGTCCTACACGGCTGTGGGCCTGCCTGCCGGATTGAAGGTGGATGCCGTCAGCGGTGTGATTCGTGGCCGTCCGACGGTGCGGAAAGATGCGGCCTATGATGTCACTCTGACGGCTGCCAATAAGGCCGGACGCGCAACGGTGAAGGTAAAGCTGCAGGTGGATGCCTTCCCCGCCAATGTGGCTGGTGACTACGTGGCCGTCCTCGGTCGCCAGCTCAATTTGAACCAGGAAATTGGCGGACGTCTGGATCTTAAAATTACATCAACCGGTGCCTTCAGCGGCAAGCTGGTGCATGGGGGCCTCACTCACACGTTGAAAGGTGTGATGGATGTTTTCAGGGCAGACTCGCAACCACCTTTGCGCCTTCCTTCGGGCAGTCTGCGCATCGTGCGCACGGGCAAACCGGTGCCGCGCCCGCTCGACCTCTATTTTGAGATTGATCCTGGCACTCGGCGTCTCATCAATGCCACTGTCGGCGATGGATTTTTCTCCCTGAACTTCAGTGGCTGGAAGCAGACCTGGGATGCCAAGAACAATAAGGCCGACGCCTTTGATGGCTACCATACCTTTGCCCTGGAGATGCCGGATGCGATCCCCAACGTCCCGCGTGGCTATGGCCATGGCAGCATCTCCGTCAGCCTTGCCGGAGTGGCCAGCATCGCTGGGAAAACGGGGGATGGCGAGTCCATCACCGCAGGCAGCTTCATCAGTGAAACGGGGGAGGTCGCCTTCTTCCTGCCGCTGTACAAGACCAAGCCAACGGGCTCCATGCTAGGCAAGCTGCAGCTTGATCGCGGAACTTCGGAAACCGATGATGCCGACAATCGTCTCACAGGTCTGCTGGACTGGCTGCGGCCGGAAACCAGGACGGCCAATGCCCGCATGTATGCAGCCGGTTTTGGCCCTGTGGAGATCCGGGCCTTTGGCGGGCGTTATCTGCCGCAAACGCTGGCATTGGGCCTACCTGTTCCAGGCCAGGGCCGTGTCACCTTTACAGATGCCGGGCCTGCCCCTTCGCGAAATCCAAATGCGACCTTTGATCTAGGGTTGAAAAACAAGGTCACTCTGGTGGGCAGCAATGCGGCGCTCACTTCCCTGAAGGTGGATTCTGCCAAAGGTTCTTACAGTGGCAAATTCACGCTGGAAGACACCAATCCGCGCCCCCCACCCCCCACGGTGAAGCGCCCCGTGACCTATCAGGGCATGGTGGTGCCAACGGAGAATGGTCTGCGCGGTTATGGCTACTTTACGCTGCCACAATTGCCGATGGCTGATCCGCCTACGACACCGACGACTTCCCCGATTCTGTCTGGCAAGTCGCTGTTTTCTCCTGTTGAGGAGTGATTTCAGGCTGGGCTGAGCACTTCTGCCGCCACCCACTGGGCATACGCCGCTGAAGCGTGCCCGGCGGGGATGGCCACGATCTCTGGCACCTCGTAGGGATGCAGTTCACGCAGGCGTTGCTCCATGGCAGGATAGGTGGTGGAGGTGGTCTTGAAGATGGCCAATACTTCAGCGCCCGTTTCCACTGCGCCTTTCCATCGGTAGATGGAGGTCAGGCCTGGACACAGATTGACACAAGCCGCCAGTTGCGATTCAACTAGCTTTGTGCCAATCTGACGCGCTTTTTCAAGATCAGGAAACGTAGATAAGACCAGCAGTATGTCCGTCATGGCCCCCAGTGTATGAGATCTGCCTTCATCGACAAGCTTCTGAAAAAAATGGACCGCCTGGAGCCTTCCGAGGTGCAGAGCGTGGTTCTGGAACTGATGAAGGAGAAAGGTTTTTTGGAGAAGACCTTTCAGGCTTTGCAGGAGGGCGTCATCCTCTTGGACCCGGAAGGGCGTGTGACTTACGTCAACAGTGCTGCCTGCCAGCTTTTCGGCCTTAAGGCGGAGCAGGTGATCGGGCAAAAGCTCACTCAGGGCATGCGCGGGCTGGATTGGTCGGAACTGCTGAAGCCGGGCACCGTAGTCAGCCGGGATCTGGAGATTTTCTACCCGGAAAACCGTTACCTGAATTTCTACATCACTAGCATAGATGACGACCAGCCTATCGGTTTTGTGATGCTCATCCGGGATGTGACAGAGACGCGCAAGCGCACCGAGGAGCAGATCGAGAGCGAAAGGCTCAATGCCTTTACCCTGCTGGCGGCGGGGGTGGCCCATGAATTGGGAAATCCGCTCAATTCCCTCACCATCCATCTGCAACTGCTTGAGCGGAGGCTGAAAAAAATGGGCAAGCCAGGGGAGCCGCTGCGCGAGCACCTGGATGTGGCCACGGGTGAGATCAAGCGCATGGACGGCATCATCAGCCAGTTCCTGGCCGCCATCCGCCCCACCAAGCCCCAGCTTCAAAAGGTACTGATTTCCGAGTTGCTGCAAGAGAGCCTACGCTTTCTGAAGCCGGATCTGGACCAGGCAAAGGTCAAAGTGCGGCTGGATCTGCGGGCTGACATGCCGGCCATGCCTCTGGATGCTGACCAGATGAAGCAGGCGATGTACAACCTCATTCGCAACGCCTGCCAGGCCATGCCCCAGGGGGGCAGCCTGACGATCCATGGCAGCTACACGGATTTTGAGGTGAGGCTCAGTTTTGAAGACAGCGGCAGGGGCATCAGCCCAGAGCAGATGGGCAAGCTGTTCCAGCCTTTCTCCACGACTCGTGCGACTGGTACCGGGCTCGGCCTACTCATCGTCCGCCGCATCGTCCGTGAGCATGGCGGTGAGATTGACATTGAAAGCCGCGCCGGCAAAGGCACGCGGGTGAGCCTGTGGCTGCCGCTGGTGGAGCGAAAAGTGAGGCTGCTGGAGGCAGGCCCCGAAATTCCAAGTGACAAACATTCATGACCGATCCTGCGACCATCCTCATTGTGGACGATGAAAAACATACCCGTGACGGGCTGCGCCTGTCGCTGGAGGATGATTTTGACTGCTATGTGGCCTCGAATGCGGCGGAGGCGATGGAGCATCTGAAAAACGACCACGTGGACGTGATGCTGACAGACTTGCGGTTAGGTGAGGATGACGGGATGAAGTTGCTGGAGGCCGCCCTGCACCTGCCGCATGCCCCCGTTTGCATCATGATGACCGCCTATGGCAGCGTGGACACGGCGGTGGAGGCCATGCGCCGCGGAGCCTATCATTTCGTCACCAAGCCGTTGAACCTCGATGAAGTGGAGCTGCTGGTGAAGCGCGCCTTGCGCAGCCGTAGCCTGGAGCATGAGAATAAGGCCCTGAAGCAGCAGGTGGAGCAGAAGTACTCGATCGAAGGCATCCTGGGCAAGGCGGATACGCTGAAACCCATCTTGGAAACCATCCAGCAGGTGGCCCCCACCCGGGCCACCGTGCTCATCGAAGGGGAAAGCGGCACGGGCAAGGAGCTCGTGGCCCGCGCGGTGCACAACTTGAGCGGACGGCCGAAGTCAAAGCTGGTGACGGTACATTGTGCGGCCTTGTCGCCGCAGATCTTGGAAAGCGAGCTTTTTGGCCATGAGAAGGGCTCCTTTACCGGTGCCCAGGAGCGGCGGATCGGGCGCTTTGAGCTGGCCGATGGAGGCACGCTTTTTCTCGATGAGATTGGCGAAATTGATGCGAGCACCCAGGTTAAGCTGCTGCGTGCCCTGGGCGAGCAGACGATTGAGCGTGTCGGTGGCAGCAAGCCCATCAAGGTGGATGTGCGGGTGGTGGCCGCTACCAACAAAGATCTGGCGAAGATGGTGGAGGAAGGGAAATTCCGCGAGGATCTTTACTGGCGGTTGCGGGTGGTCACCATCCACATGCCACCTCTGCGGCTGCGAAAGGGGGACATCCCGGTGCTGGTCGAGCATTTCCTCAAGGATCTGGCGACAGCCAATGGCAAGAGCTACAAACCGCTGGGCGAGGATGCCCTGCCACTGCTGATGACCTATGACTGGCCAGGAAACGTGCGTGAACTGCGCGCCGCCATCGAGCATGGCGTGGTGATGAGCAACAGCAGCCGGGTCATGGCGAAGCATCTGCCTGCCTACCTTTCCCAGCCGGGCGGCCTGGGCTGGCGACTGCCATTTCCAACGGCCACCCCTGGCACGGGCAGCGATACTGGCCTCGCCCAGCCGCCAAAGGCAGCGCTGGACATCCACGAGATGGAAAAGCAACTCATTCTAAAGGCGCTCGAACAGGCGGACAATAACCGCAGCGAAGCGGCAGAACTCCTGGCCATGAGCCGACGCACTCTTCAGCGGAAGCTCAAGGAAATGGGCATGGTGCGCAAGCACCGCAAGCGCGTAAAGTCCTGAGCCGGACAACGATCTGTCCGATCGTTTGTTAGGTTGCTGCGAAGCTGTGTTTGCGCCACCTGCTGTGGCGTCACTTTTTCAGCACTGGCAGCAGCACGCGGACCGTTGTCCCTTCGCCGGGGCTACTTTGGATCTTGATGGTGCCCAGGTGGCTTTTGACAATGCCGAGCACGGCGGCCATGCCCAGTCCTCGGCCGGTGAACTTGGTGGAGAAAAAGGGGTCGAAGACCATGCCGAGGATCTCCTGGGACATGCCTTGGCCCCGGTCCGCAATGTCGAGGTAAAGATATTCACCGGGTGGTGGGGCGGGGTCCACGTGATTCTCCTGAAGATAGGCGACGTCGCAGTCCACCGTCCCAGTGCGGAGATGCACGGTGCTGGCACCTTCGGCAGCCTCGGAGGCATTGGTGAGAAGGTTGATAAGCAGGTGGCGCAGGCTTTCCCCGTCTGCGTGGATGGAAACGTCGGGTCCCTGGTGCTGCCACTCCAGCAGGTGGGAGGATGGCAGGCAGCACTTCAGGGTGGGCAGCGACTCTTCCATGAAATGGCGCAGGGATGTATCCTCAAACTGGTGCATGCCGTGTCCGGTGCAGGTGAGCAGGACCCGGTTCAGAGCGGCCACGCGCTGGCTTTCCCGGAGCACGCCGTCCATGAAGTCGCGGGTCTGTCCTGCGGGAGACTGCATGCGGGCCAATTCGGCATAGCTGGTTAGGGCCTGCAGGATGTTGTTGGAGTGGTGACATACGCCGTTGGCCAGGCGGTGCAGACTTTCGTACTTTTGGGACTGGATGAGGCGGTCCTTCAATCGGGACTGATGGCTCTCGGCCATCTTCAGGGAGGTGATGTCCTCGATGACGCTGAGCAGGCCGATGATTTCGCCTTGATCGTTTCTGAGAGGTACCTTGCTCTGATAAAAGGAGCGCAGGTTCCCCCCTGCGGTGCGAAAGGTTTTGTCGCTGAGCAGGACGGAGCGTCCCTGGTCCATGACCTCGTCATCGGAAAGGTCGTTGGTCTCAGGAGCATCCTGCCAGGGGAGGCGGTCGCTGGTGAGGCCACGTGCATTTTGTGGACTGCCAAAACCGGCATAGTCGGCAAAGACTTGGTTGCAGCCCAGGATGCGTGACTGACGGTCTTTCCAGACCACGCCGACGGGAATGGTGTTGATGACGGTCTGTAGCATCGCCTGGGCTTCGCGCGCCTGGCGTTCAGCATTGGTGATGCGGTTGTTGACCCGGATGAGGCCGAGCACCAGGGCCGCCAGCAGAAAGGTGCTGCCCATGGTCCCTCCCAGTGTCCACCAGAGCCATGAAAGATCCTTCTTGGGATCCCGCTCGTAGAGAAAGCCGTCGAGCGAGTAGCCTTCTGGTAGCATGCCCAGTCGGACGTAGGTATCACCAATGTGCCGCCAGCGGCCTTCATTCATGTGGCCGATGTCGATGAGTTCGGAGAACATCAGCCGGGCCATTTCATCGGCTTCATAGTGCAGGCCCTCGCGGCTGATGGGGCACTGGTAGCGGGACTTGAGGAGATCAATGATTTCCTCGCGGTGGCTCATGGCGTACTGCCAGCCTTTGAGTGTGGCATCAAGAAAGGCGCGTACGCGGGCCGGATGCTGGCGGATTTCTGCCTCCGTCGTGTAGAGGCAGTCGCCATAGAAGTCCACCCCATAGTCGCGTGGCTGCAGGAGCCGGAAAGGGATGCCCCGTTCGCGCAGTAAGAAGGGTTCATTGATGGTGTAGGCCCCCATACCGGCGATGACGCCGCTGAGCATCTTTTCTGGGCTAAACTCATAGGGGATGGTCTTGACCGCATCCGCCGCGAGGCCCTCGTTTTTAAACATGGCCAGCAGGGCAGGGGTGTCCTCTGGAGAAACGGCGACGGTCTTACCGGCCATCTGGTGTGGCGTATTGATGCCGCTGGCACCTGGTACCAGCAGGACTTCAGGCGAGTGCTGCAAGATGGCGGCCAGGGCGACTACGGGACTGCCCTCGTTGCGATGGATCACCATGGAGGAAAGGGCCACGGCATACTGGCAGTTTCCGGAGGTGAGTTCATCGGCAAAATGGGTTTCTGGCCCGCCTTCCTTCAGCGTGACATCCAGCCCCGCTTCCTTGTAGAAGCCCTTTTCCAAAGCCGCATAGTGGCCGGCGAACTGGAAGGCGTGTTTCCACTTAAGTTGTACGGTGATTTTTTCCTGCGCATGAGCCGCAAGGGAGAGTAGGAAAAGGCAGGCCAGCAGGACTGGCTGCAGAGCTCCTCGGAGGTTGGGGGGATGCAACATCACAGGTGGACAGCCTCCCATCTTCCGGCGTTTGAATCCAGCAGGATTTGCCTTTCATGATCGTCTGCCTGAAGGATGTGCCACATCCATGAAACCACGTTTTCTCATCATCGGCCAGGGGCTGGCGGGCACAGCCCTGGCCTGGCGGCTGCATCAGCGTGGTCGGCGCTTTTTGATTGTGGACCGGGACGTGGCACAGACATCTTCCAAGGTGGCGGCAGGCTTGGTGACACCCATCACGGGCATGCGGCTGAACCTCAGTTGGCGCTATGGCACGCTCTACCCGGAAGCCCTGGCTTTTTATCAGGAGATTGAGACCCTCTTGCACCAGCGCTTTTATCATGAGGTGCCCATTGTGCGCCTGCTGCGGGATGAGAAGGCGGCGGCTCTCTGGGAGAAGCGGCGTCTGCAGCCAGAGGTGCAGCCTTATCTTGCCAATCCCTCTCCGGGGCCGCTGGTGGATGAGATCTTTTTTGCCAATCCCCACGGTGGATTCCAGCAGCAGCACAGCGGGTGGTTGGACACTGCAGCCTTCCTGGCGGCAAGCCGGGAGCATTTTCAAAACCTCGGGGCCTGGCAGGCTGGGGAGGTGGTGCCGGAGTCGCTGGGTATTGAGGCCTCCGGCGTGGTCTGGCAGGGCGAGACCTTTGAGGCGGCTGTTTTCTGCACAGGCTGGGAGGCGGCGTTGCATCCTTGGTTTGACTGGGTGCCCTTTCGTTCGGCGCGGGGCACCGTCCTCAGCCTGAAAGCAGAGACGGGGAACGAGCCCCGCATCATCAATCGCGGCTGCTGGCTGCTGCCCCGGGCAGATGGCAGTTTGCGGGCCGGACCCACCTATGAGCTGGACTTTGCGGATAGTGAAACGCCCGCGCCAGAGGCCCTGGCGGGTCTCGACAAAAAGCTGCGGGCACTTCTAAAACAAGACTTCACAGTCACCAGCAGCCAGACGGGAGTGCGCCCGATCATCCGAGGCCATGAGGCATTGATTGGCCGACATCCGGGGCGGCCTCAGATCGCCTTTATGAATGGCCTGGGCTCCAAAGGAGTCTTGCGCGCTCCATGGGTAGCGCGGCAACTGGCGGAACACTTGGTGGACGGAAGTCCTGTCGAGGCCGGTTTGGACCTCTCCGGTAACGTTTAAAAATGCGGAGCGGAGACGGTGCCTTCCTCAATCTCCAGCTTCTTCCGGCGCACGATGTTGTCTGCGATGCTGAGGACCATTTCCTCCAGCAGCAGGCGCAGGTGGCTGCCGGGCCGGTAGTCTGCCGGGGCGATATGTTTCACCCGGTCTGCCAGGGCGCTGAGCTGGTAGCATTTGCGGAAGCTGGCGCGGTTCGATTCATCCGGGTTGTAAACGGCGATGGCATGGCCGCCATAGCGTTTCATCAGGGTGAAGCAGGGCACATCGGTGGGGCCATCACCGACATAGATCATGTTTTCAAAGGGGATGGGACGCAGCTCCGGGTCCATGTGGTCGTTCACATCTTCATGCGGTTCCAGCATGCCTTTGTTGATGCGGAAGATGTACTGAGTCTTGGTGGTGTGGCTGATGACGCGTTTGGGGAAGCTGATGCGGCCATCTTTGTCCTGGCCGAATTCGCAACCAAAGATGCGTTTGACGAAAGGGGCCAGGGAACTGCCATCTAGCAGGATCTTCAGGCCGGAGGAGATGATATAGTGCTCGATACGGATGCCTAACAAACGATGCTGGCTGCTGAGGACGCCGTTCATCTCATTGAAGATTTCCGGCACGCCCTTGTAGTAGCGCAGCTTGGCACCCAGGATGCGAAGCTCTTCATTGGTGGGCCGGTCCATCTCCAGGTAGTCGAGCATGCACTTCAGGTAGGCCAGTTCACCATCGTAACCTTCCTGGTCCACCAGCTCGCGGCTTTTTTTCCAGAACTGGCCGGGGTTGATGCCGAAATGCGGGAAGAGCGTCTCGTCCTGCATGTAGGTGGGGCTCAGCGTCTGGTCGTAGTCGTAGATGATGCCAATCGTGGTCTGGAGGGCGGCCATGGGAAGTGAATGCGGGAGGAATTTGCTGCGGGGCAATGTGCGGCGGTTTTCCCAGGGAGCAACCCCGGCCCGTGTGGGCGGATGGATGCTGCGGCGGCTGCCTCAGCTCAAGGCCACAAAAGCATCTTCGAGCTTCGGGTAGGCGAAGCGGTAGCCCAGATTTGTCGCCTGATTGGGGATGGCACGCTGGCTGCAGAGAAGCATCTCTTCAGCCATGCCACGCAGCAGGAGGCGAAGCGCCAGGGCCGGCGCATGGAGAAAAGCGGGCCGCTTCAGGCTATGGGCTAGCTTGGTGGTGAAGTTGCAGTTCAGCTCCGGATGGGGTGAGCAAAGATTCAGCGGGCCAGTGACCTGACTGTTTTCAATAGCCCAGAGCATGAGGGCGGCTTCGTCCTCGACATGGATCCAGGACATCCACTGGCGGCCTTTGCCCAGCCGACCTCCTAGACCATAGCGAAAGGCGCGACTCATCAGCGGATAGGCCCCGCCGTTTTCGGCCAGGACCATGCTGGTGCGCAGATGGACGACGCGCGCTCCCCAGGTGGTGGCCTGTCTGGCGGCCCCCTCCCACTGCCCGCAGAGATCGGCCAGAAAACCAGTCCCTTGCGAAGACTGCTCATCCAGTAGACTGTCTCCCCGGCTGCCGTAGTAGCCGATGCCCGAGGCTGCGAGGACGGTGGTGGGCCGGTTTTCTGTGCTCCAGCTCTGGAGGTGGGCCATGATGGCCTGGGTGAGGTCTACCCGGCTCTTCCAAATGCGGTTCTTCTTGTCAGCGGTCCACAGACCCATCAGCGATTCACCAGCAAGATGGACGAGGACATCCAACCGGGTTTCTGGCAACTTGGCGGGCGTTTCGGCGGGCAGTTGCAGCGTGTGGGCCGCATCGCGCAAAGGCGTTTTTTGACGGCTGTAGGCGATGACCTCGTGGCCGCTGGCGGTGGCCAACTTGGCAAAGGCTCGACCGATCAACCCCGTGGCTCCTGTGATGCCAATACGCATGTAGTATTTTTACGTCAGTGCCCCGCAAAAGGGAACCCGAAAAAAACGAGGTCAGCGTTTCCACCAGTCGGCCTGTCTTTCCCAGGAAGGACTGGGGGGAGATCGTTCGGCCGATTTTTCATCGGCTGTCTGGATGATTTTGTCTTCATCGCTGTCGGCCAGTTCCATCAGCAATTCAACGTGCGGAGCTGGCCGGGTGCTGCGTCGCCAGATTTGCCAGGCGGCCATGGCAAAGCAGCCCAGCAGGAAAAAGAAGAAGCACAGGGTGGCGATGACAAACCAATCCATGGCCTCTGTGTTGGCCGCATAGGCGCCGCCTGCCGTCGGGTGCCGGAGGTAGAGGGGAAAGGCGAGCGGCAAGTTCACGATGGAGAGAATGACGAGATGATTAGCAGCAGGTCTTGCGGGCTCCTCCATAATGGGAGGTCACTCAAATACGAGCCGCATCGGAATCATGCTGGAGAAAGTGAAGCCGTGCTTGGCAAAAAAGGTCTGGGATTCCGCACTCAGCTTGTCTGTGAGCAGGGTGATGCGGCGGAAATGTTTTTCGCGGGCAAACTCAATGGCATGTTCCAAAAGCCGCCCCCCATAGCCCATACGCCGATGCTGGGGATGCACGATGACGTCCTCCATGAGGATGACGAGTCCGCCCTCAGCGGTGCTGATGGTGAAAAGCAGGTTAACCATGCCAATGACCATGTGGTCGGTCCGCAGGACAAAGATGCGGCCACGGTTGGGCTGCTCCAAAATGAGGCGCAGACCGTGCTCCTGCTTGTTCTTGTCGGGCCGGAAGTCCGCTTCTTCGCTGAAAAGCGCCACCAGCAGCTCGACGAGCTGTGGCATGTCTTCAATGGTTGCCGGCTCGATGCGCGGCTCGGAAGTAAGGCTGGACATTGATTGTAATTTAGCCGGGGCTGAAGCAACCGCAATCAGCTTCATGAGTAGCTGAGGGCAGGAAAAACGGTTGGGTTATTTTTCTGAAGACGGAACTCTCATCGCAGGCTGCATTGTTTTGTGGATGGTAGGATCGGAGGCAATCAGGCAAATCTCCCGGAGGAAAAGTCTGGACTTAAGAACTCTTGATTATTATGTTGTGTGAATGGCGTGCCTCAGCTTGAGGCTAGGCCTGTCCGTTTCGACCGTTGAGTTCAATTCAATCGCCTTTGGCTTTTTAAACAGCACCCGCTCCCGATGGGATTTTCGTTTCGCAGCATGTTTCAATCGGCCACTGATCCCCAAGGTCAGCCTCCGGAGGCGACGTCTGCCCAGGGCTTTGGGGCAGGAGGCCCGCAAGCCTTTTCGCCACAGTCCCCGAATACTGCTTCGCCATTTGGCAGCACCAACCCGCTTTTCAAAACCGTGACAGGAGAAACCATGCAGGCGGCTCCGATCCAGGCCTCACCTTTTGCAGCTCAGGGGGCGGCTTCTGGCAATGCCCTGCTGACGGTGGGGGATGTGCTTCCGCAACTGCCTCCGGATCTCGTGCGGCTGAATGCCCTCTCGCCGGACCAACCTGTTGCCGTCAGTGCGCAGGTGCTGGATGCAGCCCTGCGCAGTGGCCAGGCGGCCCTGCCCATTTTTGAGATCTACCGGGTGTGTCCGGCGCTGTTCCAGACGCCGGTGTCTCCGCAAGACCCACGTCTGGTGCCGCTGCCTGCCTCGAAGCTGCCTCGCCTCATTGCCAGCGCTCAGCAGGCTGGAGCACCTGCTACAGCCCAGCCTTCGCCATTTGCGACGGCACAACCCGCAGCCAGCCCATTTTCCTCCACTTCCGCCTCTGGTAGCCCGCTGAATGTGTTGCCTCCCCGGCGCAACGGGCCACCGCCTCCCCTGGCGGATATTCCCCGTGAGACTGCCTCCCCACTGTCTCTGCCCACAGCGGGGAATCACCCCGTGTTCCCAGTCAGCCCGTTTGCCACCATGGCTCCGGCCGCTAGCAGCCAGGGTGAAACTTCTCCCGCGTCACCTTTCAGTGCCCGGCCGCCAGAACCCGCTGCCGCGCCGCCAGCCAGTCTTTTTGCCAGTGCCAGCCCGCCTCCATCTGCACAGGTATCCTTTGCCGCCCCTGTTTTTGAAAACACAGGAGGGGCCACACCTGCTTCGCCATTTGCGGCCATGACGCCCGCTGCCCCCGCCACGGCTGTGCCTGCGGAAACACCATTTGCCAGCCTGTTTGGTCCGAAGGCGGTGCCCACCGGCCAGCCTGCGCCCGATGCCCCCGCACGGTCTGCGTCGGCTCCGCCTGCGTTTGCCAATCCGGTCTCCGCGAACACGCCGAATCTGCGCATCAGCCTCGCCAGCCTGCTGCGTGGCTACAGCGTGGCTGAACTGGGGTTTGACCCCATCATGGTGCCGACCTGGATCATGACCAGCCAGCCAGCCTCCCTGGTGCGGGAATGGGCGCAGTCTGATACGCCGCTGGCGGAGCTGGGAATGCTGATTGATGGAGTGACGGATGTGGGCTTCCGCAATGTGCTGAACCATGCAAAGCGGGATTTTCAGCTACGCATTCCGCCGCAGGAAATCACTGTTGCCCTGGCTGGTACGGCTGCCTCCACACTGCCCAATCTGGCCAGCATGGGCCTCGCGGGGCATACCACTTCTCCCGCTGCCCCCCCACCGATGAGGGTGGAGGCTCAGGCCCCTGCCGCATCCTTCACGGTCAGCCCGCCATCGAATTTTGGTGAGGCTCCTTCTTCGGGTTCTCCTTTTGCAGCACCGGCTGCCTCAGCATCCGTTCCTCTTTTTAGTGCGCCAGAAGCACCTTCTGCCCCTGCTACTCCGACGTTTGCGTTCGCACCGCCTTCGCAATCAGCTTCTGCTTTCCCGGCGGCCCCCATGGCAAATTTGCAGGCTGCGCCACCTGCCTTCGCCAATCCTTTTGCTGTGCCTCTAGCTGCCTCTGTGCCTCAGGCCCAGGATGTCTTTGCCGATGAGCCGCCTCAGTCGCCGGATCATTCTGCGGGCCTTTCAAATTCCTTTGCAGCTCCAGTGCAGGCTCCTCCTTTCCAAGGCCGGGATGTACCTTCAAATCCCTTTGCTGCATCGCCAACACAGGAGAGTCCCTCGGCCTTTCCGCCATCGATGCTGACAGCGGAAGGTTTCAGCAGCGCCCAGCTTTTGGGCAGCCCGCTGCCCGAGGTGCCTCCAGCACCGGCACTTCCGGTGACCAATCCTTTCACCGGCAAGACCGCGACTCACATCGTGGATGTGCCGGATGAAACCCCGCCGCCTGTGCCCATCATGGCTCCTCCTGCTGAAACACCTGCGCCCGCAGCTCCGACGAGGTCGGCGATGGCCTTTATGCCCCCGGTTTCTGAAGCTCTAGAGGAGCCCCTGCGTTCGTTTCCACCAGCCCCGCCGCAAAAGTCTGCTCCCCGTTCGATCCCGACCGCACCTGCCCTGGGCATCCAGTCTCACGATACCAACCCAGATCAAATTCTTCTCCGTGCCTTGCTAGGAACGGATGATGAATTGACGCCGCAGAAGATTGTCGAAATGGTCTGCGGCCTGCCGGGAATCGCCGCCTGCGTGTGTTTGCAGGGTGACCGTGCCATTTCGCATGTGGGGGCGCACAAACCTCAGGCCCGTGAGTTCCAGCGCCAGGCTACAGATCTGGCCCATCACCTGCGCACGTTGGCTCCACTCATCGGGATCGAGGGGGCCGAAACCTTTACCCTGATGTCTGGGGACCGCCTCATGACCTTCTGTTTCCCGGAAGGGGCGATTCTGGGCGTCTTGCATGATGCAGACCCTTCTCTGGGCCTGCGTGATAAGATCACCTTGATTGCACGCGAGCTTTCTCGGATGCTGGATTAAATCCGCGTCCCACCATGCCTGCCATCCATCCCGAGCAAAAGACGGTCAGTTTTAAGATCGTCTATTGCGGCACACCGCTGAGCGGGAAGACCGCGAACTTGCAGCAGATCCATTCAAAGCTGGACCCACATGGGCGGAGTGATCTCGTCAGTCTGTCCACGGCCAAGGATCGCACCCTGTTCTTTGATTTTCTGAGTGTGGAAAGCGCGGCGATCCCTGGTTACAAGACCGCCTTTCACCTCTACACCGTGCCTGGGCAGGTGACTTACAATGCCACGCTGCAGCTCGTGCTGCGCCAAGCCGATGGCGTGGTCTTTGTGGCAGACAGCCAGATGGACCGGCAACGCGAAAATGTGCAGGCTTTTCAGGCCCTGGAGGCCAACCTGCGGCTCAATGGCAGTTCCCTGGACCGCCTGCCCCTAGTCCTTCAGTACAACAAACGCGACCTGCCCAACACCGCACCCGTCGAGTATCTGGAATTTCTGCTCAACAATCGTCCGGTGCCCTGGCTCAGCTTTGAAGCCGATGCCCGGGGCGGTCGCAATATTCTGGCGACGCTGAACGCGATTTCTCAGGCCGTGCTGGCCCAGTTCCAAACTCGGCAAAACCAGCCTGAGCAAGCAGTGGCCCTGGCCTGAAGATTTGCTCCGATGACGAACCTACTTTTGTTCCTTTGATCGCCGCCCTCATCCACCCCGATGGTCACCTGACCGCCCTTCGCGGCACGCTGACTGCCGATCCAGCCAGTATTGCCGCCCTGGGCCATGCCGTCCACGCGGCCGGGCATGAGCTGGCGCTGCGGGCAGGAACGTCAGCAGTGCAGAGCATCACCCTCAATGGGGCCACGGGTTGCCTGACCCTGTTACCAGTACCCCAAGGGGTGCTGCTGATGGAGCATGAAAACTCAGTGCCACCGGAGGTGCTACAGGCCATGGCCGAGGCCTGCCTGGCCCAGCCAGCGCCACCCCAGGTCTCCCCGCCCACGGCTCCCATCAGCCTGGCCGATGCGCTGCATGCCGCTGCCCCATGAAGCTTGCGCTCATCCGCCGTCAATTTGCCGCCACAGGAGGGGCGGAGCTTTACATGCAGCGTCTGGTGGCCGCCCTGGCTGCGGCGGGGCATGAGGTACATCTTTATTCGGAGAACTGGGAAGGCATGCCCGATGCCGTGACGCTGCACCGTGTGAATGTCCAGGCTCCCCGCGCACTGCGGCCGGTGCGTTTCGCGGAAATCGTGGCGCAGATGATGGCTCCGGTGACCTATGATGTGGTTTTCAGTCTGGAGCGCACTGTCTCACAGGATGTCTATCGTGCTGGGGATGGCGTGCACAAGGTGTGGCTGGACCAGCGTCGGCATTACGCCTCCTGGTGGCGGCGCCCGTTTGTTGGGCTGGGGGCTTTTCACAGCAACATGATGGCGCTGGAAAAGCGTACCCTGGATCCCGCCGTGACGAGGCATGTCATTGTCAATTCCGAGATGGTCCGAAGGGAGATCGTGCGTGAGTTCGGGTACCCGGCAGAGCGAATCCACCTCGTGCGAAATGGCATCAATGCAGCCCGGTTTCAGCAGGCGGACCGCGTGGGTACACGCCAGCGCTTCGGCCTTGCGGAGGGCGATTTTGTCATGCTTTTTGTTGGGTCTGGCTGGGAGAGGAAAGGTCTGCACTTTTTGTTACGCCTGATGTCCCGTTTGGAAAAGACGGATCCGCAGGTGAAGCTTCTGGTGGTGGGTAAGGGGCGGCTGGCTGGGCCAGTGCCACGCAACGTGATCCTTGCCGGACCGATGCCACAGGTGGAAAATGCCTATGCCGCCGCAGATCTACTGACCTTCTTGCCCATCTATGAGCCGAGCTCCAATGTGGTGCCGGAGGCCCTGGCCAGCGGCCTGCCCGTCATCACCAGTGTGTTCAATGGCGCGGCGGAGTGGTTGACGGAGGGAGTGAATGGTCACGTTTTGCCAGCCCCAGAGGACACCGATGCCCTGGAAAAGGCGGTGCGTTTTTGGATGGTGCGGCCCGATGCCCGGCCCGTGCCTTGTGAGCATGCGCTGGATCTGGAAACCAATGTCCGTGAAACCCTGCGGGTGCTGGAACGGGTGGCTGCCGAAAAGCGTGCGGAAGGCTAAGGATCAATGGACTGGATGAACTTGATCACCTGCTGAAAGCCAGCATCGCCGGGCTTGGCCATGTTGTGGGCTACCGAGCCATGGTCGCGGTTTTTGATCTTCTTCACCATGATCTTGGGGTGGCCTTCATCCCGCAGGGCAGCAGCCAGTAGCTCGTTTTCTTCTGCCCGTAGGGCCATGTCCTCGTCCGCATACAGGATGAGCATGGGCGGGGCGTCCTTGCGTGCGTGATAAATGGGGGCCGCCAGATCGGCAATCAGACGTTTTTTCGGCAGGCCCCGCTCCTGGCGGATGGTGTAGTGGGTGAGTGTCTGGCCGGCCACTGGGACGAGTCCTGCGATGTCGCTCAATTTCAGGCCTTGGGCGGCAAGATACTGGTCATCCAGCCCGGCCATCAGGGCCAGGTATGCTCCGGCAGAGTGTCCGCCAAGGAAGACACGCCCCGCATCCCCGCCATGGGTGGCGATGTGCTTTTTCACCCAGGCAAAGGCAGCGGCGGTGTCCTGAATGTAGGCCGGGAATTCGGCCTTCGGGCTCAGGCGATAATTGATGCTGGCCACGGCAATGCCAGCACTGGCAAAGTGCCGGGCGATATCGGCCTGATGGGCACCATTTTTACTGCCACCCGTGATGCCCCCGCCATGTAGCCAAACCAGGGTGGGGAAATCCTTTTTCTCCGCTGGCAGGTAGAGATCCAGCTTGCAGCGTTCGGTTTCGTACTGGCTGAGCTTTTCACCATCCTTGTAAAGGAGGTCGGCGATGACCTTGACGGCGGGTTTCTCCGCTGAGGCGAGAGTGGCGGTCAAAAGACCGATTCCGAGCAGGAGAGGGCGGCAAAAAGAGGTGGCGGTCATGGACGTGGCAATTATCAGTATGGGTGGCTGGGCCCGGTGCGGCAATGCCGGATCTGCTTACCCCTGAATGTCTGCTTCATTGCTTTTCCGCGAAGCCACCGAGTCTGACCGGCCTGCCATGGCGGAGATTTATCTGCAATGCCTCGCGGAGGCCGACTGGATGTCTGAAAGCTTCAAGGCCGGGGTGGATTTCGACCGCGATACCGAGGGGGAGCTTCTTTTCGTGGTGGAACGGGGCGGGGAAGTCGTCGGTTTTGTTTCCTTCTGGGAGCCGGAGTCCTTTGTCCACCATCTGTATGTGGCTCCCGCGGCCCAGGAAAGAGGGGTAGGGTCGCTTCTGCTGATGGAGCTTCAGCATCACGTGCGCCTGCCTTGGCGGTTGAAATGTTCCCAGGACAATGAGCGGGCGCATCGTTTTTACCTGTCGCGAGGCTGGGTGCAGGTGGAGCTGGGCGACTCGGATGCCGGGCCATACCGGCTCATGGAATGGGCTGGAAGTCTGTCATCTCTGTCACCAAGAGAATCTTAGGCCCCTCGACAACGTCTTTGCAACAAACGCGGGCTGTGCTTGTCTCACGCCTTCCATGCCCACCTTTGCCTATCAAGCTGCAGATACCTCCGGACGCGATGTTGCCGGGACCATCGAGGCGCAGGACCGCGCCTCGGCCCTGCGGCAACTGACAGGCAAGGGCTTGCAGCCCTTTAAGATCAGCGAGGCGGCAGGCAAGGCAGGACCCGTGAAGGCGGCGGCCAAGACCAAGGCAGGTGAGGTGGTGGATGAAAATGCCCCCATCAAGCTGGGCAACAGCCAGCTTCAGCTTTTCACGGAGGAGCTTTCTGAACTTCTTGAGGCCGGGATGCGACTGGAGGCGGCCCTGAAACTGATGGAGGGCAAAGGCACCACGGGCACGCATAGCCGCATCGCCCGCCGTCTGGGCAATCTTATCCGCGAAGGTCACCCCTTCAGCAGTGCTCTGCGCCAGTCATCGCCCTCCTTCGGAGAGCTTTTCTGCTCCGTCGCTGCGGCAGGTGAGGCGGGCGGTTCTCTGGCGGATGCTATGCGCAGGCAGGCGCAGTATCTGGCGAGCGTGAGGGAGATGCGCAGTCAGGTGGCGGTGGCGCTGATCTATCCCGGGTTTCTGTTTGTCTCCGCGATCGGTGTGACGGTCCTTTTCACCACCTTCCTCATTCCCCGGCTGAGTGTGATGATGTCTCATATGAAGGGCGGTGTGCCCAAGGGGCTTCAGTTTGTGCTGTCGGTCTCTGAATTCATGCAGACATACTGGTGGCTCATCTTGGCGGTGTTGGCGCTGCTATTTCTGGCGTTCTGGGTCTGGTCCCATTCTACCTCGGGTCGGCCTGTGTGGGACCGCATGCGGCTGAAGATGCCGCTGGTGGGCAATGTGCTGATGACGAGCTTTCACAACCAGTTTTTGGAAACGCTCGCCAGTCTTTCAGGTGGCGGCTTACCATTGCTGAAAGGGCTGGAACTGGCCTCACGGGTTTCCTCGAACCAGTACGTGCAGAAGCAGCTCGAGCACGTCATCACCAGCGTGCGGGATGGAGCCTCTCTGTCGCGCGGTCTGGAAAAGACGGCGCTCTTTCCCACCAAGCTTTTGGAGATGGTGCGCATTGGTGAGCACACCGGCGATCTCAGCGGCACGCTGCGCCGCACGGCGGACCGTTGTGGCCGCGAGCTGAGCAAGAGCCTGGAAAAAATGATGGCCCTGCTGCAGCCAGTCATCATCCTGGTCATGGCGGCCCTTGTGGGCGTCATGGCTTACATCATGATCTCAGTCATTTTTGAAACGGTCTCCGCCATGAAAAGCCGTGGCTGATAAATAATGCCTCGCCGATAACTAATCCCGAACGTTTTGCCTCCCGCCCTTCTCCAACTTACCTCAGCATGAACATCCACCCCATCCATTCGCACCTTCCCAGCCGAAGCCTTAACCGCGTTTTCCATCCACTGCGCAAAGCCTTCACTCTGATGGAAATGATGCTGGTGCTGGCCATCATTGCCTTGCTCATCGCCATTGGTGCGGTGGCTTTGCAGAACGTGCAGGGCGGTGCTGAAATCACGGCGGCCGAGGCCCACATGAATACCCTCAAGGTGGCTATTACGCAGTACAAGACCCTGAACCGTACGCTGCCTGGCAAGCTTGAAGATCTGGTCACCCCTCCGGCCAATGCCCGTGTGAAAAAAGGCCTTCTCAAAGAGAGCGGCATCACGGATCCTTGGGGTTCCAAGTACCAGTACCGCAGCCCCGGCAAAAAGAATGGCGAGCCGTATGAAGTCTTCTCCATGGGACCTGATAAAAAAGAGGGCGGCGATGACGATGTCTTCTCTGACTGATCCCATCTTTGCCCCGCCGGGGATCTGGCCATGAAACGTACCCATCCCCGCCCTTCACGCGCCGCCTTCACGTTGCTGGAACTCATCGTGGTGATGAGCATCATGCTGCTCGTCATCGGGCTGGGCTTTGGCAGCTTTTCGCTTCTGGAAGACAATGATCCTTTCCAGAAACCAGCGCAGGAACTGACCGAGATGTCTCGGTTTGCCATCAGTGCTGCGGTGCTACAGCACCGGACCATGACGATTGCCTTTGATAAGGAGGGTTTCCGACTGCTGGGGGCCACGGGCGGGAAAGGCCAAGCCTTTCAGGTCCCCAAAGGGATGAAGGTACTTATCCAGCGGCTGGGCGGAAAGGGCTGGGAAAAGGCGGAGGGACATTTTTGGCCTTTCGGTGAGCAGGGCATCTGTGAACCGATCCGCATCCGCTTTGAATCCACCCAGGGCTCGCGCGAGTTGGCCTTTCATCCTTTGACGGGCAACACGGTGGAATAACGATCATGAACGTCCGCCTGCATTCAGTCTCCGCTTCGCACCCATCCCTCCGAACCAGGGCAGGGATGACGTTGATGGAGGTGCTGCTGGCCCTGGCCGTCTTCAGCATCGCCGCGATGGCGTTGGTAGGCACCCTAACTCAGATCGCCTCAGTCAGTTCCGATTCCCAGCAGTTGCTGGAGATCGAGCAAAGTCTGGAATCCTTGATTGATGAATATGGCAAGATGCCGCAGATCCGGGAGATGGAGGAGCAGATCAAACCGGGTACTGATGGTGTGGCCTACCGGGTGCTCATTCAGCAGGTCAAAGATCTGCAAAACCAGGATGGGCGCTTTCTGCAAAATACTTTCCGCATCCAGGTTACAGCACGCTGGGATGATGGCAGCGGGCCTATCGAAATGAATGCCGAAACTTATCGTTATGCCGGGGCCTTCCTGCCTCTGAACTGAGGCGAACTCTGAATGAAAATCCATCTTCCATCTGCTGCGTGCCGGGCCGCCTTCACCCTCATCGAGATGGTGGTGGCGATGTCGGCCTTCCTCCTGCTCATGGGGGGCATCTTTGCTATTGCCAATGGCACGATGGAGATGGGTAGCGACCTGACCCAGATCCAGGAGCGATCCATCATCCGGCAGAACTTTATTTCCTTCATCCGGCGCTCTTTCCGCAACCTGCCGGGTGAGGCGGAGGTGCGGCTGACGGTGCAGGCCCGAGGGAATACCTATGTGCCGAGCCTGAACTTTGTGAACGGGGGCACGTCCTTTACTCCCGGCACCGCTTTGCCTCCCGATACCAGCGTGGACCTGTTTGCGGAAGAGCGCCCCGGTGGTTACCTGCGGGTGGCCCTGCGGGAACTGGATGAGCGGCAGACGCAGGCCCTGCGCTCGGGCCAAAATGTGCGCTACACGAAGAACCAGGGCATGATCCCGCTGATGGACAATGTGACCCGCTTTGAATGGCGATTTTATGATCCCGCCAGCAACCGCTGGGAAAACAACTGGAAGCAAAACCGCCGCCCCCTGCTGGCAGAGCTGAATCTGAAGCTCGACGATGGTTTTGAAACCCGTGCGGTGTTCTGGATTCCGCCCGTTGTGCCAAATGCGGTCTCGGGTGGGGGAATTTTGCCGCCGGGGACTGGCGGGCCCGGCACCGGCGGCCCTGGAACGGGCAATCCGGACGACGTCATCCCTCCGCCTCAAACCCCTGGCCAGCCGTTGCCACAACCGTGATGAAAAGCTGTCATTCGTCATCTTTGGTTAGGTGTGGTCTCCCTCGCCGTGGGGCTGCGCTGCTGGCTGTCCTGTGGGTCATTGCCCTGCTGATCGGTCTCGTCGCTGCAACGTCACTGCTGCTGATGCAGGACATCGAGCTGGCGGCGGTGAAGAGGCAGGTATTCCGCGCAAGGATGCTTTCGGAAGCGGCTCTGGCCATCGCCATGAATCCGGACATCAAGCCGGATGATCCGCTGCTGCGCCGACAGGTGGCGCAGGATGAGCGTTTTCTGGTGGAGATGACCGGGGAGGACGGGCTGCTGAATCCCAACGTGCTGCTGCAGCGCGAGGACAAGGACACCCTGCGCCGCATTTTCCTCTACTGGGGCATGAACATCCAGCAGGCGAACATGCTGATCGACCGCATGCTGGACTGGGTGGACGGCGATGACTTTGCCCGTGTGCAGGGTGGGGAGCGCAAGCTCTACAACCGCAACGGCATGCCTTTCAATCGGCCCTTCCGCTCCATCGAAGAGATGGCGCTCGTGAGCGGCATGGACATGGTGGAGCAAGGATATCCGCAGTGGCGCGACTGGTTCAGCATTCATGCCAGTGGTGTGCTGGATGTGAATGAGGCACGCCCGGAGGTCATCGCGGCTGTTACTGGTGCCGACATGCGCTTTGCCCAAAATCTGCGCAGTCAGCGTGTGGGCCGCGACGGCCTGCTGAACACGGACGATGACAACCCGATGCCGGATCTGGCCAGTGCTTTGGCCATCCTGGGTATCGCCTCTGGAGATCCTCAGTCCCTGTCCTCACTGCTGTCTGTGAACAGCAGCACCCGCCGCATTTTGGTGAAGGTGCAGGTGGGCGATCTGGAGCGCCAGACTGCCGCCGTGGTGCGCGGTGCCATTGGCCAGGGGGCCACGGCGATTCTTTGGATGGGGGAAAAGTAGCAACTCTCTTTACATCAGGCCGATGTGCTTGGCGGGCATGCCAGGGAAGACCTTGGCCTCCTCATCATCCTTCAGACCCACGCTGCCGCGCAAGACTTCGGCAAAGACCTGCCGGTAGTCCGTTTCAGCCAGCAGGCCGCCGGGACCCGGGGTGTTCACATTGACGTCGTCATCGGCCTGGATGGGCCAGCCGCCCAGCACCTGCCCGCCTTTGACTCGGTCTCCTAGCGCCATGAGCGTAAAGCCCCGGCCATGGTCCGTGCCCAACGAGGCGTTTTCATACACCCGCCGACCAAACTCCGTGGTGACCATGAGAGTGTAGTGGGCACGATGGTCTTTCAAGTCGGTCTCCAGGGCTGCCAGACCTTCGGCCAGGAGGCGGATCTGCCCGGCCTGGGTGCCGCTGCTGTTGCCCTGAAAAAAATGGGTGTCCCAGCCACCGAGATCAATGCAGGCGATCTGGAGGCCGAGCCGTGCCTTGATCAAACGGGCGATTTCGCGCAGACCACTGCCGAATGGAGCAGGAGGGTAGCTGGCCCCATGCTCGGGAGCATCGGCGCGATGCTGGAGGTTGGAGATGCGGCGGAAGAGATCCAGTGTTTCCACCCCTCGTTCACCCAGCAGACTGACATCGGCTCCGTAGAGGGCATTCAGGGCACCCGCCACCTGTTCGGCTTGCTTGCCAGCGGCCTTGAGGCTGATGTCCTCCAGATGCTCCAGCACACTGGCAGCAGGGGCACCACGCAGAGATTCCGGCAGGCTGGTGCCGATGGCCACGGCGGAAAGTGGGGAAACTTTGGCCCCGGTACGCAGCCGCAGGTAGCGGCCCAGCCAGCCTCCACCTGCGGGGATGCCGTGCATGGAGTCGCCATGTTCCATCTGGTCCTGGCATTCAAAATGAGAGCCGCTAGTGTTGTCCACGCCGACGGATTGCACGGCCCCGAGACGACCTTCGTGATAGGCGGCCTCCAAGGGTTTCAGCGCCGGGTGCAGCGCATAGCGGTCCGTGAGGCGAATGGCGGCATCGCTGCCTTTGCCGGGAGCCGGAATGGCCAGGGCAGGGCGCAGACGGTAGTAACGGTCATCGGCATACGGCACCCATAGATTCAGCGTATCCGCCCCTCCTCGCAGGAAGACGTGGACGAGGGTATGATCCCCCGCTGCTTCAGCTACTGGGGCGGCGGCAAAAGCAAGCTTGGATAGGAGGGCGCGTCGGGTAAGGGAGGACATGGGATCAGCACCTCTGAAAGGCTGGGCTGGCCAGGATGAGGCCGATGGAAGATTCTGGGGAGCCAGGGGCAAACTGGTCCAGCGCCGTGATTTCAGGCGCAGTGGGCTGCCGGCCGATGAAGTGGGCAAACCAGCGTGTGATGTCGGCTTCGGCATCCGGCTTTCGAAGTGCGCGGCGGAGAAGCCGTAACTCCACCTTGGCACCCAACTGTTTGTTAGCCGCGAGGGCCAGGGCAAAATTCCAGCGCCACATTAGCGTGCCCATCCAGGGCAGTTCATCATCGGGATAGCCATCGGGCGTGGGGTATTGAAACAGGCCATGGCCCATGCGTTGTAGTGGTTCGAGGATGGTCTTTTCGGCCTGAGTATCTGCGGCCAGTGCCCGGAGGGCGGAGACCATGAATTTGAAGGGGCGCTTGAGAAGCTGTCCCCGGCTGGCCAGAAATTCGTCCGATTTCAGGATCACTCGGAGCAGGCTACGGATGTCTCCCTGCGTGCAGGTGAACTCGTCCGCCACGCGTTTCAGCAGGCTAGCGGGTGGAGTGGGGCTGACGAATCGCCTGCACAGTTTCAGGGCGATGTGCTGGGCCGTGGCAGGGTGTTCGCAAACGATGGCTACCAGCCGGTCCAGATCCCCGGGACCGCCGCCAGCGGGAATGCGGTGACCCAGCACTTGCTTGGCCCCATCATCATGCCAGTCGGGACGAAAATAGGACTCTCCCTGGTTCAGGGCGAAGACTCGCTTGGCATCAAAGGTCCAGCCGCTGAGGCAGCGTGCCGCTTCATAAACATCCTCCTGGGTGTAACCGCCATGCACGCCCAGCGTGTGCAGTTCCATCAGCTCACGGGCGTAGTTTTCGTTTGGCTGGTCGGTGGTTCCTCGGCGCACCTTGTTGGTCTTACCGTCCAGATAGACCAGCATGGCCGGGGACGTGGCTGAGGCGCGGATGAGATCGCGAAAGCTGCCCAGGGCATGCTTGCGGATGACGTCGCGATCATCGCTCGGTTTGAGGTAGATGCAGTCGCCTTTCTCGAGGTCGATGTTGAGGTGGTCGGTCCAGAATTCCACCATGACCTCCAGGAGCTGCCGGCGGCTGTAAATGGCACGCAGCAGCGCATGGCGGGTCAGCTCCTCCCGCAGCACCGGTTTGCGAAATTCATAGGCATCCCCGGCACTGAAGTAGAGCGACTCAAAGCGTTCCGCACGCAGGTCGCAGGCCGTGTCGGAGATGGATTCTGGGTGGAGTTGTTCTTCGATCCAAGCGTCGCGGCCCATTTTTTTCAGGGCGGCCACATCGCCCGGCCAGGGGCCGAAGGCAGCGCGGGAGAGCAGGTGAAAGTCGGTGTCGATCTCCGCGCTTTCCACCGAGGTGAGGTGCGGAGGGACGGCTTCGCCTAACCAATTTTGGTTGATCGCGGTGGTGACGCGCTCGCAGCTTGCCAGAAGGGCACCGCCGCTGCCCAGAGCGGCGCTCTTGAAAAGATCTCGGCGGGCCAACTTCATGAGTGCACTCTAGAGTGAGGTGTTTTCCACCGGGCTGGAGACGGCCAGTATGGGCGCTTTGGAAAACCGGGCACGCAGGGCGATGCCCCAGCCCATCACCGCCAGGAGTGGCAGCAGCACCGCCCAGCCGACGACGGGGAGAAGGGCACAAAGCACCAACGTCAGCCCGCCGTGCTTGGTCTGGCGCCAAGGTTCTGCGTGCGGCCACAGCCGCTCCCCGATGAGGGAGGCGATGCCTCCTGCCCCCATGAAGCCCCAGGCGATGATGATGCCCCCCAGCAGGACGGCCAGCGCTCCCATCTTGGGCGCTTTGGAGAGCACCGTGATGAGAACCACGCTGCCAATGAGCGGGATCAGTCCGAGTAATAAGCATTTAAACAGGCCTTTTCTGGCGGCTTCCTGCTGGCGCAGCACGGTCTCTGGCCACAGACCACGGGCCAGGAGCCAGAGAGCTGGCAACGCGATGACAAACCCGGCTGCGATAAGCAGCCACATGAGAACGGTGGAGAAGAGCATGAGGAAGATGGTGGACGAGTGGCTGAACGCCCAACCTCCATCGGCGGTAACGAAGATTCATCACAGCCGAGTTATAAATGCGGGATTCTGTGGAAACTCGCTTTCATCACGGCGTTATGATGAGTCCTGATCATGAAGTTACTGACCGCTTTTCTTCTCGCATGCACCACCCTTGCCTCGGCTGAGCAGGTAGGGCCGTGGAATCTCGACGAAATCAAAAAGGCCCCCGCCATGAAATGGGTGAACCAATCGGCGCCCGTTCATTCGCTGTTGTACACGGGCGAACCTTTCCTGAACAATCCCACGGAGGTCTTCGCCTTTTATGCTTCACCCATCACGCTTGGAGAGGCAAAGCCTGGCACGAAATTCCCCGGCGTCGTTTTGATCCACGGCGGCGGCGGCACGGCCTTTGCCGAATGGGCTTACCTTTGGGCTAAGAGAGGTTATGCCGCCATCGCCATGGATCTGGCGGGATCTCGCCCTCCAGATCCAGTGTATGACCCCAAGACGGGAGTTCCCAAGGGTCACCAGTCTGAGGCCAAAGAACGCAAGCGCCTGTCCAATGGGGGGCCGCATCATGGGGCGGGAGAAAAGTTCGACAGCATCGGAGGCGTCACTTCGGATGACTGGCCCTTTCATGCGGCCGCCAGCGTGATTCGGGCACACTCCTTGTTACGCTCGTTTCCTGAAGTCCAGGCTGAAAATACGGCAGTGACAGGCATCAGTTGGGGCGGTTATACCACCTGCCTGGTCGCTTCCCTGGATGATCGCTTCAAAGCCGCCGTGCCTGTGTATGGCTGCGGCTTTCTCCATGAAGGTGAATCTGTTCAAAAAGCTTCCATCGATCAGTTGGGGGATCGCCGGGCAGACTGGGTGCGGGAGTATGATCCTTCCAGCCTGCTGCCCCGCTGCCGGGTGCCCATCCTGTTTGTGAATGGAACCAATGACATTCACTACCCCCTGGACAGCTACATGAAGAGTTTCAACGTGGTGCCTGGGGAGAAGCAGATGCGCATTCAGGTAAACATGGCGCATGGCCATCCCCCGGGGTGGGCCCCGCAGGAAATCGGCCTGTTCATTGATTCGAAATGCCGCGCTGGCCAGCCCCTGCCGGTCCCGGGCGTGCCAGTCGTCGAGGGAGACAAGGTCACTCTCAGTTACACGGGCGGCGCAGCTTTGAAGGAGGCCAAGCTGCACTACACGACCGACATGGGTGTGCGGGCCAAGCGCACCTGGAAAAGCGTGGATGCAACGATCTCTGCGGGTACAGTAACGGCCCCCAAACCGCCTGCGGAGGCTAATACTTGGTTCATTACGCTCACCGATGAGCGAGGGGCGATGGTTAGCACGACGGTACAGTTCCAGCCCTGAGGACTCAGGGCTTGGCTGCCTGTTTTCTTGCCAAACAAAGGTTCAGATTTTACGGCGCTGACGATATTGCCCTGGTGTCTCTCCTTGACGTTTGCGGAAGGCTTCGGCCATGTACTGCGGGTGGGTGAATCCAGCACGTTCAGCGATGGCGTCCAGCGTCAGGTCCGTCTGCGTGAGCAGGCGCTCCACGAGGCCAAAACGGATGCGGTTGATCTCTTCGCCAGGCGATCTGCCGATCTGCTTTTTCATCTGCCTTTCAAGTGCGCTGCGGGAAAGGGATGAGGCCCGTGCAACGTCATTGACCCCAATGTTCTCCGTGGCGTGCTGGCGGATGTAAGTAAGCGCACGTGCGAGGCGGGGATCCTCCACGGCCACGATGTCTGAGGACTGGCGCACAATGAAATCCCCGGCGGGGAGCAGGGTGCGTGCAGGCGGGCGGGTACCGGTGTGAATCCAGGCGTCCAGCATTTGTGAGGCGGCATAACCCACGGCCTGTCCCCGCAGTTGCACGCTGGAGAGCGGAGGCCACGCGGTCTCACACAGCAACTTGTCATTTTCAGCCCCCACCACGGCCACTTCTTCGGGGACGGAGATGCCCGCACGGCGGGCGGCATCCAGCAGCCAGAAGCCGAGCTGGTCATTGCTGGCGAACACTCCCACCGGCTTTTCCAAAGAGGTAAGCCAGTCCGCCAGAGCCTGCTGATGCTCATCCCAGCGCGGACGCTGGCTGGGTGAAAAGGCCTCAAAAACCGGGCAGGCGAATCCCTCGCTTTTGACGGTTTCCGAAAATCGCTGGATGCGCTCGCGGAAGAAATCCAAGGTGGGATCCAGGTAGGCGGCGAACCTTTGAAAACCCCGGCTGCGCAGGTGGACGGCCACCCGGACCCCGATCTCACTGTTGTCCATGCCGACAAAGGGAAAGGGCTGGTCCGGTGAGGAGTCGCGCAATTCGATGACGGGTAGTCCAGTGGCCTTCAGTCGCTGGAGCATGGCCGCATCGCCGGTGCGGGCGAGGATGCCATCGCCAGGCCATTCCTCCAGCCAGGCAGGGTAGCTGGAAAGAAGGTCCCGCGGCTCCAGATAGAGCGACCACGGGCCATGCTCTGCCACGTATCGCCGCACGCCTGCCACGATGTCCTGCCCGTAAGTACGGGAGGTATCCACCAGCATGGCGATCTGCGGAATGTGGCCGGGCATGGTCCAGCAGGACTAGAGGGCTTGGACCCCGCTCATTTCAGGAATCCAGGCTTCCATGGCCAGGCTGGCGGCACCTAGCGCACCTGCTTCATCCCCGAGATCCGAAGGCAGGATGACCGGAGGCATGTCCTTGAGAGCCGGGACCATCTGGGCGGCCTGTTGGGAGATTTCCTGGCAAAAACGCTGGCCGAGAGCGGTGAGCGGCCCGTGGAGAAAGTAAGTCTTGGCATCAATGAGCAGGTGGAGCAGGCCGATTACTCGGGCGTAGTCGGCGATGACGAGATCCCAGTGTTTCCCGGTTTCTCCTGAGAGACCTTTCAGGGCGCTGCGCAGATCCATGGGCAGCGTGTCCTGCCTACCAGCCGTCAGCCTGCGCCAGACGGCTGGTGCCGTCATTTCGTCATGGATTTCGCCGCCACCCCCGGTCAGCGGCCAAGGCCAGCGACCGATCTCGCCAGCGGCATGGTGGCCCCCGCGTACGAGCTGGCCGTTCTTGACAATGGCAATGCCAAAGCCGCTGCGAGGCCCCAGGATCACATAGTCATCCAGTTCACGCCCGCCGCCAAACCAGCGTTCGGCCAGGGCGATGGCGCGGAGGTTGTTTTCCAGCGTGACGGTGACCGGGAAATCCTCGCTCAGTTCCTGCACCAGGGGCACGTTTTTCCAATCGGGGATGAAAGCATACTGCATGGCCACGCCGGACTCGGGATTCACCAAGCCCGGAGCACCCACACCCATGCCCAGCAGGGGCCCAGGGGCGAGTTTTCCCAGCCCGACAACGACGCTGCGGATCTCGCGTAGCACGGTCTGGGTGTTGGTTTTTGCTGGCAATGACCTAACCAGGGATGCAACACGGTTGCCAGCGAAGTCCACACGCACTGCCTGCACACGTTCCGCATTGAATTCCACACCAGCAAACCAGCCTGCGTCCGGAAGCAGGCTGAGCTTTCTTTTCGGCCTGCCCATGGGGCCCTGCTCCAGACCCGATTCATTCACGTAACCCAGGGCAATGAGGTGATCCACATAGATGCCCACCGTGGAAGGGGAAAGATTGGTGACTTTTGACAGGCTGCTACGCGAAGACGCATGTTGCCCCCGCAACTGCAGGAGGATGGAGGCGAGTAAAACTGACTGGTCAGCAGGCTTGGTGCGCATGGAATGAAAGCAACTTACTGCATTTCTTCTCAGAAATGCGAAATTAATCTTGCGAAGATTAAACAGGATTATACATAATTCGATACTGCACAAAATGAGGCTATTTAAGATCTCGTCCTTGCAAAGGATTTGACGTGCGGTCCCCCCAAATCCCCCCCCCTTTAATGTCTTTCTCGGCATCTGTTCGCACTCCCCAACGCCAGGCAGAAATTGCCTGGTTCTCCGCCCTCTGCGGCGATGACTATGAATACCTGGGGGTGCCTGACGGACAGTTGCGCAGCAGCTTTGATCATTGCCTTAAGATCGTTCAGCAGGCTGACCAGCATGGCTTTCAGAATATCCTGCTTCCCTCGGGTTGGATTGTCGGGCAGGACGCTCTCAGTTTTGCGGCAGCCACTGCGCCGCAGACACAGCAGATCAACCAGCTCGTGGCGCTGCGGATGGGCGAAGTGTGGCCGCCAATGCTGGCACGGGCCATCGCCACGGTGGATCATCTTTCTAAAGGTCGCCTGTGCCTGAACATCATCTCCTCAGACATGCCGGGAATGAAGGAAAGCAATGAGGTGCGCTATGCGCGCAGCAGTGAGGTCATCCAGATCCTGAAGGCACTGTGGATCACCGAAGGCCCTCTGGAATGGAAAGGGGAGCATTACCAGTTCTCCCTGCCCACCTGCGATCCCGCAAGGCCTTACCAGCAGAATGGCGGCCCGCTGCTCTACTTTGGCGGCATCTCACCGCTGGCGCAGGACCTATGTGCCAAGCACTGTGATGTTTTTCTGATGTGGCCGGAAACCGAAGCTCAGTTGCAGGAAACCATGCAAGGCATGGCCGCCAAGGCCGCCACCTACGGTCGCAAGATTGATTTCGGCCTGCGCATTCATGTCATCGTCCGCGAGACAGAGGCAGAAGCCATCGCTGCAGCCAAAAGGCTCATTTCAAAACTGGACCCGGACAAAGGCCAGGAAATCCGCAACCGCTCCATGGACAGCCAGAGTGCCGGCGTTCTGCGCCAGGATGAGCTGCGTGCCCAGAGCAAGGATCTCTTCATCGAGGACCACGTGTGGTCTGGTATCGGCTTGGCCCGCAGCGGCTGTGGCAGCGCGATTGTCGGGACCCCCGACCAAGTTTTGGCGAAACTGAACCGCTACCTGGATATGGGCATGCGCTCCTTTATCCTCAGCGGTTACCCACACCTGGAGGAGTGCGATCTCTTTGCCCGTCACGTTCTTCCTTACCTGCCTACCTGCCGTCTGAATGAAGTGCAGGGCAGGCTCGTTTCAGATCCTGTCACACCGTTGACCACTGCCCCAAGGATCTGACCCTCCTTCCATTTTTTCTTCCTTTCCTATGCCACCTCCTGTTCGTTTTGCCCTCGCTGGTTTTGGTGCTTGGGGAAAGCTCCATGCCCAGTCCATCGCCGGAAATCCGGAGGCGCAGCTCGTGGCCATCACCGCGCCCTCTGCGGCTTCGCGGGCAGAGGCTCGCCAGCTTTATCCTCAGGCGCAGATTTTTGCCGAGGCGGCGGAAATGATTTCACTGGCAGACTTTGAGATTTTGGACATCGCCACCCCCAGCCACACGCACCGCGAAATTGCCCTGGCTGCCATGGCCCGTGGCAAACACGTGCTGCTGGAAAAGCCGATGGCCATCACGCTAGATGACTGCAAGGCCATTGTGGTGGCCGCTGTAGAACATGGAGTACATCTCGCCGTCGGACATGAACTGCGGCTTTCCTCCCAGTGGGGACAGATCAAAAAAATCATCCAGCGCGGAACCATCGGAGACCCGCAATACGTGCTGGTAGAGCTGTCGCGCAAACCCTACCGCCTGGGGGCCGACGGCTGGCGGTATGATCAAGGCCGCGTCGGCAGTTGGGTGCTGGAAGAGCCCATTCATTTTTTTGACCTCGCCCGTTGGTACCTTGAAGGCAGTGGAGACCCCGTGGAGCTTTATGCCTATGGCAACTCACGCGATCCGCAGCGGCCAGACCTATTTGATAACTTCAGTGCCATGTTCAAATACCCGAATGGCAGCTACGCGGTAGTCTCGCAGACCTTGGCAGCCTTTGAGCATCACCAGACCGTGAAGGTCAGCGGCACGAAAGGTGCCCTCTGGGCCGGCTGGAGCGGGGCGCTGGATCGCACCTTGGAGCCCAGCTACTTCCTCAAGGTCTTTGATGGAGAGAATCTGGAAAACGTGAAGATCGAAACGCACAGTGGAGAGGTCTTCGAATTGCGCGAGGAAATCGCCCAATGTGTGGCAATGGTCCGAACAGGCAAGCCACCTGCCGCCAGTGGGCTGGATGGGCTTTGGTCCGCCGGATTGTGCTTGGTCGCAGAAGAATCCATCCGTCAGGGTAAGCCCCTGCCCGTGGGAGAATGGCTGAAATTTTAGCCTCGCAAGAAATGACCATTTGCCGAAGCATCTTTTCCTTCCAGCCATGACTGCTTCTTCCAAATGGTACACTGGTGTCACACGCTACCAATGGCTGGTGCTCATCGTGGCTTCGCTAGGCTGGGTGTTTGATGCCTTCGAGGGGCAGCTCTACAACATCACGCGGGCCGATATGCTGCCGGATCTCCTCCAGGTGAAGGGGGATGATCCATTGGTGAAACTTTGGGGCGAACGTTTCCTGGGCATCTTTCTCATTGGAGGCACCCTGGGCGGTTGGATCTTCAGTTCATTGGCGGACAAATGGGGGCGCAACCCCGTGATGGCACTGACCATCCTCTGTTACTCGCTCTTCTCTGGCCTAACGTATTTTGCGACGGAAATTTGGCATGTCGGTGCCTTGCGTTTCCTGGTGGCCATGGGGGTCGGCGGGGAATGGGCGGTCGGTGCCGCCTTGGTGGCGGAGGTCTTTCCCAAACAAGCGCGTGAGCGTGCCAGCGGCATCTTTCATGCGACCAGTGTGATGGGGCTCTGGATGGCTGCCGGTGCCAGCCTGCTGGTGGGCACACAGTGGCGCTATGCCTACCTTCTGGGAGTCATCCCGGCGCTGCTGGTGCTGTGGGTGCGCATCAGCATCAAAGAACCCGAGTCTTGGAAGCAGGCCAAACGAGAAAAGGCAGACCGCATGGGCAGTTTTACCGAACTGTTAGGCGATCCGCTTTGGCGTCTTCGCGCCTTGCTGGGGGCAGGGTTGGCTATGGTCGGGCTGGCGACCTTCTGGGGTGTGGTCGTTGCGGGGCAGGACCTGGCGGCGGACTTGCTCAAACGCCTGGACGATCCCGACTGGGCCAGCAAATCCAAAATCGCCTTTGGGTTCATTCAGACTGCCGGCGCTGGGCTAGGCATGCTGGCCTTCGGCCCCTTGAGCGCGCGGTGGGGGCGGCGGCGCACCTTCACCGTTATGCACCTGATGGCGCTGATGATGACACCAGTGGTCTGCTGGGTCCCCTCGCATTTCATGAGCTATGGGCTGCTTCTGTGTCTGCTGCCAGTGTTCGGCTTTTTTGCCCAGGGCATCCATGCGGGTTATGCGGTGTATTTCCCGGAGCTTTTCCCCACGCACCTGCGGGCTACGGGTGCCGGGTTTTGTTTCAATACGGGTCGCATTCTCGCGGCTCCGGTTCTCATCTGGCTGTCAGCCTTCATGAAGTCCGCCTTTGACCTGCGGCTGGCCATCACCTGCCTGGGCGGGCTGTTCTTGTTGGGACTGGTCTTCCTCGCCTTCCTGCCGGAGACGAAGGATCAGGATCTACCTGAGTAAGGCTTACTGGGCGGCGGTGGATTTTACCACGTCACGGGCCAGTTTCAGCACTTCCCCGCCATGCTCCATGATCAGTGACTTTTCCTTCGCTGGTTTGGTCGGCAAGGGCGTGGCCGGTGCGCCGCTGGGGTTGTAAGGTTTGATCTCAGGCAGCGGAATGGTTTTCTTCGTAGCCGTGGTCTGAGGACTGCTGGCAGATCCAGTCGCCGAAGGGGCAGGCGGTGGGGTGGTTGGAGCCTGGGCCGTGGAAGGTGAAGCTGCGGGCGGCGGGTTGGGCGTCGGAGGCGCGGCGGGCTTTGGAGCAGGTGCCGGATTTGTGGCTGGGGCGGTGGGGACTGTTGGCGCGGTGGTGGTTGTGGCTGGAGGCACCGTGGGTGCCGTAGCTGTGCCAGAGGCAGCCGCAGGCGAGGTTGCCGGTGCTGTTGCGCCCGCCGTCGGGGCTGGGGTGGTGCTGGCAGGAGGAGTTGTGGCCAGCGTGGGTGCGGTCTTCGTTTTGACGGCTTTGTACAGCAGGTTGTAATTGTGACGAATGGCCGCCGGGAAGGATACCCGTCCTGGCTCCACGATCTTCTCTCGCAGCAGCTTGGAGGACAGGTCAGCCACGAGATCGGTCCCCACTTTGACCGCCCGCTCGATCTGTGGGGCGGCTACGGAGGTGGAGGCCGAGGCCCCGCCTTTGATGAGTTCACTGCTGATGGTGCGTCCCTGCAGGGCGAGGCTGCTCTGGGCGGAAACGAGATCACCATCCGGTGAAAAGCTCAGTTCCAGGCTGGCATGGTCATCGGAGGCGAAGAACCCGCGGCGGTGGTCAATGCGGACGGAAACAAAGATGCCGCCATCCGGGGAAGGGGAGACTTCTGGCTGGTAGGTGCGGTAGCCGGCTTCGGAGATTTCATACTCGGCCGCCTTGCCTTTGCGGGCCAGCCAGCCACCCAGGCTTAGACCAAAGGCCTCCACATCCACTTCCACTTCGGCGTGAACGGGGGTGATGAGCCCCAGGAGGGCGATGACGAGCAGGGGGCGTTTCATCAGAGTCATGGGGAGGTTAACGGAAGCCGTCTTTAAACTGTTTCTTCACAGGTTTTATTCAAGCCGATTCGCCAGGGGGCTAGGTGGGCACACAAAAGAGCGGGCCGGTGTCGTTAGGCCAATAAGCTGATCCTTCAGCCGCAACCCAACACATGGACATGAAACCGACCTACCGAACCTTCGCGCTGGCCCTTCTGGGCCTAGCCGCCAGTGTGGCCTGCCTGCCTGCCCAGGAAGCTGCCCCTGAAAAACCCGCTTCGGAGGTAAAACCTCCGGATGCACCGCCTGGCCCTGCCGCGGAAGCACCGCCTGCGCGGGGACCCGAACGCGGAGGCCCGGCCGGGGATGAGACCCGCCGCCAGACGTCCGAGCGTGGCGGTCCACGCGAGACCCCAGATCGCGAATCCAGCCGTGAACGTTCCCAGCCGGAACCCCGGCGTGACGAAGCCCCTCAGCCCCATGCCGATTCCAGAGGCCCTGAAAAAGATCGTGACTCGCATCCGCCTTCCTCCAGAAAAGAGGACGGACGGATGAATCCGCGCAGTTTAGAAAGAGGCCGCAGTCAAAGCCATACTCGTGGCCACGAAGGGCGGGGTCGCGAGTCTCGCATGAGGCACCGGGGTAACCACCAGAGAGGCCCGGTCCCTTCACGTTCCCGCCATCCGGGAGAAGCGCACTTGGAGCAACGCCTGGAGTTTCGCGGCCCCCCACGTGGCAGCGATAGGCCACACCCTCCCCGTCACATGGATCACCATCAGGAGCGCAACGAAGGACCTCCTGCCAAGCACATGTCCCCACAGCGTGGGCCAGAACCGCATGGCAGGCCGGAATCGTCGCGTGATGGGCAATCTCGTTTTGGGCCTCCGACAGCCCATCATCGTGGCGAGCGGGGAGAACACCGCCCATCAGGCCGGAGTCACGACCCAGAAGGGCATCGAGAGGAAAAATCGCGTCATGAAAGCCCCCGGCGAGGTAATGACGGCCCGCGGGGCGAAGCACCACGTGGGCATCGTGAAGAGCACTCCCGGCAGCAGGGCCGCCAACCTGAGCGTAATGAAGAGCGCGGCGACCGCTTTCGCGGCGTCTGAGTTCGTCTGAAGACCTGTAGCGCGGAGGGGGGAATCAGACCGCCTTCGCGCTGCTGACGTACTTGAGTAGGTTGGAGATGGTCGAACGCATGTCTTTGCGTTCCACGATCATGTCCACCAGGCCATGCTGCTTCATGAACTCAGCCGTCTGGAATCCAGGTGGCAGATCTGCATGCGTGGTTTCCTTCACCACGCGTGGACCGGCAAAGCCGATCATGCATTTGGGTTCAGCGATGATGACGTCTCCCAGAGTGGCAAAGCTGGCCGTGACGCCACCTGTGGTCGGATGAGTCAGCACGGAGAAATAAGGCAGGCGTGCCTCGGCATGGCGGGCCAGCGCACCGCTGGTTTTGGCCATCTGCATCAGGCTGAGAATGCCCTCGTGCATGCGGGCACCCCCTGAGGCTGAAAAGACGATGACGGCCTTGCCTTCTGCCGTGGCGGCCTCAATGGCGCGGGTGATCTTTTCACCCACCACACTGCCCATGCTGGCACCGAGGAAGCGGAAGTCCATGATGGCCAGCAGTACGGGCACGCCCTCAATGTTGGCGCGGCCAGTGACGACAGCCTCCTTCAGGCCAGTTTTGTTTTGGTAGGCCTTCACCTTGTCCACATACCCTTTGAAGCCAAGGGCATCCACCGAGTCGAGCTGAAGATCCATTTCGACGAAGGTGTCTTCGTCCACTAGGCTGGCGATACGCTCGCCGCTGCTGATGGTGAAGTGGTAGCCACAGTTCGTGCAGACGCGAAGGTTCCTCGCCAGGGTCTGCTCAAAGAGGCTTTCCCCGCAGGATGGACATTTGGTCCACAACCCTTCAGGCATGTCCTGTTTCTTTTCACCCAGTTCGTTGACAGTGCGCTTTTTGAAAAATCCCATGATGTGATGTGTCGTCCCGTCTTTCACTAGCAGGCAACTCATTCATCCCCGGATGGCTACCGCAGGAGCGGCTGTGAGAACACCCCACAACCTGAACAAGAAGCCCGATGGTTACCGGACGTGGGGCTGATACTAACCACGAGCTGCGGTAATCACCACCACTTTTTCAACCCTGGCCTCCAGCTTCAGGACTTTTGCACATTCATGGGCCGTGGCACCCGTGGTCAGCACGTCATCCACCAGCAGGATGTTTCGCCCCTGGAGATCCTGTCGCGGCAGCCAAGGGAAAGGGCGTGATAGAGCGAAGGCCCCTTTGAGATTGGCCAAGCGCTTGCGCCGCTGCAGGTGCGCCTGGGACTCCGTGCGCACCTGCCGCGTCAGGGGCTGCGCTGCTGGGATGCCCGTGCTTCGTGAAATCTGGCGGCAGAGTTCCCAGCTTTGGTTAAAACCGCGCCAGATTCTACGGGTGATGTGCAGGGGCACGGGCACCAGCAACCATTGAGTGAGGTCTTCGGCAGCTAGGCGTGGGTCATTCAGCGCCGGAAGCATCAGGTCCGCTACAGCGGCACGCAGTGACAGGTCCCTTCCGTATTTGTAGCGGTGAATCACCTCTCGCAATGGGCTGGTGATCTTGTAACCCGCGACCGCGAAGTCATAGGCAAGGCGGCGGCCTGAGCAGTTGGAGCAGCGGAAAGCCTGGGTCATGGCTCCAGAAAAAGCTTCTCCACAAACGCTACAGTAGGGGGCCTCAATGGCGGTCAGTTCGTCCTGGCAGGGATCACAAAACCAGGCGGACACTCCCTGGCGCGGCGCTTCATCGGGCAGCCTCACTTCACAATGCCGGCAGACCCGGGGATAGAAGCCGTCCAGAACCCGCTGACAGGTTTTCTGCCAGTAGCTAGGTGCATGGGCGGTGGGATAAGACATCAAGGTCAGGGGAATAAAGGATGGGTGCCGAGCGAATCCATGAAAAAATACCGTCCCGCCGAAAGGGCATGACACATGCCTGTCCTTGCCATCCGCTGGCTTGTCTGCCTTACTGCGGGCATGAGACATCTGTTCGGGTTGGTTGTGATGCTTTGCCTCAGTTCCCTGGCCCAGGCTGTGGAACTGCTGGGGCCGCCGCAGGTGCGAATCCAGGCTACGACGGCGACGTTGACTTGGAAGACCGATGTCGCTTGCGGCACGCGTGTCAGTTATGGCTTGGCCACGGGCAAGGCGGATCAAAAAGCAGAAGGCCCGGTCACCGCCCTGCACGAAGTGACCCTCACGGGACTGAAGGCAGGTGCGACCTACCAATACACACTGGGCAGCGCCCGCCAGCAGTTGCATGCAGGTCGTTTTGAGGTGCCTGGCAGTGAAACCGCCACGGCACCGCCCGCGGCTTCAGCTCCGGCTCGCAAATCCATCCTCGACAAAGTTTTTGGCATCCTCAGTCCAGAGGACAAGCCAGCCTCCAAGGCTCCTGCCACAACGGTTCAGTCACGTGCGCCACCCACCCGCGAAACTTGGGGCCGCATGGATACCCTGCAGGACCATTTTGTCCGCCATGGGCCTGATTTCCAAAGCCGCAGTCCTGATGAATATGCGGCCCAGGCTTGGCTGCTGCTGCAACGGGGCAAGCGCGGCGAACTGCCCATGAAGTGGGATGATGCCGATGGCACCCTGCGGGTGTTCGATCCGCAGACGCGGGCCTTTGCCGCCTATAATAGACAGGGCATGACCAAGACCTTTTTCCGCCCTGGCAACCCCTCCTACTGGCAGCGCCAGCCTGGTCGTGAGGTCAAAGCCTCCAACCTGCCCTTTTAATATACCCGATGAAAGATCCCCAACACTCCTGCCCCGTCTGTGGTTTTGCCAAACTCAAAGAATCCCCGCGCAGTGCCTCCGGGGGGCCGAGCTATGAAATCTGCCCGGCCTGCGGTTACCAGTTCGGTGTCAGTGATGACGATGACGAAATCAGCTACGATGAATGGCGGGAAGAATGGGTGGGAAGTGGCATGGAATGGACCAGCCTAGGCATCGCCAAACCACGCGGCTGGGAAAAGCAGAAACTGGTTCTGCTGCCCAAGGTGGAGAGCAAGCCGGCTTCCAAGAAACGGTGATCAATCATTCTCCGGCCTAATCAGAAATAAAAAAGGCAGGTCGCGATGACCTGCCTTTTTTGTTAGAATGTGTCTTGGTACACCAAGCCTCAGCCCAGCATCTTGTCTTCGGCGGCAGCCTTCTTTTTCTTTTTGGCTCCCGCATTGCGCAGCGCTTTTGGGATGGGGTCTTCTTTCTTCTGCAGCGCACGGCGCAGCTTGCGCAGCGCAATGTTCTGAAGCTGGCGGATACGCTCACGCGTCACGCCAAATTCCTGACCCACTTCTTCAAGCGTGCGTGGTTTTTGACCGGCAAGGCCAAAACGTGCATCAATAATCTTGCGCTCACGCTCATCCAGGACCGTCAGCAGGCCATCGAGCTGGCCATGCATGTTTTTGTGGCTGAGGAGATCGAAAGGCGTCTGCGCATTTTCATCGCCGACGATTTCACCGAACTCAGTGCTGTCATCATCGCTGATGGGCGCATCCAGGGAAGCCGGACGCATGGAGGCGACTTTAAGCTGGCTGAGCTTTGCGCGATCAATGCCGATTTCTTCAGACAGTTCGTCGTCCGTTGGCTCGCGACCGAGTTCCTCAGACATCGCCATGGCCACGCGGCGCATCTTGCTGATCTTGTCCACCATGTGGACGGGCAGGCGGATGGTCTTGGACTGGTTGGCCAGGGCGCGTTTGATGGACTGTTTGATCCACCAAGCGGCGTAAGTGGAAAGTTTGCCCCCCTTGTTGGGGTCAAAGCGTTCCACCGCCTTCATCAGGCCGATGTTGCCTTCCGAGATGAGATCCAAAAGCGGCAGGCCATAATTGGCGTAGTCCTGGGCGATCTTGACGACCAGTCGGAGGTTGGCGCGGATCATGTGCGAGCGCGCTTCTGGGTCGCCGCGCTTGATGCGCTCGGCGAGTTCGACCTCCTGCTCAGGAGTCAGCAAGTCGGTCTTGCCGATCTCCCTCAGGTAGATCTTGATACCTCCGTCGAGTTCCATGTTAGACATTACAGATTTAAATACGGTGCAGTTTTGCTTTTCTTGACGCCCTGCTCAAAAACAGGGGGTCGGCAGTATAGCATAAGGATGACTGACTTTCTCCTCATTTTTTCAAAGCAACTTTTCTGCCAAATTGTGGTGGTAGGTTTGGCGGCTGGATTCACGGTCTCCGGCGCGCACGTTCTGACACCCTCGTTGAACTAAAGTTTAAAACCATCGTCAACAAAATTTGCAAATAATTTTAACATTTGTTAACAAATCGAAAAATTCAGATCAGTCGGGCACAACTCTTCTACGCGATTTCTCGGGATCGGTTACAACTTGATAAATCAGTCTTGCCAGATCATCCAGTCCTGCTATTTGTCGCCTCGGAAGGAATGGCAGGATGTTTAAAAATTTGGTTTTGTTGATCTGTTAGCAATTCTAAATTTTAAAACTTTTTGTGTTAATTCTAAAAAATATCTTGCAGGCCTAAGAGACAGTCGGTTATTATAACTTCAATCGCGGGTATAGCTTAGTGGTAAAGTTCCAGCCTTCCAAGCTGGCCATGTGGGTTCGATTCCCACTACCCGCTCCAGTTGTAAATAATCTCAGTTTTCCTTCTCTTATGAGAGTTTTTAACGCTCTTCGATCTGCTGTTTGCCTTTTTGGGCTGGCCCTCAGTGCCGATTTTTCCCAGACTCTGGCTCAATCCAGCGGTTGTGACGACATCTCGAGAGATGTGGCTGCCGCCATTCAAAAGGATCCATCAAAGGCTCTGATGATCGTTGAAGACGCCCTCGTTATCAATGAATCGTGTGCTTGTGAAATCATCAAGGCGGCGATCGTGGCTTCCCAGGCCGACAGTGCCATGGTGAATCAGATCGTGCAGACGGGAATTGCCGTAGCCCCCAAGATGTCGGGTGTAATCATGGACTGCGCGACCTCTGTTTCTCCAGGTGCGGCCATCACCAATGTGACTTCAACGACTTCCGTTGATCCGACAGACTCTGCGAAAAACCCTTCCAAGAATCCCTTGCCTGTGGCCCCTGTGGAAGAGGAGTTCATCCCGACTCCCAGCATCCGTGGGGTTTACTTGATTCAGCCTCCTGCAACCAGCTTCATCCCTTGTGATCCCAAGCACCGCAAGTGCGGTAAGGTGCCTACCTCCCCCTGCAATTGCAGTCCATGATTTTCGGTTAACTGTTGAGTTCCCATCACCTTTCAACATCTCCCGACCATGCGCTTTCCCAACGCTTTGTTTTTTGCGGCCCTGATGGCACTCTCCGCCACTTCGGCTTTTTCCCAAGGGCTTACAGCCGTTCGGGATTTTTCGGGTGATTTTGGTGAGGATCAGCCTTTAACCTGGAGCCTTTCGGCGCGTGGGGGCTATGACTCGTTGAGCTATGAGGTGCCGTCTCCGTTTTTACAGGATTTCGAATCCTACTATGCGCAAGGGGGCGTTGGGATGACCTATGCTGATGCAGACCCGACGACGCCCTGGAGCATGGCCCTTGATTTGGGCGTCATCCATTACCTCGATGGCATTCCGCGCTACGATGACACGTTTTACAATGCTCGAGTGGCTTTTAACATTGCCCACCAAATCTCGCAGCGTCTGAAAATTAGCAATAATTTCTATCTTACCTATGAGGCGGAACCGAATTTTGCAACGGGCGGCTCCACGACGCTATACAATGGTCAGTATCTCTACGGTTTCAATAATTTCAATGTCAGCTACGCTTGGTCTCAGCGCTTCTCGACCACCACCTCATTGACGGTGGACGGCATTTCTTATGAGGATGAAGTGGTCTCGGGTCTCGAGGATCGTCTGTCAGTCCTCATCGCGCAGCAATTCAGCTATGCTTTGTCGAAGCGCACCAGCTTGGCCGCAGAATATCGTTACCGCATCACCGATTACCGTGAGCGTGATGACGTGGATGCGCAGTCTCACTTTGCTCTCGTCGGTGTGGATCATGCCTGGAGCGAACGTTCCACTGGCTCGTTCAGAGTCGGCGCTGAGTTCTTCAAATCGGACCGTGCTGAAAATACCTCGCCCTATGCCGAAGTGGCCTACAGCTACCTGGTTGCCCGCCAGACAACTGCCCGTTGGTTCGGTTCTGTCGGTTATGATTCCGCTGAAATCGGGGGTTTTGACACCCGCTATGCCTTCCGCACAGGCCTGAACGTGAGCCACCAGATCAACAAGCGTGTGGCCGTCAACGGCGGCGTGTCTTACGCTTACAGCACTTTTGATGGCGGTGCAGGGACCGATGTGACAGAGCATTCGTTGCTTCTTTCCACCGGCATCTCCTACCAGATGCTCGAAAACCTTTCGCTCGATGCCCGTTATTCTTATTCGATTTTGCAGTCGGACGATTCGCTGCGCGAATTTGACCGCAACAACATCTCTTTAGGGGTTACGGCCTCTTTCTGAGATCTGGATTTATACCAACAGCTCAACCCATTCGCCAGTGATCAGCCTTGCGTTGACACTGGCGAACTGATGAAATTTCAGATTCCTAACTTTTCCAGACAATCAACATTGTTATGCATGACACCGGAAACGAGCTTCAACAGCAGGCGCTAGATTCCTGGCAGGTCATTCGGAATCGTTTTGGCCTCATTATCCTGTCCTTTCTGCTCGTTTTTGCGACGGCTGCCATCATCACCTACATCATGCCACGCAAATATCGCGGGCTGGTGGAAATGAAGATCGAGCGCATGCAGACGAAGGTGCAGGTTTTCAAGGGAAGCACCGACGACTTCATGGCACCTAGTGATGTGGTGATCAAAAACGAATTTGAGAGCATCACCAAACCTGAAACACTCTATCCGGTGGTGGACAAGCTGGACCTACAGAAGCGCTGGTCCCTTCCGAACAGGCAGTCGGCCCTGGCCAAATTGCGCGGGAATCTTGACACGCAGTCAAGTGTGCGTTCGGACTTTGTCACCATCGAGTTCTATGATCAGGATCCCAATGTGGCTGCCGAAATCGCCAATGCGGTGGCTCAAAGTTACATGACGCGTCGTGTGGAAGTGGAGTCCAAACAGAAGAATGAGGCCCTGATCATGCTCGGCCAGCAGATCGCCGAACAAGAACAGTCGCGGGATCAAGCCCGACTGAAAATGCAGGAGGCAAAAAAGAAGGGCGGCATTGTTGGGGAGTGGTTTTCCAATGGGACCAATTCTACCACTCCGGGGGCCAATCTGCGGACCACGGAAGACTCCATGGTGGTGACTCGTGAGCAAGCGCTGTTGCAGGCGGAACTGGAAGTGCAGTCTCTCAGTGCGGAAATTGATGAGCTGAGCAAGCTCGAAGGAGATCAGCTCGTGGCACGTGCATCGGGCCTGAAATTGGAGAATACCAATGTTACCAGCATGATGGCCGACCTCAATAAGCTGCAGGTCACCCGTGAAGGTCTGGTCAATGCCGGGCGTGGGCGGAAGCATCCGGAGGTGGAGGGGGTGGACAGCCAGATTCTGCTTTCCAAACAGCTCATCCTTGATGCCGTCAAATCGCATCTTTCGGCTTTGCAGACTCGCATGGACTTCGCGATCAAGCGCCGTGCCTCCTTGCAAAGTTCCAACGAAGATGCAAAAAAAGGCATGCTGGATCAGCAGTCTGCCCAGAATGATTACAAGACGGCAGCCGATGAAGTGGCCTATATCGAGAGCCTGCTCCTGCAGCTCAAGTCCACCTATTTTCAGACCAAAGCGGAACTCGAGTTGGTGAAATCGCCCGCCACCATTTATGCTATCGCTACGCCAGAGGGCAAACCGGCCAAGCCGAATGTGGCGCTGAACCTGGCTCTGGGTGGCGTGCTGGGGCTGATGCTGGGGGTGGGCCTGGCCTTCTTCCTCGAGTACATGGATACCTCGGTGAAAAGCCTGGATGATGTGGAGCGGTTCCTCGGCGTGCCGGTCCTGGCGGTGATCCCCAAGGATGTCGCGGTGCTGCACCGGGCCAGCGGCTTTAATCCCGATGCCGAGGCCTATCGCATTCTGCGGACTAACATTGAGTTCAATCGGCGGAACCCGGATGCCAACTGCATCACGGTGACCAGTGGCGGGGCAGGGGAGGGCAAGTCCACCACGCTTTGCAACCTGGCCTTCGTTTGCGCCCAGGGCGGATACAGTGTCTTGCTCATCGATGCAGATCTGCGCCGTCCGCGGATGCACACGCTGTTTGACGTCAGCAACTCGGTGGGGCTCACCAATTTCCTCACCACGAATGTGCAGCTTGAGGAAGTAGTCGTGCGCACCCCGGTGGAAAATCTATACTTTCTGCCCAGCGGCATGCTGCCGGCGGACAGTGCCGGCGTGCTGAATTCCCAGCGCATGTCGGAACTCATTGCCGATGCCAAGAGCCGCTTTGACCTGGTGCTGATTGACTCACCGCCGATCCTCGGTGTCAGCGATGCGTCCGTTCTGGCCAATGAGGCTGATCTGACACTCATCGTGGTACAGCATCGGAAACTGCCGCGCCACATGCTGCTGCGGGTGAAGCAGACGGTAGAAAATGTAGGCGGCACTGTCCTGGGCGTGGTGCTGAACAATGTGGATCTCCGAAGCGATTCCCAATACCAGTATTACACCAGCTACTACACCTATTACTCGCCCGACAACATGGCGGCACCGGCGGACAAAAAACCGGAACGACGTAAAAAACAGTCCCCCACTGGCCAGCCCAACTCAGGGGTCGCTGCATCTTCGAACACTCCGCGAGGAGACCTTTTCTAATTCTCAGTCCTTTTGGTTATGAACAAATCGTTTTTACTTCTTCTGGCCTGCCTGGGGCTGCTCCGCCAGGCCTCCGCCCAGAGCGGCGAACTGCCTCTCCGGCCTGGAGACCGCATCACCATTTCCGTCGGGGCCATCCCGGATAACGAAGTGGCGCAGATCAAAGGTGTGTACACCATCAGTGATGGTGGGACGATCAATCTCCTGCACATTGGTGAAGTGCGTGCGCTCGGGCTGAAGCCCTCCGCTCTTCAGCGAACGATTGAGCAGACCTACATCAGTCGTGAAATCTACACCCGGCCTAACGTCCTGGTATCCATCGACGGTGTGGGCGATCCCACGATGCGACAAGTGATGGTGACGGGGGTCAACAAACCCGGAGCTGTGCCTTACAAACAGAACATGACACTTTCCCAGGCCATCATGACCGCAGGCGGTCCCACGCCCTTCGGCAGCATGAGAAAAGTGAAGCTCGTCCGTGCAGGTCGTGCCCCCACTGTTCATAATCTTTCCTCGGGCACTGGCAATCCCAGCGTGGATGTGCAGGTGCAGCCGGATGACCAAGTCATCGTGCCAGAGTAATCGCCGTGGCACGCAAGCAGCCTGACCCCGCCCTCCGCGCCACCTTGGATGAGGTGAAGGCCGTGTATGCGGAACTGGAAAAACGCCCCTTGCAGCGAGACTGCCAGATGCGCACCCAGTGCTGTCATTTCCGGCTGACCGGCAAGACGCCGTTCCTTACTTTGGGAGAAGCGATCTACGCGGCCCAGGGCGTGCGTGCCAGTGGGCGCAAGGTGATGAAACCGCATCCCGAGGGTGCTTGTCCCCTGTTGGGGAAAGAGGGGCGCTGTACCATCTATGCGCACCGTCCTTTCGGCTGTCGCACCCACTTTTGCCAGCCTGCGGGAGGGATGTATCCGCGCAAGCACATTGCCGACCTCATTCATCGGCTGGAGGCTCTGGATGAAAAACTGGGCGGCGATGGTTCACGTGAACTCGAGCCTGCGGTGGCGGATGCTCTGGATGACCGCTGACGGCACATTTCATCTGTTCAAAGTGTCGAGTGGCAGACGTTCTTTCTTCGTGAGGTTCATCATCGCCAGCTTTCTCGCTTCCAGTTCCGCCCTGGCTGCACCAGTTTCATTTTCGAAGCAGATCGCCCCCATTTTGGCAGGCCAATGCCTGGAATGTCACCGCGCCGAAAAGGCCAAAGGTGGCTATCGGCTCGACACCTTTGAGCAACTGCTCAAAACCGGGGATAGTGAAGAGGCTACTGTGGTTCCAGGCAAGGCGGAGGCTAGTGAGCTGTATGAACTCCTCGTTGTTCATGACGATTCAGACCGCATGCCCAAAAAGGCCGATGCCCTGCCGGAGAAAGACATCGCATTGATCCGTCAATGGATCAGTGAAGGGGCGAAGTATGATGGCTCCAATGCCCAGGCTTCCCTCACAAGTCTGCTACCGCAGAAGGTGGCGCAGACACTGGAGAAGTATCCGCGTCCCATCCCGGTAACGGCGCTCGCTTTGAATGGTGATGGCAAGGTGCTGGTGACCAGCGGTTACCATGAGGTGCTGAGCTGGGACCCGGCGACTGGTAAGATGCGCGGGCGGCTGGCAGGCATGCCGGAGCGGGTGCTTGGTCTCAGTTTTGTTCAGGGCGGCCCGTGGCTTGCAGTCGCCGGAGGCACCCCTGGGCGCAGTGGCGAAGTGTGGCTGGTAAACTACGCCAAACCTGCGGAGCGCAAGCGGCTGGCCCAAATGCGCGACTGTGCGCTGGATGCGGTGACGTCTCCCGATGGAAAGTATTTGGTCACCGCAGGGGCCGACAACCGGGTGCGCTGCTTTGCCCTGCCCGAAGGCAAGGAAATCTGGAACCTTGAGGCCCATGCGGACTGGATTCTTGGCTTAGCGATCAGTCCGGACGGCCAGCACGTGGCGACCGCCAGCCGCGACCGCACGGCTAAAGTCATGAAGACCGCCACGGGAGAAATTGAAGGCACCTTTACCGGCCACAGCGTGCCTGTGCTCAGCGTGGCCTTTGCCCCGGATGGCAAGGAAGTGATCTCTGGTGGCCAGGATGGTGAGGCCCGGCGCTGGACGCTAGATGGCACGGGAAAGAAGGATAGCACACTACGCCCGGCAGGCCGCACGGAAGTGCTGGCCCTGAGTTACCTGAACCAGGATACACCGATCACCGCCAGCGGCAGTGGGCAGGTCAGCGTGATTGATGCCAAGGCCCGAAAGACCAAAGCCCGGTTGGTCATGCATGGTGACCGGGTGAATGCCATGGCCCTCCTCGGGGGCGGTGATGGGCAGGCCGTCATCACAGCCAGTCATGATGGGGAGATCCGCATCACCCAGATGGTGGATAACAAGGAGTTGCGCAAATTTGTCGCCAGTCCTGGCTGGTGAATTATTTTACGCGCTCCCAGGTCAGGCCAAAACGGGTGAGGTATTTTTTGAGGCGGTCCGCATCGTTGGTCTTGGCTTTGCTCTCGCGAGAGATGGCAAAGAGTTTCCGGCCGGCATCGGAGAGGGTTTTGCTCTCGCGGCAGATGCCGAGCACATAGTCCAGTTGCACGAGGTCAAAGGGGTCGATCTGCGACCGCTCTTCATTGCTGAGGACGGAGTCCTGCCGCTGAGGTTCGCCTTCCTGCCACCCGTTCAGCAGGCGGGCTTTCTCCTGCTCCACACAGTCCACGGTGATGCGGCCTTTGGGGGCTAGGGTGGCCATGCGGGTGACGGCGGCGTTGAGGTCGCGGAAGTTGGCGTTCCATTTGGCCTCGGGGCTGCGAGCAAATTTGAGAAAGGCTTCACGAGCCTCTTTGTTGAAGCGCACTTGCCTGCGGTGAGATTTGGCAAAACGTTCTAGCTCAAAGTCCAGGTTGGCGCTGATGTCCTCGCGCCGCTCGGCCAGGCTGGGCAGGGTGAAGGTCCACAGATTGATGCGGGCGAGAAGATCGTCTCGAAATTTTCCCCCTTTCACCTCCGCACGCAGGTCGCGATTCGTGCCGGCGATGAGTTGGAAATCGCTGGAGACGGCCTTGTCAGCACCCAGTGGGAGAAAGGTTTTATCCTCCAGAGCACGCAGCAGCATCGCCTGTTCATCCAGGCCCAATTCGCCGATTTCATCCAAGAAGATCAGGCCTTTATCGGCCTCCTTTAGCAGACCGGGGCGGTCCGCTTGCGCACCCGTGAAGGCTCCCCGGCGATGACCAAACAGAGTGCTCATGGCTTGATCCCCGCGCAGGGTGGCACAGTTGACTTCGACAAACCTTCCGGTTAGGCCTGCGCGGGTAGCGCGTAGATCATAGATGCGTGAGGCCAGCAGGGACTTGCCCGCGCCAGTGGGGCCCATGATCAGCATGGGAGCCTTGGAATTCACGGACACGAGTTCGATCTGGCCGATGAGCTGGTTAAAGGTCTTGCTCTTGGTAGCAATGCCGCTCTTCAGGAAATCCAGCGTCTTTTCCTGCTCTTGGGCAAATCGCGTGGCCAGGCGATCATACTTGGAGAGGTCCAGATCAATGATCTCATAACGCCCAGCGGCAGTGGAGTCACGTCCTTCACGCCTAACGGGTGAAGTTTGCAAAAGACGGGCTGGGATGAAGTTCGCTTCATTCAGCAGGAACCAGCAGATCTGCGCCACATGCGTACCGGTGGTGAGATGGATGAGGTAGTCTTCCTTGTCCGTCTTGAACGCATAGTTGGTTATCAGGTCGTAGAGACCTTCGTAAACCTGCTGAAAATCCCAGGGATCGGCAAAAGAGACCTCGTGAACCTTCACCGCCGTTTCTGGTGATACTTGGCGGATGTCGGCAATGACCTGCTGGGCCATGTCCAGGAACTTGGGTTCCACAAGCAGTTCCATACGTGAAACGAGAAGATCCTCCTGCTGGCACATGGCCACGGTGGGCCGCCATCTGGACCACCGATCCGCCCCTTGAGCACGGTCCAGAGAACTGCCCAGGAAGCCAAAAACAACGGTGGATTTCATGAAAAAGAAAGACGGGATCAAATTCGCCCATGAAGATATTAAACACTTATCCAAAAAGATAAAATTTTATCTCAATGAATACATTATTGGATAATTATTGTTGAGACGTTTGGGAGGTTTGAAGACGGATAAAATTTTCTTTCCCTTATTCTATAAGGTTTCCAGCGTCATTCGGCACCTCCGTGCCAAAACTTGGCACGGTCCTGGCAATACTTCTCCTCGTTCTCCAACTCCATGCAGCAACCTGAGGCGATAGGCCGATGAACGCTGCGCATCGGTGAGGAGGTCAATGCCCCTGAAAAGGCACTACAACTCAAAAAACTCTTCCCGGATGGTCGGGGTGAAAGTCTGCTACGGCAGGCAGACACAACGGCCTGATGACTTTGCGAGCTGTCGGGTGTCGTGGCGAAAGCCGCCACGTTTGACCCCTTCAGTTCCCGTCATCGGTCCGCCGATCCAGCCGGGAGGAACCTCTTATAAAACTCTCTTTTTTATGACCACCTTCATTTCCATTTTCCGTCCTCTGGCCTCCCGTAGCTTTGTCGTTCAAGATCATCAAACGGCCCTGCATTTCAAAGATGGGCGTTACGTCGGACTGCTGGCTCCTGGTAAACATCGTTTCTGGACTTCGGGTCACGAAATGAAGTGTGTGGACATGCGTGCCCAAGCCATCCTGGTACAAGGGCAGGAGCTCCTGACCGCAGACCAAGTGGCGCTGAAAGTCAGCGCGTTGGCGACCTTTCAGGTGGTGGATGCTCTGGCGATGCATCGCGCGACTCAGGATGTGAGCAGCGCCCTTTATACCGACATCCAGCTTGCCCTTCGTCAGATTGTCGCTGCCGATGTTGCCGAGGTGTTCCTTCAACAGAAAGGGGATCACGGCACCAAGCTGCTTGCGCTAGTGGCGGTGAATGCTGAGGCCCTGGGGCTAAAAGTCGCTCGCGTGGACATCCGCGATGTGATGCTGCCAGCCGATCTCAAACGCAGCTTTATGTCTGCCCTCCAGCAGCGACAAGAAGCGCAAGCCGGACTCGAAAAAGCCCGTGCTGAAACGGCTGCTCTGCGCACCTTGGCCAATGCTGCCAAGCTGATGCGTGACAACCCCGAGTTGCTTCAACTCCGTTACTTGCAGACTCTGCAGGAAGTGGGAACCAGCGCGGGGAATACCCTGGTGCTGGGGCTGACGGATTATGGTAAGCTAACAGCTTCAGCGCCAGATAGACTCTAATTAAAAGACAATCAAAAAGGACTCTATTAGTTATTATAACAAGATATTAGATAATAATGAAATCGGAAATTATAACCAAGTTGGATGCAGCACAACGTCAATTGGATACATCCTTTCGTCTCTGGTTTCTGGAAGAAGATGTAGTTTCTGTTTTTACCCTCGCTGCTTCCGCACACCAAATCATTCATGACCTCAACCAGAGATTAAGAGGCGAAGATCTGCTTTTTGATTCACTAATCATCAAGGAAGAATTTCGTAATCAGTACGTCGCCCATTTAAAGCGGCCATGGAATTTCTTGAAGCACGCAGATAATGATCCCGACGGTGTTCTCAAGATAGATGAAAATTCAGTACACGACTTTTTTTTGTTTTCGGCAAAGGGCTTAAAACAGTTAGGCCAAAATACATCTGGGATAACGCTGGTATTTCTTCTCTGGTTTGGAATTCATTTTCCAAAGTATCTTCGATCAAAAGAGAAGTTCCTCGCTGACTTTGGAATTGATGAATCAATGGAGGATTCTCTAAAGGGGCTATCAAAGCCCGCCTTTCTTCACTACTGCACTTCACGATTATCATTAATTTCTCCAGATAAACAATGACCTCTCCTTTTCAAATCATCAACGAAGCTGAAGCCTTTATTCCTGCCCGCAATAATAAGGGCAAACCGATCACGGTGATCGGGACGGAGGCGATCCGAAATGGCTTTGACCAGACCTGCATTGAACAGGCGCTGAACTCGCGTTCGGCCCCTGGGGTGACGGACTTGGTTTTAAACCCGGATGCGCATGCCGGTTACGGAGCGCCAGTGGGCTGCGTGATGGCTTCGCCCACGCACATTTATCCAGGCCCGGTGGGTGTGGATATCAAGTGCTCCATGTCGCTTCTGCAGATGAACATTCCAGCGAGTGAGATCGTGGATCGCACGGTTCGCCGTCGTCTCATCGAGGCCATCGTGGCCCGCACCCCCACGGGGCCGGGGCGTGGTCAGCGTGAGGCGAAGAAGTCCCGCCTTGTCTCGGCGGCGCTCGGAGTGCAGGCCTGCACCGAGGGTGCGAGCCAGGCCGTGTGTGAGGCGCTGGGAATCCCTCCAGAGTGGGCGCTGCGCTGCGAAGACAGTGCGCACTATGGGCATGACGGAAACGTCTCCACCCTGCATGAGCGCCTGGACAAGATGCGTGCCTTCAATGCCTTCCCGAACTTTGAAAACAAGATGATGCAGCTCGGCTCTTACGGAGGTGGAAACCACTTCGGTGAGTGTGAGGTGGTGCAACTGGATGAAGACCCGGCGATGCGTGCGACGGCGGAGGTCTTTGGCCTTCAGGATGATCGTGTCGCCTTTCTCAGCCACTGCGGATCGCGCGGGTTTGGGAACATTTTGGCGCAGCGTCAGTTCAAGTCGCTGGAAGGTTTCTTCCGTACCTGGGGCCTGGATTTACCGGCGGGTGACAAGCAGCTTGTCTATGCACCGCTGGGGACGCCGGAGGCCAATGCGTATCTGGATGACATGGCGCTGGGGGCGAACTTCGCCACGGTGAACCACATGCTCATCAATGCGCTGGTGCTGGAGGCTTTCCAAGAAGTGCTGCCAGGAACCAAGGGACAACTGGTGTATTTCATCAGCCACAATATCGCACGTCAGGAAGTGGTGGATAACCAACTCTCCTGGGTGCATCGAAAGGGGGCGACCCGTGCGTTTCCTGGTGGCCACTATGCGCTGAAGGACACGCCGTTTGCTGCGACCGGTCACCCGATCTTGCTGCCAGGAAATCCACGCGATGGCTCGGTGGTGATGGTGGCAAAACCTGAGGCGGTGAAGAGCTGCTACAGCGTGAACCACGGGGCAGGCCGCTGCATGGGGCGCAAACACGCCTCCCGTGTACTGGACCAGAAAGCCGTGGATGCGGATTTCGAGTCTAACGACATCCTCTTCAATTCGCGCCAGTATCCGATCGATGAAGCGCCGAACGCTTATAAGGACTTTAAAGAGGTCCTTCGCAGCGTGGAGTCCGCCGGTCTTGCGCAGCAGGTGTGCAAGCTGAAGGCTCGCTTCGTGATCAAGGATGCCGCAGAGGCGGATGATTGAGTGAGTATGAACCCTCTATTTTTCATTGGATCAGAGCGGTCTTTAACAACTCCAGTGCGGGACGTGTTATGAGAAAATCAAAAGGCATGATCCCATTCGTCGTTAAAGCGGCGTTTTTTGGCTCAGCGTCGGAAATCAGCAGCCCATCTTCTTTTCGAAACCAAGCATCACCGAATCGAGTCTTATGTAACTTAAAACTACGCTCCAGCATGAACTGGCGGATTTCCGTCAGCGTCGGCGGTTTGCCGTGGTAAGCAGGCTGAGAGGTGATGATGCGTTGCGAACGGCCTTCGCCGCAAATGCCTTCGATTTGCCATCCGACAGCGAATTCCTCGTTTAGGAGGCGGATGCGCTCCAAATACTCACCCAATGTTGCAAAGCGGTCTGGACCGAATTTACGCCCGAACTCGCCTGCGTGTGTTGCCTTGATCACGCGAAGTTTGTCGTCCGAAAGCCAAACTTCATGCTCAGAGCCTCGGGTTTGGCCAAATCCCTTCGGAAGATGGGCAGGCTTCAGTTCCATCGTGAAAACCAGCGTTTCCAAAAAGGCATGGAAGAAGCTGTATCGCGTCCCACCGCCTCAAAAATCCGCAGTTGTGCTGCCCATTCCACATCGGTGAAAGGGCGCTGGTTTTTTAAATACTCAGCGACTCGCTGGCGATCTGCGGCACGCCTTTCATTAATGCTGGCAGGTATGGCTAACATCCCCTGAAACTACCTGAGTCCATTTTCTTTCGCAATGACCAAAACCAATTCCTCCCTCCTCCAAATCTCCGGTGAATCTGGCGGCGGGCAGTTGCTGCGTTCGGCGCTGTCGCTGTCCATGGTGACTGGGCAGCCGTTTCGGATGACGAACATCCGTGGCCAGCGGCCAACGCCGGGGCTGATGCGCCAGCACCTGACGTGTGTGAAGGCGGCGGCGGAGGTCTGCAACGCGGCGGTGGATGGCGCGGAGTTGGGCTCGGTGGAGCTGGTCTTTGCTCCGGGGGAAATCCGTGCTGGGAACTATGCCTTTAACATCGGCCGCGGGGGGAGTACGACGCTGGTCCTGCAAACGCTGCTGCCCGCCCTGCTGCATGCGGAAGGGGCGAGCACGCTGAGGATTGAGGGTGGGACACACAATCCTATGGCACCGCCGTTTGAGTTCATTGATGAGTGTTTCCTGCCAGTGCTACAAAGGATGGGGGTGAAGGCTGAGGTCGTCCTGGAGCGCCATGGTTTCATGCAAGCAGGTGGTGGGGTGCTGACGGCTAAGATTGCCCCGGTGAAAAAGTGGAAGAGACTGAAGCTGCTGGAGCGTGGGGAATTGCAGGAGTACTTTGGCCGGGTGCTGCATGCGCATCTGCATGGCGACATCGCCCAGCGGGAAATTTCGACAGCGGCAAAGGTGCTGGATTGGCCGGAGGAAAGGCTGGAACTGCGGTATGCCAATGACAGCGCGGGCCCTGGCAATGCGCTGCTGCTGGGCGCACGGTTTGCGAATGTGTGCGAGATCAGCACGGGCATCGCGCAGATGGGTAAGTCGGCGGAAGCTGTGGCTACAGGAGCGGCGAAGGGGCTGAAAAATTACCTAGCCTCTGAGGCAGCGGTGGGCGTGCATCTGGCTGATCAGTTGCTGCTGCCGCTGGCGCTGGCGGGCGGTGGAGAGTTCACCACCCTGACGCTGAGCAATCATGTGCAGACGAACATGACCCTCATCGAAAGGTTCCTCTCCGTGCAGTTTGCGGTGAATGAGAGGGCTGCGGGGGTGAAACACATCGAAGTACGGGCTGGGAAGTAGGTGGGGATACGTGTGCCTGCCCTTGACCCTGTGGCTGGTGCTTGTACGTTCCAGGCTTACCCCCGTAATGCCTGACGCCCCCACCCTGTCCCAACTCGAGCTGCGTGTGCTCGATCTCGTCCGTGACGAAGTCCTCCAAACACCGCCTGGTTTCGGCGTCAGTTCTGACCTCTTTGAGGCCGGTTTGGACTCGATGGCCATCATGCAGTTGCTGCTGCTTCTAGAGGAGCACTACGGCGTGGCCATTCCAGTGGGCAGCGTCTCACGGGCCAATTTTAAAACGGCGCAAACCATCGCCGCGCTGTTGGTGGAGCAAGGTTATGCCATCACCCAAGGCGGTGCGGAGGAGCCTGCACCCGCGCCCCCGCCCGAGCCTGTGGTCATCGTGCCCAAGGCCCCACCAGTGCCGGAAGAAAAATTTGATCGGTTGCCGCTGCGTGACTGTGATTTCTTCACGCATGCGTTTGATGAAATGCTGCGCCAGGCCGGGCAGGGTGGGCACATCGCCCGCTCCTTCATCGAGCTGGATCGTGCGCCCGATGTGGTGGCACTGAAGGAGCTGCTGGTGCGGTTGCAGAATTACTTTGCCTTTCCCATCCTGACGGCGCAGCTCAAGAAGCCGAGCTTCTTCTCGCTGCCTCTCTGGGTGCCTGCGACGAATCCGCGGCCCCTGGAATTGCAATTATGGTCCGACGAAAAATCGACAGGGACGCTGCTGTCGCATGGCGCGCAGAAGTTTGCCGATCTGCAAACGAAGCTGGATGACATCATCAATACCTCCCTGCCGCAGTATGAAGATGGGTGGATCAATGTGCGCTTTGACTTGGTGGAAAAAGCCGATGGCTCCTGCGTCTTTGTTTTCTCCTGGAGCCATCTCATCATGGACGGCATCGGTGCGGAGTTTTTCCTGCTGGAAATCAATCGTTTGTTAGGCGGGAAAAGTGAGCCGGTGCCTGGGTTTGACCTCACTGATCTGAAGGACCAGCGGGGCTGGGGGGAACGCTGGAAGACGGCGAAGGTGATGCCAGCTTTTTTTGATACGGTGATGAGTAAGTCTTTTGAGGCACTCGGCTCGGCCAAGCTCTCAGCAGGGCGGGCGCACTTCCAGGTCATCACCTTGACGGAGGAGCAGAGTGCAGAGGCAGCGCGCCGCAGTGCGGAGGTTTCGGGGCCGCTGATCAACATGCCGTTTCATTTGGCCTGTGCGATGCGGGCGCACCAGCGGGTGTTTGCCCATCGCGGGCAGAAGCCGGAGTCGCTGATGTGCTGTGTGCCTATCCAGGTGCGGCGGAAGGGTACCCGGGGCCCGCTTTTCCAAAATCACCTGACGATGTTTTTCTGCAATCTGGTGGCGGAGGATCTGACCACGCTGGATGCGGCGGCGCAGTCTCTGCACAAGCAGCACACGCGGTTCATCAAGGAAAAGATCGGCGATGCCTTTCGCGATCTGATGTGGATGATGAGGCCCATGCCGCCCAGCCTGCACATGCACTTCATCAACTGGCACATGAAGGGTAAATTCAGCTCCTTCTACCATTCGAATACGGGTGTCTTTGCGCCTGAGTTGACTCACTTTGGCGGGGCGCAGGTGACGAATGCCTATCACGTGCCCAGCTTTTCGGATCCTCCAGGAACGGGGGTCTTCACGAATGAGAAAAACGGTCGCCTGGTGCTGACGCTGTGCTGGCGTGCTGGTACCATGACGGAGGAGGAGCGGGCCATCTTCATTGGTCAACTGATGAGTGACCTGGGTGTGACCGCCTAAAACCCGTGACCCTAACGTTGCACAAAAAAGCCATCACGTCCTGTGCATGGCACCCGATGTGCTCTCTATTGACTGCCCATGCTGAATGTTGACATTTCCTCTCTTGGTCCCTGCCAGTTTCACTCGCCGCTGCATCAGATCGGCAGTGTTCAGGTGCCCTATAAGACCGAGGCTGACCGCATCCTCTACACCAATACGGTGCAGGGTCTGCAGCAACCGAACAGCGCGCTGAGCTTTGAGGAAGCAGGGCCGCGTGAGCAGATTTTCTTTGATCCTCCGCGCACGACCGTGGGCATTGTCACGTGTGGCGGCCTGTGCCCAGGGCTCAATGACATCATCCGTGGCATTGTGAACCAGTGCTACCGGCAGTATGGCATCAACCGGGTCTATGGTTTCCGTTATGGTTACGAAGGACTGGTGCAGCGCTATGGCCACACGCCCATCATGCTGAGACCCGAATCGGTGGCCCAGATCCATAACTTTGGCGGCACGATTCTGGGCAGTTCGCGCGGCCAGCAGCCGATCGGCGACATGGTGGACACGCTGGAGGATATGTCCGTGGACATCCTCTTTGTCATCGGTGGAGATGGCACCTTGCGGGGGGCTTCAGAGATTGCCAAGGAGATCGCCCGGCGCGGTCTGCGAAAGGCCATCGTGGGCATCCCCAAGACCATTGATAACGACATCATGTACCTGGACAAGAGCTTTGGTTTCGAGACTGCTTTTGCCGAGGCGGTGAATGCCGTCAAATGTGCCTACACCGAGGCCTGTGGCGCAGTCAATGGCATTGGCTTGCTGAAGCTGATGGGGCGCGACAGTGGTTTCATTGCTTGTTATGCGGCCCTGGCGGGCAGCAATGTGGACTTTGTACTGATTCCCGAAGTGAGCTTTACCATGGAGGGGACCTCTGGACTGCTTGAGGCCTTGCGCTATCGCGTGGCGAAACGGGGCAGCGCGGTCATCGTGGTGGCGGAAGGGGCGGGGCAGGAACTCTTCCAGGGAGATGGGGCCACCGATGCGAGCGGCAACAAACGCTATGGAGACATTGGTTTGTATCTCAAGGATCAGATCAATGCGTTCTTCAAGGACCGGCGCACGGAAGTGAATCTGAAGTACATCGACCCCAGTTACATCGTCCGCAGCGTGCCGGCGAATCCGCAGGACAATGTCTATTGCTCACGCTTGGCGCAATCGGCTGTTCATGCGGCAATGGCGGGCAAAACCTCAATGCTGGTTGGGCGCTGGCACAATGCCTTTGTGCATCTGCCGCTAGACATGGTGACTCATGGCCGCCGCAAGGTAGATCCTCACAGTGAGCTGTGGCACGCCGTGTTAGAAAGCACTGGCCAGCCTGCGATGATGAGCTGACTGCTCGCGAAAAATCATTGGCATCTGAGAAACATGCCGGACACTTTCTGATGAAGTCATCCAACATCGGACTTTGGATCGCAGGGGCTGCCATCGCTTGGTGTGCCTGGATCGTCCTGGACATGGCAGAGCCACTGAGTTCCCAGGGAACAGCATACTCCACCCTTCCTGAGGTGAAAAACGCCACGATGCCTGTGCTGGTGGAGTTTTATGCGGACTGGTGTGGCCCCTGTCGCAGCGTGGGCCCGGTGGTGGAGGATTTGTCCCGCGAAGTGGCGGGCCGTGCGAAGGTGGTACGGCTCGATGTGGACGCGGAAAGTGACCTGGCCGCCAGTCACGGCATCCGCAGCATTCCCACTTTCATTGCTTTCAAGGATGGCCGTGAAGTGGCGCGTGAGTCGGGGGCGATTTCCAAAGCCAAGATGCTGCAAATGCTGGGGCTCTAAATCAAAAATCACTGCCGCCCGATAGGCCTTTGATGACGGTGATGAGCGGAGCAAAAGTGCCTGCCCAGCAGAGGGCGGTGTGAATCACCAGCAAACCAGCGCAGATGAAGGACAGCCAAACGGAGGCGCGAATACTTTTCAGTGACCAGGGGACGATGAGGCTCAAACCCACCAATAGAAGCACCGAGCCTGGGGCAGCTAGCCCATCGCCAGCGCGACTCCATTTGATCAAGTTTTTGGTTAGGTCTGGGAGTTTATTTTTGTCTCCCAGCATGTTTTCAAAGATGATTTCAAACTGGTAGATGGAAGTGCAGGCTCGGAAGCTGATGTAGCCGAGGAAGAGGACCAGGAGAGTCCACATGAGTTTGACCACATGGCGCAACTCATTCACTTCGTGCCGCAGGGCGGCCACTTCGGCTTCAGCATGGAGGGGTTCACTCATACCTCATCACTGGCGGAGATCTGAATCTCAGGCGAGCAATTCCGGTACGATTTTGCAGTCTTCGACACCCGTGAGACGGAAGTCGAGGCCTGCATACTTGAAGGTGAACTTGGAGTGATCAAACCCAAGCGTGCGTAGCAGGGTGGCGTGCAGTTCATGCACGTGAACAGGTTTTTCCACCGCAGCAAAGCCGAATTCGTCCGTTGCGCCATGGGTATAACCACCTTTGACACCACCACCAGCCAGCCAGTTGGTGAAGCCGTAATGGTTGTGGTCGCGACCGCGCTGTTTGCCAGCGTTTGAGCCTGGAGTAGGCAGCTCCACGGCAGGTGTGCGGCCAAATTCACCGCCCCAGATCATGAGTGTGTCGTCAAAGAGGCCGCGCTGCTTCATGTCGGCCATGAAGGCGGCGATGGCTCCATCCACATCTTTGGCCAGGCGGGCGTGATCGAGGATTTCGTCATGGCTATCCCAGGGCTGGCCTGCTCCTGTCCAGAGCTGGATGAAACGCACGCCACGTTCCAGGAGGCGGCGGGCGATGAGGGTTTGGCGACCAAAATCATTTTCACCATAGGCCTTGCGGATGTGCTCAGGCTCCTTGCTGATGTCGAAGGCATCGGTCGCCTCCATCTGCATGCGATAGGCGAGTTCGTAGCTCTGGATGCGGGCATCAAGCTGCTGATCTTTGTCACGCTGGATGAGGTGATTGTGATTCATCTCATAAAGCAGGTCCAACTGGCGACGCTGCTGCTTCATGTCGAGGGAAGTGTTCTTGATGAACTCGACCAGCTTATCCACATCCGTGTTCTCGGTATTGATGTAGGTGCCTTGGTAAATGCTGGGGAGGAAGGCGGACTGCCAGTTTTTGGTACGACGCGTGGGCATGCCTTTCGGGCACATGGAGATGTAGCCGGGCAGGTTTTCATTTTCAGAGCCTAGACCATACGTCACCCAAGAGCCGAAGCTGGGGCGGTGCAGGCGGCCATCGCCGGTGTTCATGAGGCCCAGGGAAGGCTCATGGTTAGGCACGTCGGCCTGCATGGAGCGGATGACGCAGAGGTCATCTGCAAACTGAGCCGTCCGGGAGAAGATATCACTGACTTCCAGGCCGCACTGGCCATACTTTTGAAACTTGAAGGGGGACTTCAGGCCCGCACCCGTCGGGCGCTCGGTCTTGAGCGACATGTTCGGCAGGGCCTTGCCATCATACTTATCCAGCATGGGCTTAGGATCGAACGTATCCACCTGCGAAGGGCCGCCATTCATGAAGAAGTGGATCACCCGCTTCGCGGTTGGCTCGAAGTGCGGCTGGCGCACACCGAAGGGGTTAGTGGCATTCAGTGCGGCCTGGGCCTTGCCAGCGCCCATGAGATCTCCCAAGGCCATGGACCCCAGGCCCATGCCAAGACGACCGAGGAGCTGCCTGCGTGTGAGGAAGTGATGTTCGAGATTGGGGGCGTGATGAGACATGGGGGGAACAATTAAATTTGAGGCTAAGAACGGTTCAGACCGTGGGAAGGGTGGCGTTTGTCGTGTTTGATAATCAGGATGCGAATTTCATCAGCGATTTCGTTCACTTCGTAGATGAAGTGGTGATTGTATCTCTTGATATTAGCACGTCGTTTGTCTGAACTGTTGGTTAACGGAGGAAAGTGATAAGGGTTAGTTCTGGCCTTGGTCAGTGTTTGCTGGAATTCTTTTTCAAACTGATCTGCGACACGTTCTGAAATGCTTTCAAGATAGGTTAAGATCTCGTCATAGTCGGTCTTTGCGGCTTCGTGATAAGCTACTTTCATGAAACCCGTCGTTGCAGTTTGGCTTGTTGGACGCCAGCCCAAAATTCTTCTTCACTCAACAGGCTGGCTTTCCCTGTTTTAAGCTCTTCAGACCGCTGCTCGGCCAGAGCCAGTTCAGCGGCTTCTGCTTCGTCTTCGTCCTCGGCGGCGGTCGTGATCTGCAGCCACTCGGAAAGCTCCAGACGCTCTTCATAGCTGAGTTCTGCGATCTGTTCACGAATGTGGGCGATGGACATGAGGACCTCCGGGTTTGGGTGTGAGTGAGAAATAGAATACGAAATCAATCCACAAATTGGAACTCATTGGACATCATGAGCACCTGAGCAAGCTGGGCCAGAGGAGTCTGGGCTTTCGCGCGGTTGATCGGCCAGCCTTCGGGACCGCAGAAGTCAGTATCGGCACGGGTGATGGGGCTCAGGTGGCCATCGGCCTCCACAAGTTCGATCTTGGGTGCCCAGGTGTAGCTGTCGCTGTCGGTGTTTTTGTTTTCGGATTCGACGACAAAGCTAAGGACCTCATCCTGGCTGACTTCCAGGTCGGCGGTGATGTCCACGCTGCTGGCGGGTTTGATCAGCTCCTCACGGATTTTCCCAGCGCGGCTCGAGATGATCCAGACACGCACACCGTTGCCTCTTTCACTGGCGCGTTTGATGACACCGCTGATGCGGATTTTCTGGCCCTCAAAGGGGGAAGTCCACTGCATGACCGATGGCCAGGAGTGGCCCGGGTGGCCATTGCCTGCGCCGATGTAGAGGTGGCCAAATTCCTTGGAAGGATGCACCTTCTCAGGCGTCCAGCGGAAGGTGCTCTGGCCGACCTTACCGTAGTGGGGCAGGGGCTCAAACCCACCCAGGCTGACCTTGCCCGTGGCGGCATCTTTTTCCACCTGGCCCCAGCCGTAACGCCAGACAAAGGCAGCAGCTCGGCGGCTGAGGCCGTCCGCGTCATTGCAAAAGCGCTGCGCCATCTCCACTTCCTCCGGGCGCGCATCCCGGCGCAGCACGCGGTGGTAGAGGGCTTGCACCGATTCTGAATCCACGGTGCTGCCTTTCACGGGTGTGGCAGCGGCTAGCTTGGTGGAGCGCTGCTGCATGAAAGGGCTGTTCATCAGGAACAGGGCCTGCTGCGGCACGGTGGTGACGTACCGGATGGGGCTGTGGTTGTCCGGATTGGCGAAGTCGAACATGGCAGGCACGGTGGCCTGCTCATACCGGTCCACCAAAAGGTAGAGGCTGCGGCGGCTGTCGGCCTCCTTGTCCTTGAGTTCCAGGGCGCGCCCCCCGATCTTAGACGGATTTAGATCCCCAGCCACCTGCAACATGGCATCGCGCATGGACTCATAGTCCAGGCGCTGGCGGTTCTGACGGCTGAGGAGTTCATTGTCCGCATCCTTGAGATTTTTTTCAGGGCTGACTTTAGCAGCCTGCTGGTAAGTGCGGCTGCTGAGGATGCGCTGGTGCAGTTTTTTGAGGCTCCAGCCTTCTTCCATGAAAGTGGCGGCGAGGTAGTCCAAAACGTCCTGCTGCACGGGTTTGTCCGTCTGCACGCCGAAGTCACTGGTCTGCCCAACCAAAGGTTTGCCAAAATGCTGGGCCCACACGCGGTTCACGATGACGCGGGCGGTGAGGGGATTGTCCTTGCTAGTGATTTTCTGCGCCAGTTCCAGGCGGCCGCTGCCTTCCTTGAAAATCTCGCCGCCAAACATGGTCAGCCAGCCGCGTGGGGCCACCGCGCCTCGGCGGCTCGGATTGCCACGGATGAAGATGCTCACGTCGGCAGGTTTGGGTTTATCCAGCATGACCATGGCACGCGGTGGGGCACCAGGGTGTTCAGTCTCCAATTTCACTCGTGCATTGGAGGTCTTGACCATCTGAGTGAGGTCTTTGCGAGTGAAGAAGACCTGGGCCTGATCCAGCGGAACAGACATGGGGCTGGGGGCTGTCTGGAGGATCTCACGCACTTGCTTCCAGTCCGCATTATCCGGCTCTTTGCCCGCGAGGCAGGTGTTGAAGATGTCTGCATACAGCGCGGCCACTTCGTTGAAGTTTTTGGGTGCTGGGCGCTTGGCCAATTCATTCCGTGGTACGGCGTTCAGGCCACGCTCGGGTTTGATCATGGCCGCGACGACGGCAGGCGCCTTGGCGGCAAACTGATCCGCAGGGAGGTCAGCGAATTCTTTCCACGCGATCATCACCGGATGTGGCTTGTCCTTCAGGGCGTGACGCTTGAGGAAGTCTCCCCATTGATCGGCCACTTTGTCGCGCAGCTTGAGCTGGCCTGCACGACCCTTCAGCGTGTTGCGATCTTTAATGGTCGCGGCTTCCTGCGCAAAGGCCAGGTACTCGGTGATGCGCTCTGGATGGCGGATCTCATCATAGACCTGTTTTTTGAAGTCCAATTCCTCTTTGGTGATGGCAGCCACCTTGGCATCATAGTCCTTGATGTCGGCCTCATTGGCGGCTTTGCCGATGATGGGCATGGCTTCATTGGCAGGCTCTTCGCTGCTGTTGAAGATGGAGTAGAGTGCGTAGTAGTCGCGGGCGGGGATGGGATCAAATTTGTGATCGTGGCAGCGTGCGCAACCGACGGTTAGGCCCAGCATGCCGCGCGTCACGGCGTCGATGCGGTCATCGGTCTGCAAGTCCTTATTGCTGATGAAGCGGTCCCCCACATTCAGGTAGGCAAGCGCCGCGAGATGGGGATCATTTTGGCCCGCAGGCACCATCTTATCCGCCGCGAGCTGATACATCAAAAACTTGTCATACGGCATGTCGTCATTCAGCGACTTTACCACCCAGTCCCGGTAGGTGTAGGCATAAGGGTAGCGGTTGTTTTTACCCGCGACTTGGTAGCCATCGGTATCGGCATAACGGGCCACATCCAGCCACACCCGTGCCCAGCGCTCGCCGTAGGCAGGGGAGGCGAGAAGCCTGCCCACCAGAGCATCCGTGGCGGCCTGGGCATTTTTGGCGGAGGCCTGTTCAAAGGCCTTCACCTCCTCATAAGTAGGCTGCAAACCGGTGAGGGTGACGTGGATGCGGCGGCACAGCGTGGCGGCGTCCGCAGCCGGGGCAAAGTCGAGTCCCGCTGCTTTGAGTTTGGTGGCCACCATCGCATCTACCGTACCCGCAGGTTTTTTCACGGGCTGGAAGGCCCAGTGCTGCATGGGATCTGCCTTCGCTGCCCCATGGGCCACTTCTTTCTCTTCCGGCCAGGGCAGGCCCATCTGCACCCATTTTTCCAGGGCAGCGATGTCGGCCGCCTTCAGCTTGTCGCCCTTTTTCGGCATGGCCTCCACGCCGGCTGCGTGGTTGATGGCCTTGATCATTTTGGAGGCAGCCGGGTTGCCCGGTTCCACCACTTTGCCGTAGTCACTGCCGCGCAGGATGGCGCTGCGCAGATCCATGCGGAGGCCGTTTTCGTGCTTGTGGCTGCCGTGGCAGTTGTAGCAATTTTCCGCCAGCACTGGTCGAACGCTTTTCTCAAAAAATTCGATCTGCTCCGGCGGGAAGGTGTCGGCAGCAGCGGCCAAAGAACCAGCGACGGCGAAACTGCCGCCGAGGAGCCGGAGGAAAAATGGAGTCTGGGAAGTCATCTGAGGGGGGGTTCGATGAAGCAGCGGGCTACTCTCAACGTCTGGAAAATACGCTGATCGAGGTGGAAAATACGCGCAGCCCGCGTGCCACCTTGCACCAGGATGGCCGGATCTTCAATCTTGCGTTGCGCTTTGCAGCCTGCGGATTGCCGCGCTACAGACTCCGCTCATGTCCTCCGTCTTACGTGTTCAAAAAGCCACTTTCGTCCGTGGCGGCCGCCGCATTCTCAAAGGCATCGACTGGGAGGTCCAGGCTGGCCAGCACTGGTGCGTCCTGGGGCCGAACGGCTGTGGCAAGACCTCCCTCATCAATCTCATCACGGGCTACGAACCCGCCACCAGCGGCGACATCCAGATCGGCGAGGACCAGTTCGGCAACAGCGACTGGCGTGAGGTGCGCAAGCGCGTCGGCCTCGTCACCAACACCCTCACCACCTTCATCGAGCCCGGCGAGCCCGTCATCAACGTCATCGCCAGCGGGCGCGAGGCGAAACTGAACCTCTGGCAGGCCCCGCCCGCCGCCTGGCAGCGCCAGGCCGCCACCCTGCTCAAGGCCACCGGCAGCCCGCACCTGCGGAAAAGCCTCTGGGGCACCCTCTCCCAGGGCGAGCGCCAAAAAGTCCTCATCTGCCGCGCCCTCATGGCCCAGTTCACCGTCCTCATCCTGGACGAGCCCTGCGCCGGCCTCGACCCCGTCGCCCGCGAGCATTTTCTCCAATGGATGGCCGAAATCGCCACCTGGCCCGAGTCCCCCTCCCTCGTCATGGTCACCCACCATGTGGAAGAAATCCTCCCCTGCCTCACCCACGTCCTGCTTTTAAAGAATGGCCAAGTCCACAGCCAAGGCGAAAAAGCCGACATCCTCACCAGCGAATCCCTCAGCGAAATCTACGGCGCCCCCGTGGAACTGGAAGAACGCGGCGACAGGTATGCGTTGGTCGTGGGGTGAGTTCTGAATCGAACAGCCAATACCGTTTGAAGACCTTTCATCTGCTGTGGTAATACTGCGACGAGCTTGCGGCTTCGCGAAATTTGGCTTATAAAACTAGCAAAATGGCCCTGACTGAACTCGTCGATAATTTGCGTGGCATGATCATTTCCTATGCGGGACGCGATGATGATGCTTTTCGTCGTAATACCGAGGCTATCATTCGCTCGTTATCAGTGCAAAATCGGGCAAGTGAAGCCAGAACTCTCCGTGAAGCACTGAGACCTGTGAGCAGCAAAGCTGGAGATATACGGTCTGGTCAGTCGACTAACGTTTCTGTTTCTGTCCTTACACGACAAAGCCCCGGCCTTATTTCTTTTTTACCTCAGATGAGGAAACGAACCCTTGTGTTTCCTGAACAGACTCAGAAATCGGTGGATGAGGTGTTGTTAGAATTCCGCGCATCAGATAAGCTTGCGGAGGCTGGCTTGTCGCCACGCAGAAAACTACTTTTTTGGGGGCCTCCAGGCTGCGGAAAGACAGCAACAGCTCAATGGCTTGCGGCCGAACTGGGTTTGCCCTGTGGTATTGTTCGGCTTGCAAGTTTAATTAGTAGTTATGTAGGCGAAACTGGCGCAAATCTTCAGCGTGTATTGCAAATGGCGGATCAGACGCCGATGGTTTTGCTACTAGACGAAGCCGATGCGATTGCCAAGTCACGAGATGCTGAAAACGATGTGGGTGAGATGAGAAGAGTTGTGAATGCGTTGCTCCAAGGCTTAGATGCATGCACATCTAGACACAGCATTGTAATTCTAGCGTCTAATCATACGCATCTATTTGACGAGGCCCTTTGGCGTCGTTTTGACGATGTTGTGGAGTTTCCATTACCTTCACTGACTGAGCGTTTGAAACTCCTTCGTCACCTGACAAGCGGGCTTAAGCTAAAAGGAAGTCTTCCAACAGTGGCGAAAAATTTGGCGGGACGTTCATACGCTGAGCTGGAACGTGCGGTTTTTGAAGTCGCGAAGAGTTCTATTTTAAATGAAAGAGATTCGATCCCCGCTTCAGAAATTGCGGCTGCTTCGGGACGCCTTCAAAACAAAGTTTCAGCCGCTATGCGGCGGAAGAAGCCCCATTCAAGATGAACCCTGAACTTCCGCCGTTACCGCTTTCCTCCCCTCAAACTCGACGCCGTAGACAACAACGGCAATCTTTTGCGAAATACATTCCTATTCCTGCGGAGCAACGTCGTGCGATAGCAAGACGATTAATTCAAGAAGTCACAGCGGTTAAGGAAGCCATTCGGACCCTCTCACTTGAGCAGCGGAGAGCTGTTATTTTGAAACTCCAGCATGACCGTTACCTTACTTCTAAAGATTTGGCTGGCACGGACCTCTGCTTCGTAGGACAACCTGGAGACAACGAAAGTCTAGTTGCCCCCAGAGATACGGAGTTAGTTAAGCTGGGCAACCGTGCTCAACAATTAGAGGATGGAGAGAATAAAGCTATACTTCAATCTCCTGGGGTCCTAACCAAAGTTCAGAAGATTGAAATTGCAGATCCCAAGGAACGGCTTTCTGATGTTTTCCATCAAAGCTACAGAGATTTAATCACCCAAGAACATGTCATCTATGAAATTGAGGTTTCCAGTCAGGCGATATTAAAAAAATCGCGCACCAGAGAAGTTCAAGATACTATTTCGGAAATTCGGCGGACGCTTGCTGGTGTTCATGGGGCGGTTTATGACTGCGACTTCCAAGAGGATGGGGCGAAACTAATGCTCTGGAGCACTGGTGAAAAGTTGCAGGAGTTAGTAGAACATGGAAAATGGTGGAGACTTATAACTCATTTCGATCTGCGACCAAAATTTCAGACGTTTAAAGAGGTCTTTGAAAAATTCAGTGTAGATAAGGTCAGTATGAGTCCGCCTCAGGAAACTGACGAGACTATCTGTGTGATTGATAGTGGCGTTGCGGCTGGAAATCCGTTCCTGCGCGCTGTTGTAAAGGCTGATGAAAGCAGATCGTGGGTCTATGGGGCGTCACCGACTGAGGATCCATATAATCATGGGTCAGGTGTCGCTTCACTGGCCTCATATTATAATTTGGCCATTGATGAAGGTGGATCTAATGTTGCGGAGGCTTGGATTGTTAGTGCCCGAATTATGACGGATCAGGGTGAATTGGACATTCCTGCCCATGACGATCTGGCACAAGATCGCAGGAATCAGGCTTGGCTGTTGTCGAATATTCTACGTGAAATCGTTGAGAAGTATCAGCCTAAAGGCGTCCGGATTTTCGTTTTGGCTTTCCAAATGATAGGTCATATCTGGAGTCGGGCCACACGCCGACAGGTGGCTAGAAGTGCATGGATTGCGCGCACGATTGATCAGCTGAGTAGAGAATATGATGTGATTTTTTGCACAATAACAGGAAACATTACGGCTTCAGAAGCGCAGGAGCTTAGTGATAATAATAATACAGGCTACCCGAAGTATCTGCTCCATCCACTTGCTAAGTTACACGACCCAGGTCCCGCCGTTTTAGCAATTGCAAGTGGTTCGATAGCAAACTCTGCCCATATTCAAGGGGCAGATTATGGCATAATCGCTCAAATCGATCAACCATCTCCATTCACGCGGTCAGGCCCTGGATTTGGTAATTCAGTTAAACCGGACCTGGTGGAGTATGGGGGCAGTTTAGTCCAACATTTAAGTAGTGGATTTTTTGCGCAGAACATGGGTACTAATGTCGTGGTTGCCAGCAACCAATTAACTCCAGCATTGTGTCGCAATCATGGTACAAGCTTTGCAGCACCTCGAACTGCTTTTCATGTCGCTAAAATTTTACGTGATTTGAAGTCGCTCGGGATTCACCCAAGCAACCCATTGCTTCGCGCTTTTGTGGCATCATCGGTTTGGGACATTAATATTCCTGATGGTATTGGAGCTAATGATGTTCTGGCTTTGGCCGGCTTTGGCCGTCCCAATAGTGATCGGGCTTTATTGTGCGAAGGGCATTCCGTTGTTCTCTACTGGCAGGGAGAAGTGGAGGCTGATTCGACTGTAATATTCAAGCTCCATATCCCTTCGGAAATCAGTATTGTCGGACCTACCAAGAAACGAATCACGGTTACTGTCGCGTCTGCACCCCCAGTTCAAAAATGGGGCGTGACAGAATATCTTGGAACAGAACTGAAGTTTTGGCTATATGAAGGCGATAATTCTCCCGATGAAATTATGGCACAACACCAGCTGGAGGAAGGTGAAGAAAATGTAAAACCTTCACAGAGCATGACTCCATTTCAGGGTATCAGCGGTATTAATAGGAGGAGTGTAGGTGCTCTTCAACGAGATGTATTCGAGTGGAATCGTCATGTTGAGAGCTTGAGCACGAATGACTATACCCTGGTAGTTTCAGTCCCGATCCGTGCACGGTGGATGAATTCAGGTTTAATCCCCTTGGCCGTGGTAGTTAGAATCGAAGAGACTTCCGGCCAGTTCGTGCAGCTCTATTCACGGATTCGAGAGCGCGTTCGCGTTTAGATAAGATGCCATTCATGCCAGGCAAACAGTACAACCTTCTCTCAAGAAGACACCAACCGCTGCATGATGATTCGACGATACCAACCCGGTGATGAGAGCGCCATCTGGGACGTTTATTTCCGGGCGACCCACGAATCCAATTCGCGCGATTATCATGCCGATCTGCTCAACCGATGGGCTCCGGCACATCAGGACATGAGGGAGTGGCGCCAGCGTTGCATTCAGAAGAATCCTTTCGTGGCGATCATCGAAGATCGAATTGTGGGAATGGCAGAACTCGAAGAGGATGGCTTCGTGGACTGTTTTTACGTGAGTCCTGATTTCCAAGGACAAGGAGTTGGCTCCAAGATGCTCGCGAGAATTGAATCCGAGGCGGTCGAGATGAACCTCTCCGAACTGACGGCTGATGTCAGCCTGACGGCGAAGGAATTCTTCGAGTCACGGGGGTTCATCGTCACAGAAGCTCGATCAAATGTGATTATAGGCCATCTCGCTCCTAATTTCGCGATGTCCAAGCGCCTCTGAATACGGTGTGAATTAGCCCATCACCCGATACCTCTAAGCCGAAAATTCCACCACCGGCTCTTTCAGCGCATTCACCAACGTTGTAATAGAACTAGGTGTTTTACCTCGTTGCCACAGCGCCATGTAATCCCAACGGGCTTTGGGATCAGAGATGGTGACAAAGCGGTGCCGTGATGGGGGGGCTTTGAAGTAGTCTGGCAGCACGGCGAGGGGGGCATTCGGTAACCACTAGTGCGATGGTCGGCGCACCCAATCGAATCGCTCTAGGCCGTCACTTATCTGGAGAAATCCCCGTCACGCTACGGAGCCTTTTCCGATGCCGTCAATTCCCGCACAAAGACATTGGCGTAGCTGGTGGCTTTGCCGAAGTCGGCGAGGCCGAGGCTGCCTTCTGCGTCCATGTCCACAGTGGCTTCGAAGGTCTGGGGGTTGGCTTCTTGGGCCTCGGTGATGAGGACTTTGGCTGTGTTGCCTTTGAGTGTGGCTTTGATGCGGTACCACTGGCCGGCTTTGACCTTGTCGGCCCCGAGGACGATGGGGGCCTGGCCTTGGCCAAACTGGACCAGAGGCTTTTCACTGCCGCGCACGCAAAGGCCAGCGACTGGCTGCGTGAGGTCGGCCCCTTTCGGGAGGTTTACATCAACGATGACTTCGCAGTCGCCGTACTCCTGCTCGGTCCGGAGGGCTGGGCCGATGGGGCCAGCGCCCAGTTTGATCTGCCAATCGGCAGTGGTCCACTTGGCAGAAGCCGCCGCAGGGACTTTCCAGCCGCGGAAATCCACACCAGTGTAGAGGGCCTTCCAACCCTGGTCCAGCGGAGCGGTCATTTCTGGGGTAGCATTGGTGGAAGGGAGTTCTTTGATGCGGACGTTGCGGAATTCCACCGGAGCCCCTTCGGATTCCAGGGCGAGGTAACCTTTGCGATAGTTGCAGTTATCCCCACCGCTGACGACTTTGCCATTCACGGCCAGGGTGAGGCGACCGTTGTTGGCCTCGATGCGGTAGTGGTTCCACTCGGGGTTTGGTTTGCTGCGCTCCTCGCTGGGAAAGCTGCGTTTGCCGTTGCTCTCGCCATGCGGGTCCATGGTGGCACCGTGGATGGGGAAGACATCGCCATGGGTGGTGAACCACTTGGGCTTTTTAGGGTCGGCTTTTTTCATGTAGCCGTGATCCAGGACCTGGACCTCGATGCCGCGAAGGAAAGGCACACCGGGTGCGCTGATGGGGGTGCCCCAGACAAAGATGCCGGAGTTCCCTGCCTCGCTGAGGTGCCGCCACTCGGCCTCAAGGATGAAGTTTTCATACTGCTTTTCCGTGCGCAGCGCGCCCGTGGGCAGGCCGGTGCAGGCGATGACGCCGTCCTTGATGCTCCAGGTCTCCGGGGCGCAGTTGGCATTCACCCAGCCTTTGAGATCATCGGCATTGAACATGGGGACAAAACCCTGCTCCTCCGGCTGCGGACTGGCAGCGAGGGCCAGAAGGGGCAATGCGGCGAGAGCGAGAATGGAATGGCGGCGCAGAAACATGAGGGGGCATTACGGAAGGTAGGGGCTGCTTCCTTCGCCAAACCTTCTGCATGAGACAAATCAGGCCAAAGCATGAGGATGCTGCTCTGTGGATGGTTTTTCTCCCTCCGTGGATATTCTGGGAAGGCTCCCTTCGTATTAGAAGCCATGGATCCGCTCCTCGACTATCACCTTACGCAGACACGCCGCCAGTTTTTCGGCCAGGTGGGGCTGCGTGCCGGTAGCATTGCGCTGGCTTCCATGCTGGGGCGGGATTTTGCCTCGGCGGCCCCTGCGGAGGGGATGATCCACCCGCCCATGCCGGGCCTGCCGCACTTTGCGCCCAAGGCGAAGCGGCTGATCTACCTGCACATGAATGGGGCACCCTCGCAGTTGGACCTGTGGGATTACAAACCGGGATTGAAGGATTATTTCGACAAAGATCTACCCGAGAGCGTGCGCAATGGCCAGCGCATCACCACCATGACCAGTGGCCAGTCCCGGCTGGCCGTGGCCCCCTCCATGTTCAAATTTCAGCAGCATGGTAAGAGCGGCACTTGGGTGAGTGAACTGCTGCCGCACACGGCAAAGATCGTGGATGAAATGGCGCTGGTGAAGACGGTGAATACGACGGCCATCAACCATGATCCGGCCTGTACTTTTGTCATGACGGGCAATGAGGTGCCGGGCAAGGCGAGCATCGGCTCCTGGCTGGCGTATGGTCTGGGCAGCGAGAGCAATGACCTGCCGGCCTTTGTCGTTTTCACACCGAGCTTCCCACCAGAAAGCGCGGCTCAGGCGCTGTTCACTCGCATGTGGAGCAGTGGCTTTTTGCCCACCAAATATACAGGGGTGGCATTGCGCGGGCAGGGGGATCCTGTGCTGTTTGTGAAGAATCCACCGGGGGTGAATCCAGGGGATCGCCGCACGATGCTGAATGCGCTGAATCAGCTCAATGAGATCAATCACGCCCGCGTGGGCGATCCCGAGATTCAGACCCGCATCGCCCAATACGAGATGGCTTTCCGCATGCAGTCCAGCGTGCCAGAGCTGACGGATCTGAGCAAGGAGAGCAAGGCGACCCTTGAGATGTATGGGGAAGATGTGAACCGCGCAGGCAGCTTCACCCACAGCGCCATCATGGCCCGGCGTCTGATTGAGCGGGGCACCCGCGTGGTGCAGATCCTGCATCGGGGCTGGGACCAGCACAATGGCCTGCCCAAACATCTGCGCAACCAGGTCAAAGATACCGATCAGGCCTGTGCCGCCTTGGTGATGGACCTGAAACAGCGTGGGCTGCTCAATGACACACTTGTGGTTTGGGGGGGCGAGTTCGGCCGCACGGTTTACTCCCAGGGTGCCCTCACCCAGGATAACTATGGTCGCGACCACCATCCTCGTAACTTCTGCATGTGGATGGCGGGCGGCGGGGTGAAGGCTGGGTCTGTGTGGGGAGAGACCGATGACTTCAGCTACAACATCGTCAAAGATCCAGTCCACATCAATGACCTGAACGCGACCATTCTGCATCTCATGGGCATTGACCACAGCCGGTTTAGCTTCAAATTCCAAGGTCTGGACCAAAGGCTGACCGGGGTGGAGGAACATCACGTGGTCAAAGGGATCCTGGCGTGAGCTTTAGACCTTAATAAAGGTATAGCTTATTGACCCTCAAGGGGGCTCTGTGATTAGGCTATGGTGCATCGCCAACCGCCTGCATTATGAGCCAACGTCCTTTCCTATCCTTTGGCACCATTGCCATCATGGTCTTGGTCGCGGTTCTTTGGGGGGCCGCCCTACAGGTGCCAGTTCCACCGCAGGAGGAGCCCTTGCGGGTCGCCGTTGGCATGTGGGCCGGCGCCGAGCCGTGGGTGCTGGCGAGGGAGGCCGGGGAACTCGATTCCCGCCAAGTCAATTTGGTGGAGATGAACTGGACCTCGGCTGCCATGCGCGCGGTGGGGAACCGGGTGGTGGATGCCGCCGTGCTTTCTTTGGATGAGGTCATCCGCCAGATTCATCAGGGTTACCCGCTGCGGATTGTGATGGTGACGGACATTTCACGGGGCGCGGATCTGCTGATGACCAAGGGAAACATCAGCAACATCGCCGCGCTGAAAGGCTGCCGTATTGGTTATGAGCCTCGGACCTCCGGTGCCTGGCTACTGAGCAAAGCCCTGCAAAATGCCAATCTCAAATTGTCCGATGTTCAGCAGGTGCCGCTGAATCCTGCGGAGGTAGAGGAAATTTTCCAGGAACTCGCGCTGGATGGGGTAGTACTGGCGGAACCCTGGCGCCAGAGGCTGAGCAGCCTGAATCTAAACAAAGTCTATGATTCCTCCCTCTCCGGGGCCTCCATTGTGCGGGTGCTAGCCGTCCACCCTGATGCCCTGGTGGAACATCGGGAGGCCTTGATCTCACTCATGCAGGCGCACTTTCGGTGGATGCCCCGGCTTTTTCAGGGTGGCGAAAAGCTGAATCCGGTGCTTCGGCGTGAAGGCGTGTCTGGCGAAGTGTTTCAGCAGATTTTGAAAAACGTCGAAAGTGTGGACCGGGCCCAGAACCGTCGTTTGTTAGGCCGTGAGGAGCCCTGGTTGGGCGAGCTTTTTGTGGAGTTGCAAAAGGGACTGGTGGAGGACTCCCAAGCGGCTCTCCGTCTGCAACCAAGCGAGGTTTTTGACCCCAGCCTGTTGGAGGAACTGCCATGAAGCACCTGCTGCGCTCCCTCCAGTTCAAAATTTCCGTGTCCCTGTTTGTGGTGGGGGGCATCCTCATTGGTATCAGTGCCCTGCGGTTGAATGAGCGCTCCAAGCAGAGCCGGCGTATTGCGATGAAAAGCCTGGCCTTTGCCGAGGGATCCCGCCTCTCAGGCATGTCTCAGCACTTGCTGCGTCGGAAGGTCTCCCGTGCGGCAGATTTGGAACTCAGCTACAGCTCCACTAACAAAGATCTGCGCTTGGGCTTGATCGTGGACGGAGAAAACATTGTGCGCCATGCCACCATGCAGCAGATGCGTGGGCTGACATTGGCTGAAACCCCGCTGGCAGGTGTGGGGCCGCTGTTGGAGTTGGTCCGCGAATCCATGGAAGGCCGGGTCTTGGAAAGCGTTCCGGACAAGCGCTTGGTGGCCATTTTCCCCTTTTGGGAAGGTTTGGCACAAGCCAAAGGAAGCGTCATCCTGGAGTATGATTTGGAAATGCCCCTCGCCTCGGCCTCGGCCTTGGCGCTGCATGCTTTGCTGGCTCAGTCCATGGCCTTGATGGGGGGGTGTCTGGCGCTCTGGCTGCTGTTAAAAAAAGTGGTGACGGAGCGGGTGGAGACTCTCGTCAGCCAGGTGCAGGGAATGTCGCTGGAGACGGAGCCCATGCCCGCCATCCAGGGGCGGGATGAACTGGCCCAGGTCTCCCAGGCTGTCAGGCTGACTCATGACCGCCTGCGCCATTCGGAACAGCGGCTGCACCAGATCGCCGCGACCATGCGCGATGTTTTCTGGCTGGCCCCGGATGACAGCCGCAGCTTTGCCTTCGTGAATGATGCCTACGCCACCGTCTTTTCACGTCGGGCCGCCCGTTTGGTGACTCGCCGTTGGGATTGGCTGCATGCCATTGTGCGGGAGGACCGCCGCCGTTGCCTGGAAATGCTGCGGTCTCTTCGTCGAGGGGGGCCCCGGCTGGAGATCGAGGTACGGGTGGCTTCGCCGGAGGGGCAGCTTCGCTGGGTGCGCTGCCGGGGCTTTGCCGTGCCCGGCTCAGATGGCCAAGAGTGTTCCGTGGCAGGCATCGCCATGGATGTGAGCGAGCGCAAGACGCTGGAGCGCCGGCTTTTGGACACCGCAGAAAATGAGCGCCGCCGCATCGGCATGGACCTGCATGACGATCTCTGCCAGCGCCTAGCCGCCGCGCTGATGAAGACGGGTGTGCTGCAGTCGGCCCTGGCGCGCTCCGGCGGCAGCAGTCAGGAGCCGCTGGCGGCGGAACTGGCCAATGACCTCTCGGAGGCGACTGGCATTGCCCGTGGCTTTGCCCGCGGACTGGCACCGGTGGGCATTGAGGCCCTCGGCATCACCGCGGCTCTTTCTGACCTTGGTGAATTTATCACCCGTGGTTTTAAAATACCCTGCCGGGTGGAATGTTCGGCTACAGACACAGCTCTCACTGGGGAATCCTCCACGCATATTTTCCGCGTGGCCCAGGAGCTGGCGACCAACGCAGCCAAGCATGGCAACCCTTCGTGGATTGAGATCAGCTTTGAAATGACGCCCCAGGAGGCACGATTGCTCGTCACCCATGATGGCCGCCCCTACCGCCCGGTTTCGGCGGCCATCGAGGGGATGGGCATGCACCTGGTGCGACAGCGCCTGGATGCCCTGGGGGCCTCCCTCAGTTTCCACCCGCCAGCCCAAGGAGACGACGCGGTCAACTCCGTCGAGTGTCTCATTCCTCTTTCAGCAAACCCAGAAACCGCCACCGTCGAAATCGCATGAATACCCCCCCCAACCTGCCCCACCGAATCGCCATCGTTGATGATCATACCCTCATGCGTGAGGGGCTGAAAATGTTTGTCGAGAACTTGGAAGACTTCGCCTGCGCGTGGACAGCCCCAGACTCCCAGGAGGCTCTGAAGATGCTTGAAAAAGACGTGCCAGACGTGCTTGTGGTGGACATCACCCTGCCGGGCCGCAACGGGCTGGAGCTCATCAAAGATGTGCGTGTGCTGAATCCAGATCTCCCGGTCCTGGTGGTCTCCATGCATGATGAGACTCTGTATGCCCAGCGTGCGCTGAAAGCGGGTGCCAAAGGCTACATGATGAAGGATGCCCCTCATGGTGCCTTTGAAAAAGCCCTCCGCCGCATTCTCTCCGGTGGCATCGCCCTCAGTGAGCGCATGTCAGAAACCATCCTTCTGGCCTTCTCTTCCGGGGCCAGCCCGGGCCCCGATGGGGCCATTCATCACCTCAGCGACCGTGAGTTCGAGGTCTTTCAGCTCATTGGTGAAGGGCGCAGCACTGGACAGATCGCGGAGATCCTGCGCATCAGCCCCAAAACCGTGGATGTGCACAAGCTGAAGATCCGCCAGAAACTGAAACTCACCGAAGGCACCTCCCTCACCTCCTTTGCCATCCGCTGGGTGGAGATGAGGAAGCTGGGCAAAAAAGCTGAGTAAACGACTTCCCCCTCCGGAGCCCATTCGTCTGGCGACATTCCGCTTGGCGAATGGGCAAGCTGCTTTAAGATGATAGCGGGTCGGCCGGAGTGGTCGCTCGTCGGAGTCGTGAGGCTCGCGGACGAGAGGAAAGTCCGGACACCACAAGGCAGCATGCCGCGCGCAAGCGTCGGAGGTTCTGGGGCAACCCAGGGCAATGGAAAGTGTCACAGAAAACAAACCGCCTTTTGGAGCTTCGGCCCCGAAGGGTAAGGGTGAAAAGGCGGGGTAAGAGCCCACCGCTCCGACAGCAATGAAGGAGGCATGACAAACCCCATGCGGTGCAAGACAGAACAGGAGAAAGGCCCGCCTGGCCGCAAGCCCTCGCAAGAGGGTGGATAACTCCGGGTAATAGTCGCACCTGCTTCGGCAGGGGAAGGTGGACCGCTTGCGGGACATCACCAGATAAATGACCACGCCGGGGGCCGCGAGGCTGAAGGTACAAAATCCGGCTTATGAAGGCCGACCCACTTTTCACCCTTTCCGGGTGGGCGCACAAGGACGGCGGCGTGAAGGACAACTGGAGGGCAGCAACCCCTGCCGTCTGGCCTAGTCTCAGAGGATGTCATCTTCTGTTGTTTGCCAGCACTGTGGCACGCCGGTGCCGGCCAGCCGTAAGGATGGGTTCTGCTGTGCGGGCTGTGTCTATGTTCACAATCTGCTGCACCAGCAGGGGCTGGATCATTTTTATGACCTGAAAGGGGGCCTGTCCCTGCCGCCGGTCTCTCCCCAGGCCCTGCGGGAGCGGGATTATGAATGGCTGGCTGATTTGGCCCGCCTGGAGGCCGCGACATTGCCCACGTCTCCCGGAGAAGTGCGGACGGCACCGGTGGAGCTGCGGCTGGCCATCCAGGGCATGTCCTGCGTGGGCTGTGTCTGGTTGATCGAGCGGATTTTTGTCCGCCATGCGGGCGGGCTGCGGGTCAATGTGGATTTATTGCAGGGGGAGATCCGGCTGATCTATGCCCCGGCCATGTTTGATGCCGTGGCCTTTGCTCGTGACTTGCAGGCTTTTGGATATCTGCTTGGGCCTCCCCATGACGGGGAGGAAACTCGCCAGGTGACAGGCCTAGAGCGGCGGGTGGGCCTCTGTGGCGCCTTTGCCATGAATGCCATGGCCTTTTCGCTGCCTGCCTACTTCGGCATGCCTGCCCAGTTTGCCTTTGCCTCGTGGTTTGACATGATCGCGGCAGTCTCCGCCACTCTGGCGATGTTCGTCGGTGGCAGCTACTTCATGGAGAAAGCCTGGCACAGCCTGCGCATCGGGGCACTGCACATTGATACCCCTATCGCCCTGGGCATCCTCGCTGCCTATCTGGGTTCTTTGGGCGGCTGGATCGCGGGCGTGCCGGGACTGAAGTATTTTGATTTTGTCGCCATCTTCATCTTTTTGATGCTGACAGGTCGCTGGGCCCAGCAGGCGGCGGTGGAACGAAATCGCCGCAAGCTGATGCGCGACACCTCCATTCCCGATCGCGTGACCCTTCTAGATGAGACACGGTCGCGGCCCCTTTCGGCGCTGCAGCCAGGGATGCGTTTTTCCATCAAGGCGGGGCAGTCTGTGCCTGTCGCCTGCAAGCTGCTGAATCCTCAGGCCACGGTGAGTCTAGAGTGGATCAATGGAGAGAGCGAATCCATGCAGCGCACGTCAGGCCAACTCCTGCCATCCGGGGCGCTGAACATAGGTACCCGGAGTCTGGAGGCGGAGGCCTTGGAAAGTTGGAAAGACAGCACCTTGCGGAAATTGCTGGAAGCAAGAAAGCCGGGAGAATTTAGAGACCTGAGGCTGGAGCGGCTTCTGCGTGTGTATCTGGCCGTGGTCGTCCTCCTGGGTATTGGCAGTGCTGGTTGGTGGCTGTGGCAGGGGGCAGGCATGGCCACGGCTTTGCAGATCATGATCTCCATCTTTGTCGTCTCCTGCCCCTGTGCGCTGGGGGTGGCGGTGCCGTTGGCGGAGGATCTGGCCGCCTCACGGGCGGAAAGGCTGGGTGTTTTTGTTCGTTCGCTGGCCTTGTGGAAAAGGCTCATGCGGGTGAGATGCGTCGTCTTTGACAAGACGGGCACGCTTACCCTGGAGAACCCCGTTTTGGAAAATCCGGAGGCGCTCGCTTCTTTAGATGCGAAATCGTTGGCCATGCTGCGCACCTTGGTGACCGGGAATTTGCATCCCGTCAGCCGCAGTCTCTTTGATGCTGTGGGGCCTGGGCAGGCCATGCCAGGCCATGAGGTTCTGGAGGAGATCGGCCAGGGGCTGAGCGTGACCGATGCCGAAGGCCATTCATGGACCCTGGGCCGTGGCCAGGGCGGGGACGCCTGTTTCCATCGGGATGGGGTGATGATGGCGGCTTTCCACTTTCGGGACGCACTGCGGGCTGAATCTGTGGAGGAGGTGCGCAGGCTCCAGCAAAGAGGATTGGGAGTACACATACTCAGCGGTGACAGGGCGGCCAAGGTGGCCCACATTGCCGCGCGGCTGAACCTGCCCCCGGAAAGCTGGCAGGCAGAGATGCGGCCTGAGGACAAAGCTGCCTGGCTGATCGCTAACCAAAAGGATGACACACTCTATGTCGGGGATGGTGCCAATGACAGCCTGGCCTTTGATGCTGCGCTGTGCGCTGGCAGCCCGGTGACGGGGCGCAGTTTTCTGGAGCAGAAGGCCGACTTTTTTTTCCTCGGGCACAGCCTGGGCTTTGTCAGTGGGCTGCTGGAAACGGCGCGAATCCATCGTCGCGCCACCCGGCGTGTCTTTGCCTTTTCGTTGACTTACAATCTTGTCACGGTGGCTGCCGGGATGATGGGGCACCTCAGCCCGCTGGCGGCCGCCATCCTCATGCCGCTGAGTTCTGTGGCCACCCTCAGCTTGGTCGCCTGGACTTTCCGCCGGCCTCGAACAGCAGCGGAAGAGAGGCTGCCGGAGCAGGCCGGGCTGGCCCCCATCCCCGCATGAAGGCACCTTTTGCACAAGGCACGCTCAGAACAAAGCAAACGCCGGAGGGCAATGCGTGGTCAGAGACTTTATGCTCAACCCAACACTGACGACCATGAAACCTTATTCCAAAATCATCGCGGCGATTGATTTCACGCCTTCCTGCCGCAATGCCCTCCGCGAGGCTGTGCGCTTGGCTTCCCTGAACCAGGCCTCCGTCACGGCGGTGCATGTGATGGACGAATTCCTGGTGCATGAACTGAAGCGGGCCCTTTCCACCGATCAGGCCACCATCCGGGCGGACTGGACGGCCCGGATGAAAAAGTTTGTCGATGAGGCCGATCTCGGCAGTGCCCAGGTGGAGATGGAAGTCCGGATCGGCCACCCTTTTGCGGAACTGTCGGAATCCTGTCGCGTCCATGCGGCCGATCTCCTGGTCATGGGGGCCAAAGGCTCGCGCAACGATCCGGGCCGTGTCGGCGTGATCGCTGCCAAATGCGTGCGCAAAGCCCCGCTGGATGTGTTGCTGGTGCGCGAGGATGCCCAGGGGCCTTTCAAGCACTACGTCACCTGCGTGGACTTTTCCCAAAATGCCACCGATGCTGTGCGCATCGCCCTGGCCTTGGCCAGTCAGGATGGGGCCACGCTGGATTGCCTGCACGTTTATCAGTCTGCCCTAGCTATGTCTATGGATTATGGTGGCATGGTGGCCCCCATGCCATTGGGCACCGACTCGCAGGCTGTGGAAAGCTGGCAGCGGGAGCTGACCGAGTATGTGGCGGAGCAGGCTCGCGATTTCCCCGAAGTCAAAACCCGCGCCCTAGTGCTGGAGCGTGTCAACATTCGCGAGGCCATTTTGGACCATGTTAAAGAAACCCATGCCGACATGGTCGTGCTGGGCACACGGGGGAAGACGGGCCTGCGTGAACTGCTCATCGGCACCACGGCTGAAAAGATCGTGGCCAATGCCCCATGCTCCATCCTGGCCGTGAAGCCTGAGGGATTTGCCAACGAATAAACTGAGCCATGAGCCTCCCTCACCCCTCCGTTTCTTCACCCAAAAATCACGGCGGCTGCGGCTGCCAGAGTTCCTGCGGCGGCAAGGGAGGCTGCCTTGACAGACACGATCATGACAAGGAACATGGAGTCGCCGACGACATGATCCCCATCACCGACCCAGCCCTCCTCCAGAGCCTTGTGGACCATGCTGGAATGCTGGTGCTGGGACTCGATACCCAGGGGCGCATCCAATGGATGAGCCGGGGGCTGGAAAAGCTCTCCGGCTATGTCGATGACGAATTGAAAGGGAAAGACTGGGTGGCGAGCCTGATCCCTCTAGAACACCGTGCCGCAGCCTACCTGTTGTGCCGTGGCAACAAGGGCGGTGACCGCAGCCGCAGCCACATCAAACCCCTGATCACCCAGGAGGGGGGGCTTCGCCACGTGGAGTGGTTTCACTCTGACATTCGTAATGATGAGGGACAGGTGACGGGCATCCTCTGCATTGGCCGGGATGTGACGGAGCTGCAGCTCACACGGGAAGCCTTGGTAGCCTCGGAGAAACGCAGCAGCGCCGTTCTGGAAACGGCGGTGAATGCTATCATCACGATGAGCGATTCGCGGCTGATCGAAACGGTGAACAGCGCCACGGAACGTCTTTTTGGTTATTCTAGAGAAGAGATGGTGGGGCAAAATATCAAGATGCTCATGCCCCAGCCCTACCGCGAAAAGCATGATGGCTACGTGCAGAACTATCTGCGGACTGGCGTGAAGAAGATTATCGGCATCGGGCGCGAGGCCGTTGGCCAGCGGAAGGACGGGACGGTTTTCCCCATGGATCTTTCCGTGGGGGAGGCGCTGCTGCCGGACGGACGACGGGTTTTCACCGGCATCATCCGTGACCTCAGTGACCGCAAGCAGTTGGAGGAAAAAATCCTGCAAATCAGTGAGGAGGAGCAGCACCGCATCGGCCAGGACATCCATGACGACCTTTGCCAGCAGCTCGCTGCCATCGGCTGCCTGGCCAAGGTGGCACATCAGCAGCTCCACAAAAGCAGCAGCCCCGCAGCAGAAAATCTTCATGAGATTGTGCGCCTCGTCACCCATGCGAATGTGCAGGCCCGTGAAATGTCGCGCGGCCTCATGCCGGTGGTGCTGGATGCCTCTGGACTGATGGCTGCCCTGGCGGATCTGGCCCAGGGGACCGAGCGCATCTTTCGCGTGGCTTGCCCGTTCCGCTGCGACCTGCCCGTGGAGATTCCCGACAACAAGATGGCCACACAGCTCTTCCGCATTGCCCAGGAGGCCGTGGCCAACGCTATCAAGCACAGTCACGCCGAACGGATCGAAATCACCCTCGCCGAAGAAGATGGCAACGTGCTGCTCAACATCCGTGATAATGGCGTGGGCATTCCGGACAACGTCAGCGGCCGCAGCACCGGCATGGGCTTGCTGACCATGACCCACCGTGCCCGCATGCTGGGCGGCTTGCTGACGGTGGATCTGGATGACGCTGGCGGCACCATCGTGCGATGCAGCGTGCCCGTCTCCGCTATTTCTAAACAATTAGTTAGCGGAGGTCGCCTGTGAAGCGCCTACTCCTCATCGATGATCACCCGATTATGCGCCATGGTCTGGCCCAGCTCATTCGTGCTGAAGACGGGCTGGATGTCTGTGGCGAGGCTGGCAATGCGCGGGATGGCTTGGCTGCGGTAGAAAAATTGAAGCCTGATCTCGTGGTCATTGACCTCACGCTGCCGGATAAAAATGGGCTGGAGCTTCTCAAGGACATCCAGGCTCTCCATCCGGGTACGCTCTGCCTCGTGCTCTCCATGCATGACGAAGCGATGTATGGCGAACGCGCCCTGCGCGCCGGCGCACGCGGATACATCATGAAGGAGGCCGCTGCAGACCACCTCATCACCGCTGCGCGGAAGGTGCTCTCCGGTGGCATCTATGTCAGTGACAGCATGACCAGCCGCATGATGGAGCAGGTGATCGGCCACCGCGCCAAGGCCGCCAGCCTGGAAAGCCTGACCGACCGTGAATTGGAAGTGCTGGAGATGATCGGCCAGGGGGTGGCCACCAAACACATTGCCGAGCGGCTCTGCATCAGCGTCCGCACGGTGGAGGCCCACCGGGCTCACATCAAGGACAAGCTGGCCATCACCGAAGGGGCCGCACTGGTGCGCTACGCCGTGCAATGGGTGGAAGGCCGGACGAAGGTCTGAGCCAGCCGGGTGGTCGCGGGGCTAATGGTTTCCACTACACCGGTATTGCGGTGCTCCCTCACAGCACAGGCCGTAGCCGTCCCCAATAGAGGAGCATAAGGCCGCAGGTTAGCATCAGGACGTCACCTTGAACCACCCGACGAACACGATGCAAACCACCACCTCTCAGGCCAATGGCCGCCAGCGCTTCATCGAAACCCTTTCGGAAAGCGATCTCTTCCAGCAATACCAGCGCGCCTTCCACACGCTTACCGGGCTACCTCTCACCCTGCGGGCCCAGGGCGACATGGAATTTGTCGAGTCCCTGGTGACCCACAAATCCGTTTCTGGCGTGGTGGAGACCCTGGTGCCTGTGCGGGTGGGGAAAAATCCTGTGGCGCTGTTGCAGACGGGCGGCGTGCGGCTGGAGCCGGCCAATGCCAGCACCTTCGCCCCTCTTGCCCATGCCCTTTTGGAGGATGACCGCAGTGCCGACGAAGTCCGCACCGCGCAGGTCCATTTTCAGCAGGTGCCCGTGATGGAGCCTGTGCGTTATGAGGCCGCCCTGTCTCTACTCCGTTCCTTTGCCCTGCAACTGGGGGAGAATGCCCACCGCCTGCTCTTTGCCCATGCCACCCACGAGCCCGAGGCAGTGCGCAATGCCAAGATCTTCATCCATGCCCATCTGGCGGAACCGATGACACTGGATGTGGTGGCCAGTGCGGTGAATGTCAGCCCCTTCCACTTCTGCAAAATCTTCAAGCGCTCCACCGGCCTGACCTTCACCGACTTTGTCAATCGTGCCCGGGTGGAGAAAGCCAAGCGCATGCTGATGAAGCCAGCCGCACGCATCACAGAGGTGGCCTATGACGTCGGCTTCCAGAGCCTCTCGCACTTCAATCGCAGCTTCCGCCGAATCGCCAGCGAATCCCCCACGGAGTTTCGCGGACGCATGAAGGATGGCCACGCTCCCTGCATGGTCACCGCCTGAGTTTAGAAAAGTTGGATGTTGATGAAGCAATAATCGTTAGGCCGCCCTAGATCTAGGGCGGCCTTTATTTCGCCGATGCGCCAGTTTAAAAAGAAACCCCGTGCCTCTCGGGGAGGACACGGGGCTTTAATGATTCGCGAGGAATCAGGCGGGAATTACAGAGAACCCTTCAGAGCGCTGGAAGCCACGAAACGGACGTTTTTGGACGCCTTGATCTTCATGGATTCGCCAGTCTTTGGGTTGCGGCCGGTGCGGGCGGCGCGCTTGGCGACCTTGAAGGTGCCGAAACCGATGAGCTGCACGTTGCCTTCTTTTTTGATGCCCTTGGCCAGTGCTTCCAGCACGGCTTCGAGAGCGTCAGCGGCGGCACGCTTGGAGGTTTCTGCGCCAAGATTCTTCTGCACGAGTTCCAGGAGTTCAGCTTTGTTCATGTTGATGCTGGTATTGGTTGTTGTTCGAGTTGAGGCTGTCCGCGCTTGGTGATAAGCGGAAGTGTCGGCGATTAAGACTCCAAGCGCGCGTTTACGTCAAACATAAAAATCGCTTCAACCCCTGTATTTATGCGGATTCATGAGCCATGACCCATTGAAAAACTTCTTGATTCCTGACACGGAACCTGCCGTCCATGACAGCGCTTTTATTGCTCCGGGGGCCGTTGTCATCGGTGCAGTGGAGCTGGGAGCCGAATCCAGCGTCTGGTACACCAGCGTTCTTCGTGGTGACATCAACCGCATCGTCGTCGGTGCCCAGAGCAATGTGCAGGATGGCAGCGTGCTGCATGTGAGTGATGATCATGCCTGCATCCTTGGGGATCGCGTGACCGTGGGCCACCGGGCCATTGTGCATGCCTGTACAGTCGGCGACGAGGTCTTGGTAGGCATGGGGGCCATCATCCTGGATGGGGCCATCATTGGTGCCCGCAGCATCATCGCTGCCGGTGCCTTGGTAACCAAGGGCAAGGTGATCCCGGAAGGCTCCCTGGTGGTGGGCTCCCCGGCCCGTGTGGTGCGCACCCTCACACCGGAGGAACAGGCGGCGAATGTCCAGCTCGCGCTCAAATACGTGGCCGTTTCCCGGCGTTTTCTGGCTGCTGGGCTGGCCGTGCAGGGCTGATCTGCCCAGGGAAAACCTGGAAATTCGCGTTTCGGCACCTTCGGGATTGAGTTGCCAGTTTATTTTGGTAATGTTGAATGTCTAATTCGCTGAGTTAATTCTCGCTCCCCGATTTCCATGGCTGCCGAACTCGCAAAATCCCGTCCTGCCCGTGCCCGTGTGCAGGAAAAAGAAAGCCCTTGGAACGACGCAGTTGGCATTGCCATGCTTGTGCTCGCTGCCATGTACTTGCTGGCTCTGGTTTCTTATGATCCCATGGATCTGCCCACTTGGTTCTGGCTCAGCGTGACGGACCAGCCCAATTTGGTGGTCAAAAACTTCGTTGGCCGTTTTGGGGCTATGGGGGCAGGGGCCTCCCTGTATCTGGCGGGCATGGCCATCTATCTGCTGCCCTTCAGCATGACCTGGTTTGGCGTGTGTAAGCTGGCTTCGAATGTCAAAGTCACTGGCCGCTCCTGGCTCGGCGTCGCGCTGATGGTCATCACCACGGCGGCCATTTTTGAGGTGCAGGATATTCTGAACCAGCGTGATAACATCACCCCTCTCGGCGGCGGCGGCGGCTTTGGTTACCTCATCGGCGGCAGCATCCTGGCCAATCTTTTGGGCAAGGTGGGTTCCACCGTCGTGCTCGCTGGCATCTATGCAGTGGGCTTTTTCCTCGCCAGCGGCATTCACCCGCTGCAGGCCATCCAGGCCATCCGCGTGGAAATCACCCGGGCTTGGGAGACTTATCAGATCCGCCGTGAAATTGCCGCCCGCGAAGCCGAGATGGGAGACGCGCCTAGCTCTGCTACACCCACGCGGCGGAAGAAGGCCCCGGCGGAGATCAAGGCCGAGACCGCCCCGGTGGGCCCCCTGGTCACCCCTGAACTAGGACTCACCTTTGAGCCGCCGAAGCCGAAGATCATCGATTCTTCCGCTTCGCGCGGCCACACAGAAACCACAGACAAACCCCGCCTTTCCGACGTCTGGGAGAAAAAACGCGCTCAGAAGCTCGAGCAGGCCCCTCACGGAACGCTGGGCAATTTGGCCGTGCGCTTCAAGGACTACAAGCTTCCTGAATTGGACCTGCTGTCTTGGCCGGACGAATCGCTGCATAAGCCGACCGATCCGCGCGAACTCATCGCCATCCAGGACACAATCATCAAAGCCCTGGCCAGCTTTAACGTGAAAGTCGAGGCCGGCGACATCACCCGCGGCCCCGCCATCACACGCTACGAAGTTCGACCTGTGGATGGTCTGCGCGTGGCCCGCATCGCAGCGCTGGATGATGACATTGCCCGTGCCACCTGTGCGGAACGCATCAACATCCTGGCTCCGATTCCAGGCAAGGACACGGTGGGCATCGAGCTGGCCAACCGCGACAAAGTCATCGTGCCGATTCGCGAACTGCTCGAAGACGAAGTGTTCTCCAATGGCAAGGCACGGCTGCCCATTGCCCTGGGCAAGGACGTGTATGGCAAGACCATCATCGGCGACCTCGCGGCCATGCCGCACTTGCTGGTGGCTGGTGCCACGGGATCAGGGAAATCGGTCTGCATCAACGGCATCATCACCAGTCTGCTGTGCCGCTTTGCCCCTGATGAACTGCGGTTCATCATGATCGACCCCAAGGTCGTGGAAATGCAGAATTACGCCAACCTGCCGCACCTCGCCGTGCCGGTGGTGACCGATCCGAAGAAGGCTCTGCTGGCCCTCCGCTGGGTGGTGCGGGAAATGGAAAGCCGCTACCAGATGTTCGCCCAGGAAGGCTGCCGCAACTTCGAAACTTTCAACAACCGCAACCGCAAACGTGCGGCGGCCAACGAGGCGAAAAAAGCAGCGGCTGCCGCCATGGCCGTGCCGGAGCCTGCCCCGGAAGCCCCACCTGCCAAGCCGGTGAAAACCTCGGCCGGGACGGATGATGTACGTGTTTCTGCAGCTTTCGCCAAAGCGGCCGCAGCGGCAGATCATTTGGTGGATGGCACCACGCCCCCCTGGGAAGACCCCGAAGTCGCTGCCGAACTGGAGGCAGATACCGCCCCAGTGGAATTGCCGGTGGATCACAATGGCGAGTGGATCGGCGATTCCCTGCCACCCCCACCACGGGCCCGCAGTCAGGAGTTCATCATCCCCGACACGCTGCCTTACATCGTGGTTATCATTGATGAGCTGGCCGATCTCATGCAGACCGCCCCGGCGGACATCGAAGTCGCGATCGCTCGTATCACCCAGATGGCCCGTGCTGCTGGCATTCATCTCATCGTGGCCACCCAGACACCGCGTGCCGATGTGCTCACGGGCGTCATCAAGGCAAACATCCCTACCCGCATCGCCTTCCAGGTCTCCAGCGCACTGGATAGCCGAGTCATTCTGGACCGCAAAGGGGCTGAAAACCTCGTGGGCAAAGGAGATATGCTTTACGTGCCGCCCGGCGGTGCCCAGCCAATCCGCAGCCAGGGCGCGCTTGTCACCGATGACGAAATCCACGCCGTGGTGGAGCGTTGTGTGGCCCAGGGAAAACCGATTTTTGATGTCAAGGTGGACGATGAAACCGGCGAAATGGGCGGTGATGACGACGATGGTGAGGGCGGCGTGAGCAGCGAAGAAGAGGAGACTCTAGAGAAATGCCTGGAAGTCATCCGCCAGGAAAAGAAAGCCTCCACCAGCCTCTTCCAGCGCCGTCTCAAGCTCGGCTACGGCCGTGCCGCCCGTATGATGGACATCCTCGAAGATCGCGGCATCATCGGTCCTGGCGAAGGGGCCAAGCCGCGTGAGATCCTGGTGGATATGGACATGATTTGAGGGTGCTGACCTGCGGCTGCGACCTGCCAAAAGCACCTGTTTTCCAATTGGGGATTTCAGGTGCCAAAAAAGCCATCCCTCAGGTTTGCGAACAAAGGTGGCGACAATGCCGAAGTTGCGCCATACTACGCACTCTGATTTCCTTGTCATGACTGAACCTGAAGCGACTCCTGAAACACCGACCCCGAAACCCGCTGGGATGGTGGACCTCTCTGACTTACGCATGATGCCCGCCTGGGTCGCTGGCATGAGTGCCCCAAGCAACCTCAGCAAATACGAGGAGCGGGAAGACCGCGGCCCTCGTCGTGAAGGTGGGCCAGACCGCCGCAGTGGGGACCGCCGTGGCGGCCCCCCGCCGCGCCGTGATGGTGGCGGCTTTGGCGGCGCTCCTGGCGGTGGCCAGGGCCGGGGCGAGTTTCGTCCCCGCCGTGACGGCCCTCCAGGCCAGGGTGGTGGCCCACGCCGCGATGACCGTGGTGGTCCTCGTCGTTTTGGCGACCGCGATCGCGGTCCAGAACGCCCGCAGCGCGAATGGGTCGAGATTCCGAAGGACATCAAAGTCATCATCGAGCCCGAAGACAAGTCGGCCGAGGCCCTAGCCAATCACATCCGCTCCAGCGGTCATGCTTTCAGCATGTTTGATGCAGCGCGTCTCGTCCTTGCCGAGGGCGAACGTTTCCACGCCCGCTTCAGTTGCGCCCCAGAGCGTGCCGGCGGCCTGTTTGTCACCTCTGCCGATGGTGCTTTGTTTTTGACCCGTGAGGAGGCCCTGAGCCACATCCTGCGTAGCAGTGCCATCGAGTCTTATTATAAGGCCGAAGAAATCGAACTCGAAGAGCCGAAAGGCGAATTCAAAAGCATGGGCGTCTGTGGGATGACCGGGGAACTCCTCGGCCCGCCAAGCCATCACAGCTACCAGGCGACTCTGCTGCGCCTGCACCGCGAACGTTTCGGCAACATGCCGCTGGAAGAGTACAAACGCCGTGTCCGCACGGAGGTGAATGCCGACCTCGTCGCCAAATGGAAGGAACAGCAACGCAAAGGCCAGCGCTGGGTCTATGTGAAGGATCAGCCCGAAGGCGCGGAGCCGGTGACTTTCAGCAGCCGTGCTGAGATGGAAGCCCACTTCCGTCGCACGCATGGTGAGGACGCCGTCATCGAAGGCCGTGAAGTGGTGATTCCTGGCAGCCAGGAAAAGTCCAAACTCACGCACATCCTTGGCATCATGCTCCGCAATGCGGTGGAAGGTGCCCGCAAGCACCTCTTCGAAATGTCCCAGAAACTTGGCGGTGGCTTCGAGCGTCGTGGGTTGAAGCTTTTCAAGCGCCGTGCGGGCAAGCTCTTTGTCTGCCGTGTGAAACCCCGTGCGATTGATCCAGGCGTGGTCTTCTCCGAGCGAGTGGCCAAAATTGTGGAAGTGCTCAAAACCACTCCAGGGATGCCTTTGGCTAAGTTGGTGGAGACCATCGTGCCTAGCACAGAGCCCGTCGTTGAAGGCGAGGCCAAACCTCAGCTTACCGACGATCAAATTTCGGTTCTCAAAGACCTGCGCTGGCTGACCAACGAAGGTTACGTCATCGAATACAGCGACGGCATAGTCTTCCTGGGTGTTCAGGGCGAGCCTAATCCGGCTAAGGAAGAGAAGAAGGGCAAAGAAGCGGCCAAAGCCGTGGAAGCTGGTGAGGAAGATTCTGCCGGGGCTGCTGAAGCCGCCACCGCCACGGATGAGACTCCTTCTGAGGTCGCCTCGGAGGACGTTCCCGTGTCTGAAGAAGTTTCTCACATCGGCTCACTCGAAGGCGTCAGCCTAGAGGCTCAGGAAGAGCTCAACGAATCTTCCCCAGGTCCATCCTCGGATGATCTGACGGCGGACGCCGTGCAGGCCGAACTGGATGTTGTCGAAGGTGCTGAAGGCCCTGAGGCCGCCGAAGCTGAAGCCGAACTGAACAAGACCGCCGCTCCGGTGATCGAACCTGAGGAAGACGTCCTTGAAGATGAACCGGTGGCCCCTGAGCTGCCGACGACCATCATTGAGCCTGAGGCTGAGAAGAAGGCCGAATAGCTTCAATGTCACTTTGGGCCAGAGCGCGGGAATCCCCCGTGTCTCTGGCCTTTTTGTTGACCTGAAGGCTTCGTGAAAAGGGCGTTCGAGTGAAGTGTCGCCTTTTCATTGGGCGGTAACTTACCCGAGAAAGAATGCCGTGCCCGTCCGGTGAGGCATGACAGCTCAGGAGGGAACTGACGCAGATCGGCTTTGCCAATGAACAGATCGCGAGTGTTTCAGGATGGCCTATGGATGCAGGCATCACACGCATTGATACCCCCGGATTGAATCTGTGTCGCTCTGCGTGACCGCAAGTGCCCAGGTTCGCTGGTATAATTTACCCGTCTAACAAAAAGCCCGTCCATGAAGACATGGACGGGCTTGAAGTAAGTTTTCAGGGTGTCATGAAACGGATGCAGGCATCTGTTTCATGTGCGCAATCAGTCTTCCCAACGGCGGCCTTTGAAGCCACCGCCAGGGCCGCCCTGTGGTTTGCCACCGAATTTGCCGCCACCACCACCACCGCCGCCGTAAGGCTTGCGGAAGCCGCCTGGCTTCGCACCGCCACCGTAGCTCGGCTTGCTGCCGAAACCACGCGGGCCGAAGGTGCTGCGCTGCCCGCCACCACCGTCCTGACGGTCGGCGAGGTTCATGCGGACGTCGCGGCCACGGTAGTTGGTGCCGGTGACCGTGGTCATGACGGTTTCAACGTGGTCTTCAGGAACTTCCACATAGGCGCACTTCTCGAAGATTTCGATCGTGCCGAGAGTGCCGCTAGGAATCTTGGCCGTGTTGTAGATCATGCCGGCGATGTCGCCTGGGCGGGCATTGTCCATGCCGCCGATGTTGACGAAAAGGCGCACCATGCCGGAGCGGGGGCCTTTTTGTACAAAGGAACGAGAACGCATCGGCGCAGGGCCGAAATCGTCGCGAGGTTCCTGGTAGGAAGGAGCGGGCGCATCCGGACGGCGAGGGCCTTCGTCACGGGCAGGTTCGTCGGCAGCGCGCGGGGCGGCTGGCACGTACTCGGCGCGGGGGGCGGCTTCGGCACGCGGGGCATCAGCCGGGCGGGGCACAGGTGGGAAATCGCCAGCGGCTGCGGTGCGGCCTGTGACGGCGGACTGCTGGCTAGGGACGAAGTCACGCTGGGGCTGCTGCGGACGCGAATTGGCACGGTCTTCGATGATCTGCTCGCCCTCGCGGGAGAATTCCTTCATCCAAAGGTCCAGAACGGCGCTGGTGACATCGGTCGGGTCAAAACCGGCGTCCAGGAGGCGCTGTACCGTGTGCTCATGCTTGGCGTAGTTGCCAGCTTCCAGGGTCGCCTTCAGTTTTTCGAAGCTCTGGTCCACACGGGTGGCTTCCAGCTCTTCCTGGGAAGGCACTTTGGTGCGGGTGACCTTGGCATTCGTGAAGCGCTGGATGCGCTGCATGAGGTAAATTTCACGGCCAGCCACGAGGCTGACGGCGGTGCCTTTGCGACCGGCACGGCCCGTACGGCCGATGCGGTGTACGTAGTCTTCCGTGTCATACGGAAGCTCGAAGTTCACGATCAGGTCAATGTCGTTCACGTCCAGACCACGTGCGGCCACGTCCGTGGCGACGAGGACCTCAATGTTTCCACTGCGGAAATTGCGCATCACGCGTTCACGCATGACCTGGTTAAGGTCACCATGCAGGCGGTCGGCGGCATAACCACGGGCGGTGAGGGCGTCCACGGTGTCATCCACAGCCTTCTTCGTGTTGGCGAAAACGATGGTGAGACGTGGGGAGTCCATGTCCAGCACGCGGCAGAGCACTTCCGTCTTGCTGCGGCCCTGCACTTCATAGTAGCGCTGCTCGATGGTCGGCACCGTCATCGCTTTTTGTTCGATGGTGATGGTGGCCGGGTTGTTCGTGTACCGGTCGATCAGGCGGCGGATGCGCGGATCAAAGGTGGCGGAGAAGAAAATCGTCTGGCGCTCTTTCGGCACGGCCTGCATCAGGCGCTCGATTTCATCGGCAAAGCCCATGTCGAGCATTTCGTCGGCTTCATCAAAGACGAGGGTCTTCAGGTTGTCCAGGCGGAGGGTGCCGCGGTCCACGAAGTCCAGAATACGGCCGGGGGTGCCGACGACGATCTGCGATCCCATCTGCAGGGCGCGGATCTGGCGGTCATAGGAAGAGCCGCCGTAAATGGGAGTAGCACGGACACCGTCTTTGAAAGAGGCGACCTTGTGGATTTCTGCACAGACCTGCATGGCCAGCTCACGTGTCGGGCACATGATGAGCACCTGAGTGTCACGGCTGCTGGCATCAATGCGGTCCACGGCAGGCAGGCCGAAGGCGAGGGTCTTGCCGGAGCCGGTCTGGCTCTGGCCGACGACGTCACGACCGGTGAGGGCCACGGGAATGGCCTGGGCCTGGATGGGGGAGGGTTGTTCGAAGCCCTGGGCCTCGATAGCTTTCATTAGCTCGGGCGAAAGGCCGAGATCTGCGAATGTCTTTTCCATGTATGTTACGTACCGGCAGGTAGGCTTCCGTGAGCGGGCAACCTGTCGCAGTAAGGGCGTCTCTGTGAGAGGAGACGGGATCACCACCAGATCCTGGCGGGCTACATGTCAAACTTCGGCCCCAAGTGGGGAAGCGGTTAAAAACCGGTTCGCAGGATTCCATGAATCGTGGAAAACGCAAGCAGTGTTTGTTAGCGGGGCAGGGCAGGGACTTTGCGGAGGAATAGAGTCTTGTTTTGGAACTCAGTCCCGATATGCATTGAAGAACATTCCGTAGCCATGTCATTTGCTCCTCGCAGGTCCTCTCCTTTTTCATCTTTAGCAGGACTCTTGATGGCTGCGGGGGTCTTGCTGGCAAGTTGCGCGATGATCCTGCCAGATCTCATCAAGGTCGCTACGTTTTGGCGACGTGGGATTGAAAAAACGGCCTTTGTGACCCGCTTGGATGAGTATGTTGAGCCCCGTAGGAAAGCACACGCCGTTTACCGCTACACGCTGGAGATTGAGGGCAAACATTACACGCGGAACTTTTCGACAGGGCTGCCGGAACACCAGTACATCTCTATTCTGGTGATGCTTGATCGCCCCTATGATTTTCTCCTCGGCAGTCGGCAAAGCAGCTTTTGGAAGGTGTGCCAGAGCAATGGCATTAGCCCCTTTGCTCCAGTCTGGCTGGTCTTCGCCCTGACCATTTTCCTGCGGGCACTTATGGACTGGCTTCGTCTTCGCAAAAAGCGCGGAGCAAACTAGGCAGGAGTGAAGAGTCTTTCAGTTCGACAATCCTGCGCAGTCTCGTTTTACTCCTCTAATCATGACCAGCCGCCGTCACTTTTTCCAAACCTCTGTCACCGCCCTTTTTGCTTCTCGCCTCGGCTTGTCCACCCAGGCGGCAGATAGTATCAAGGTCCGCCAGATCACCCGAGGGCCGAAGCATCATTGGTTCGCTTATTATGACAAGGACCAGTTCAGCCCAGACAACCGCTATGTCTTGAGCAATGAGGTGGACTTTGAGCACCGCTCCCCGACAGCGGAAGATGTGATCAAGGTGGGCATGGTGGACCTGAAGGAAGGCGACAAATGGATCGAACTTGGCGAATCCCGTGCCTGGAACTGGCAGCAGGGCTGCATGCTGCAGTGGGTGCCAGGAGAGGAAAGCACCGTCATGTGGAATGACCGGGTGGAGGGCCAGTTCGTCTGCCACCTGCTGGATGTGAAGACACAGAAAAAGCGCACGCTTCCTAACCCCGTGTACAACCTCAGCCCGGATGGCAAATGGGGCATTGCGCCGGATTTCCGCCGGCTGAATGACACTCGGCCCGGCTATGGTTACGCGGGAGTTCCAGACCCTAACAAGGATGTCCTGGTCCCGGAAGACGCCGGCATTTGGAAGATCAACATGGAAACGGGAGAGCAAAAGCTCATTATCACCTTCGCCCAGGCGGCGGCTATCCCCTACGAGGGAGGCTTCAGCCCGAATGCGAAGCATTGGTTCAATCATCTGTTATTCTCGCCGGATGGCAGCCGCTTCATTTTCCTGCACCGCTGGAAGGGGGATGGGGACAAGACTTTCAATACCCGCCTCTTCACCGCCAAGGCCGATGGTACCGACCTTTACGTGCTGGATCCTCTGGGTAAGACCTCCCACTTCGTTTGGCGGGATCCGCAGCACGTCTTTGCCTGGGCCTACCACCCCAGCCACGGGGATCGCTTTTACCTCTACAAGGACAAAACCCGGGAGGTGGAAGTGGTGGGTAAGGACAAAATGCCCCGCAACGGCCACAACACCTACGTCCCACACACGAACAATGAGTGGGTGCTGAATGACTGCTATCCGGACAAGGAGCGCATGCAGACGCCCTACCTTTATCACATCCCGACCGACAGCCGTGTGGATCTGGGCCACTTTTACAGCCCGGCCTTTTACACCGGCGAGTGGCGTTGCGATACCCACCCTCGCAGCAGTCGGGATGGGCGCTTGGTCTGCATTGACTCCCCACACAACAAGGGGCGCCAGATGTATCTGATCGAGATTCACGACATTGTGGGGACCTGAGGAAAGCGGGGCGAGACGGGGCGCGCTGCTGTTGATCGAGGAGCTGTTTTTGCTTCTCGCTTGACTCCACGGCACATGGACAGCACCTTTCGCGCCCTTTTTCCAACCCCCACCCTATGGCTCAAGAAACATCCCTCCTCCTGCTGAAGCCCGACTGCGTCGCCCAAGGTCTTAACGGCGAAGTCCTCAAGCGTCTGGAGGCCGAAGGCTTCCGAGTGCGCGGCATTAAAATGATCCAGCTCACCGATGAGTTGCTGAAGGACCACTACTCCCACATCGCCGACAAGCCCTTCTTCCCTGAAGTCGCCAACTTCATGAAGAGCAAGCCTGTGATCGCCGTGGCCTTGGGTGGAGAAAATGTCATCTCCCACGTCCGCGACCTCCTGGGCCCAACGGATTCGAAAGCCGCACCGAAAGGCACCATCCGTGGTGACTTCGGCAGCGACAAAATGACCAACGTCGTTCACGCCTCCGATTCTCCCGAAGCAGCCGCAGTCGAGCTGAAGCGGTTCTTCAAGGACGGCGAAATCTTCAATTATTAACCCCCCTCGGCGCAAAAATATGTTTCTGAGGTTGACGCAACCGCGTCCTCAGCTACTATCGCGCCCCAATTTTTTTTTCAAGGAGCACTCACATGGCTAAAGTCTGTCAAATCACCGGAGCTGGCGTCACCCGCGGCCACCACATTCATCGCAGCGGTAAAGCTAAGAAGGAAGGTGGTATCGGTAAGCACATCACCAAACGTGTGAAGCGTGTGATCTACCCGAACCTTCGCCACAAGCGCATCTTCGTCCCTGAGCTCAATACCTGGGTCAATGTGAAGCTGACAGCCCGTGCGCTGAAGACGATGGACAAGAACGGTGCTTTCAAGACTCTGAAAGAAGCTGGTCTGATCTAATTTTCATTGTTGATGGTGTTTTTGAGGGCAGGTCCGCAGGGCCTGCCCTTTTTTCGTGTACGTCATTGAGTCCGATTTTGCGCAGAAGACGTCTGTCCTTGCTGACTTGTGCAGACTCTGCAAGATCCCCCCTCGCAGCTTCCGATTTTCTTTCCTGACCTTACAACTGCAGACCCCCAACCCCCTATGAACCTCACACGCACAGCTTACGGCACCTGGAGTGGCGGCAAATTCATGCACTTCGGTGAAATGATGGATGATGAACGCTACATCACACTGATCCGCAGCGCCTTCGAACAGGGCGTCCGCACCTTTGTCACCGCCGATGTCTATGGCGCAGGCCGCGCCGACTCCATGCTGGGCCAGGCGCTTCAGGGTCTGCCGCGTGATGAATACTGCCTGGTCGGCATGGTCGGTCATGATTTCTATGAAGGGCTTCGCTCAGGGGCGAAAGGCTATCCCCGTTTCACCGAGGCCAGCCTGCACCAGCCAGATCAGTACGGCAGCTACCTCACCATGGCGACGGAGCAGTCCCTGAAGCGCTGTGGAGCCAGCAAATTCGACCTCCTCATGCTGCACAATCCCGACACCGTGGGTTATACCAGCGAAGCTGTCTGGGACGGCCTCGTCGCCCTGAAGGACAAGGGGTTGACGGATCGCCTGGGCATCGCTCCCGGCCCTGCCAATGGTTTCACGCTCGACATGATTGATTGTTTTGAGCGTTTCGGCGACCGCATGGACTGGGCGATGATTATCTTAAATCCGCTTGAGCCGTGGCCGGGCCAGCATGTCCTGCCAGCAGCGAAAAAGCATGGGGTGGATATCCTGACCCGTGTGGTGGACTACGGCGGCATCTTCCACGACGATGTGAAGCCTGGGCACAAATTCCGCGATGGCGACCACCGCACCCACCGCCCTGCTGGGTGGGTGGAGCATGCCGGTGAAAAGATGGAAAAGATCCGCCATATCGCCGATAAGCATGGTCTCACGATGATTCAGCTCGCCTGTCTTTGGGATCTGGCCCAGGAGCCTGTGAAAAGTGTGGTTCCCACCCTCATTCAGGAAGCCTATGAGGGCGCAAAGAGCATCGAGAGTAAGCTGGCCGAACTTGCAGCTCTGCCCGCTGAGGATGTGCTCAGTGCCGAAGAGGTGGAAATCATCCGCCAGATCGGGGATAACACTGGCTGTATGATGCTGAAAGGGGCCAGCCAGCGGCACGAAGGTCAGGAAGCCCGGCCGGATGAATGGCCGATGCGGCCAGAACTGCTGAGCCTCGCCGGCCGCTGGGATCTGGGCACCTCTTGGTAGCTCGTTTTTTACCCGTGTCCGTCTTCATTGCGGAGGGGCACGGGTTTTTTGTGTATCCCAAAAGGATTGCCGAAATGCCCTGAGTTCATGCTGGGCAGCGGCCAATATCCCATTCGTTCTGCTGGTGTATAGCCTTTAGGCGATTCTTGGAAACACCGAGGCTCCAAAGCATTGCCTAAAGGCACCAGCAGAGCCAACAAGGCTGAGAGTTCCGGGAATCTGTTTCGAGGATTGGCTCCATGTATCACGTGACCGCCATCAGACTCCCAGAAAGTGGGAAAGTGGTTTCAAAGCAAAAAGGCGGAACCCGTGAGGGTTCCGCCTTCAAATTTGTTCATTGGCTAGGCCACTGAGCGATTACCAGCGTTCGCCGCCTTCGCCCTTGCCACCACGGTCACGGTCCCAGCTTTTGCCGCCACGGCCACCGCCGCCGCCGCCACCACCGCCGTAGCCGCCACGGCCACCGCCGCCGCCACCACCGCCGTAGCCGCCACGGCTGCCGCCGCCGCCACCACCGCCGCCGCCGTAACCACCACGGCTGCCGCCGCCGCCACCGCCACCGAAGGCTGGGCGTTCTTCTTTCGGACGAGCCTCATTGATCGTCAGGGAGCGACCACCGAAGTCTTTGCCGTTCAGGCCAGTGATGGCTGCCGTCATCGCTTCCGGTGTGTCCATGCTGACGAAGGCGAACCCACGTGGGCGACCGCTCTCGCGATCCATCGGCAGGAAGACATCGGTAACGCCGCCGAATTGGGCGAAGAGATCGCGCAGATCAACATCGGTGGCACTGAAGGGGAGGTTCCCCACATACATTTTCGTATTCATTTCGGTAATAACTGAGTGGTCACTGAATTTTGATCAGCCAGAACCCTCACCGACGAAACATTCACCTGATGAACTTCTGGACCTAACCCTCAAACAGGTGGACGCAGCCAAGGTGTTGCAGAGGAGGACGGCGATTGCAAGTGTTATTCTTGGCCTTCTACAGAGACTGTCGCAACGTTGCTCAACCTACCTGGGATGAAGGCGCCAGCCACCCGTAGCACCTCAGGCGATGCATCTGCCACTGACTCACAGGCAGAGCTAGAGATTCAACGTTTCACGAAAAACAGTCCTGGGTGGCAGCAGGTGCCCGCCTTGATGAAAGAGATGTTCAAAGGCTTTGCCCACAGGGCATGCGGTTACCCTGGTCGAAGGCAGCGAAAAACTCCGGCTGTAATCAGGGGGTAGACGACCGGCTGGCCCCCTGAGATTTGAAAAAGGCCTCGGTGTAGGCGGGATCCAGTTGTTGGTAGAAAGACAGGGCGATTTTCAGCTTGGTCTGGATTCTGGGGTATTGCCGGGCCAGGGCCCATAGGGTGGCATCGCCAGCGAAGAGGCGGATGGTTAGGCCATTGAAATCATTTTCCAGGGTGGAGCAGCCGTATTGGGAAAGGAAGCCTTTCTCCAGCAGGGCGGCCTCAGTCTTCAGGCCTGCCTTTCCCTGCTTCACCGCGTCCACGCCGTCACCCAGGTATTGAAAGCCTGGTGGATTGGCCTTCTGCCAAGCTTCCTTATCCAGAAACTGGGGATGGTTGCGGATGAGGATGCTGGAGAACTCAGCATGAAAGGTGCCCTCCACGTGCGCCGGGGTGTAGCCTGCCTTTGGATCGCCCATTTTGAGATAAACGCAGGTGCGCGAGTTCGTGCCGCTGGTAACTACGCCCCGATAACGGAGCTCTGAAAGCACATAGACAGCCTTTAAGTTGGCCTTCAAAACCGATGCCGGATGCTTGCTAAGGGCGCTCGCCAGGATGACACGCGCCTGGCTGATCTGCGCCTCGGGCAAGGCCTCACCGTGGGCACTCACAGGTTTTCTGCGCCATGCTTCAGGAAATGCTTCCTGGCCGGAGGATGTGAGCACCGGGAGCGGCTTTTCCAGAATGACCGTCTCCTGGGCCTGAATGCTGACGGCAAGGCAGACGATGAACACGAAAGCTTTCATGAGGGATAAGGTAAACCTCCGTGGCCGTGAGTTTCTAACGCCCGTTTCAGCAGCAGCGAAATGCGATTCCGCAGGCGTGGAGTGCTTGAGCCTGCAAAAAGGATGATTGGGCCAACACGGCTGCGGTCGTTCCGTAGATCGCGGCTTCCCTGGAAGTGTCTCGAAAAGGAATGCTTTAAAGATTTCCGGTGGACAAAACCTTGATGTTTCAAGGTGGAGGCGAGGGCGGGAATTGAACCCGCGCATACCGGTTTTGCAGACCAGTGCATTACCACTTTGCTACCTCGCCATTGCTCAAAGAGCAGAGGTGGAACTAAGCCTGTCTGCGGGGCTTGTCAACCGGGCAGACAGGCAATGATGGAACTTCAGTTCACAAAGCTGATCTTGCCCACCTGGCCAGCGGCCATGGCGGCGTGCTGGGCGTCGGTGCAGGCGGAATCAATCGGGGCATCGGGCGGGGTCTCGTTCTTTTCCAGAAGGTTATTGGCGAGCATCCAGCGCTCCACTTCTTCGCCGCTGATGTCAGGCAGCATGGTGCCATTGATCTCCACGCAGGGGCTCAGGGGCTGGCCGCTTTTCTGTTCCATCTCCCAGCGGAAGGCGGGGTTTTTAATGATGTCCTTCTCTTCGAAGTCGAGGCTGTATTTGCGGAAGATGGCGCGCACGCCTTCGCTCCAGCCGCAGTAGGTCTTCAGGTAGGCGGTGATTTTCGGTTGGCTCATAGGATTCAGAGGTGTGGGGTTCAGGGAAGGGTTACGCCCGCAGGCCTAACCTTATTTGAAGAACTTTTTGGCCTTCTCAAAAAAGCTTTGCTCCATGGTGGAGGAGGGCGTTTCGCCAAAGGACTTGGCGAAGGCTTCGAGATGGGTCTTTTGCTCGGTCGAAAGCTTGGTAGGCACGGCGATCTGCACGTGGACGTAGAGGTCACCGTGGTGATCTTCGCCGAGGGTTTTGATGCCTTTGCCGCGGAGGCGGAAGGTGGTGCCGTTCTGGGTGCCGGCAGGCACTTTCAGGTTGGCCTTGCCTTCCAGGGTGGGGACGGTGGTTTCGCCACCAAGGGTAGCGGTGGCAAAGCTGAGCGGCATCTGGCAGTGGAGGTCATCGCCTTCACGCTCAAAAATGTCGTGCTGGCGCACCTGGACGACGATGTAGAGATCGCCCGCTGGGCCACCCTTGCTGCCGTAGTCGCCATTACCACCGGAGCGAAGGCGGGAGCCGTCCTCAATGCCTGCAGGGATTTTGACCCGAATTTTGGTGCGCTCTTTCGAGCGACCGCTGCCGGAGCAGGTTTTGCAAGGGTCGCTGATGACTTCGCCAGAGCCGCTGCAGTCCGGGCAGGTCTGCTGGATCTGGAAGAAACCGCGTGAGGAGATGACCTGGCCCACGCCGCCACAGGTGCGGCAGGTCTTTTTGCCACCGCCGCTGGCAGAGCCGCTGCCGGAGCAGGTCTTGCAACTGTTGAGGCGCTCGTACTCGATCTCGCGCTCGCAGCCGCTGGCGGCTTCTTCGAGGGAGATTTCGAGGCCGTATCGGAGGTCGCTGCCGCGCTGGGGGCCGTCTTTGCGCTGGCGTCCGCCACCGCCCCCACCGCCGCCGAAGAAGCTTTCGAAGATGCCGCCGGCACCGCCGCCACCACCCGCGCCGCCGAAGACTTCACGGAAGATGTCGAAGGGATCGTGGAAGCCGCCGCCACCGCCTGTGCTAGGCCCGCCCATGCCACCGGCAAAGGCACCGTGGCCATAGCGGTCGTAGGCAGCTCGTTTCTGGTCGTCGCTGAGGATGTCGTAAGCTTCGCCGACTTCCTTGAACTTGTCTTCTGCCGTCTTATCCCCTGGGTTTTTGTCCGGGTGGAATTTGACGGCCAGTTTGCGGTAAGCCTTTTTCAGTTCATCGGCAGAGACGTCTTTGGAGACGCCCAGTACCTCGTAATAATCGCGTTTATCTGCCATGATTGGGAATGCAAAAAAGGGTTACGCTGCCGGGGCGGTTTCGGCTGGGGCAGGTGCACCTGCGACGATGACGCTGGCGGCGCGGAGCATGCGGTCCTTGAGCTTGTACCCGCGGCGGGTGACGCGCAGCACGGTGCCTTCTGCGGCCTCGGTACTGATCTCTTGGGAGACGGCGTCATGCAGATTCGGGTCAAAGGGTTTGCCCAGGGCTTCGATTTCCTGCACGCCTTGCTCACGGAGGAAATCGGTGATCTGGCGGTGGACCATGTTCATGCCCATGAAGATCATGGATTTCTCAGATTCCGCACGGGCGGCTTCCAGGCCCATTTCGAAATTATCCAGGATGGGGAAAAGGGAGCGCAGAAGGTCCGCATTGGCATAGGAACGGGTTTCCTGGGCTTCGCGGGTGGTGCGCTTGCGGAAGTTATCCAGCTCCGCCGCATTGCGGTAGGCCAGGTCTTTCCATTGGGCGGCGTCCGCCAGGGCGGCTTCCAGGGGGCTCAAAGCGGCCTCGGGGGCTGCTTCAGGGGCTTCCACGGAGACGGGGGACTCAGGGATTTCAGGCTGGGTCTCGGGGGAGGGACTCGGCTCGGACATGGGTGGATTTGTTTTCTGAGGGGTTTGAATGAGTTGGGGAAAGCAGGGTTGCGACCTTTTTTGGGGACTGTCAAAGACAGGCCACCTAGGGAAGCAGGGAGGGGGATTATGCCGCCTTCTGCAAGGCAATCAAGGTGATGTCGTCATGGGAGCGTTTGCCGCCCAAAAACTTGTCCACATCCGCAATGATGCCATCAATGACGGCTTTGGCCCCCTGGGGTGCCAGGGTGGCGAGATTGGTGTGGATGCGTTCTTCACCAAATTCGAGGCCTTTGCCGTCGAGGGCTTCATTGACGCCGTCGGTGTAAAGCAGCAGGCAGTCCCCAGGGTGCATCTGGAAAGTGAGGTCTTTGGTGACGCGCTCAAAGACGTCGCCCTTGTCAATGCCCACGGCGAGGCCACCGCTATGCAGGCTTTCGACCTTGCCGGTGGCCTTGCGCCAGATGAGCGGGAGGGTGTGGCCGGCGCGGGCCAGGGTGAGGTGATCCGTCGCCGCATCAAAGACGAGGTAGATCATGCTGATGAACATGTCTTCGCGGATGTCCGGGGCCAGTTGCCGGTTCACGGCCCCCAGAACGGCGGCGGGGGAGGGGCTGCTGTCGGAATTGCTGCGCAGGATGCTGCGGCACATGGCCGTGATGATGGCTGCGGCCGTGCCTTTGCCGGAGACATCGGCAATGACCACGCCATGGCGGTTCCCGGTCAGGGGGATGTAGTCGTAATAATCGCCGCTGAGTACCTTGGCTGGGATGTTTCGCCCTGCGATGGTGTAACCCTGGAGGATCGGATCGTTCTCTGGGAGAAGGATGCGCTGAATGTCGCTGGCGGCGCGCAGCTCTGCCTCGATCTGTTTTTTCTCGGAGGCGGCCTGGTGGGCCATGGCATTGGCCAGCGCAAAGGCGGACTGTTCGACAATGGACTTGAAGACTTCGAAGTCGTTGGCGTTGTAGGTGCGCACGCCTTTCGGTGAGGTGACGGCCAGAACGCCGAGTTTTTTCGGGCCGAAACTGAGGGGGCCGATGAGGGTGGTGATGTTGTTTTGAAAGCTGCTGGCCTGATTCAGTCGGGGGTCTTTGCGCAGGTCTTCGATGATTTCGGGCCGCTGATTGACAAAAACGCTGCCGATGATGCCTTCGTCCAAGCGCAATGAATGCAGGCGCAGGAAGCTGAGCAGGGCCGAGCCATTGGCCTTGCCCATGGCGGCAATGCGCTCCGGCAGGTCGATGAGAGGAGCCGCGTGGTCGGAATGAAAGCGCGGCACCAAGGATTTTCCGGTGGGATCCAGCAGGTAGAGGGCACCGCCATTGCTCTCCAGCACCCGCATGGCCCCTTCCACGATGAGGCGATACATGGTGGACTGGCTGTCTTCCCGGGTGATGGCCTCACCCAGATCGTGAAGGAAGCCAAACATGCGGCGTTCCTCTTCGACGATGGCCTGTTCTTCCTTCAGTAGATCCAGGATGGCCTGGTCTTTTTTCTTCGAGATGATCACCAGGGCAGAGACACAGCCTGCAAGCAACAGGCTCAGCACAGTGATGATGATGATGCTCATGATTCAGGATTGTCGGGCGGCATGCCAGCCTTGGGACTCTTCGAACCAAGGCGGGGTGGGCAACCCTCAGGAGGTGGCCAGTTCTGGCTGTTCCTCAAGCTCCTTCTCTAAAAAATAAATCACATCGCGGAAGCGACCTTCGTTGATGTTGCTCATGTCGGCCAGTGTCTGGTGGGCCTGAAGCACATGCTGGGTGTGCTCGAGTTTGCAACTGGCACCTTTTTCCCCGCAGGTCGCGAGCTGGGCGCAGGCCAGTTCACGTTCTTCCGGCCAGGCATTTCCCTGGGTGTCCACAGACATGATGTGGTCCAGCCCCAGGTCGGAGAGCAACTGCAGATTGCGGGCATTTGCGTTCAGAACGCTGAGGGAGCCCCCATTTTTTTCCCTCAGGTGCAGGGCAGCCCCGGTGAGGGTGCCGAGAAAGGTGGAGTCCATCATCGGACATCGTTCCAGATCCACCACCAGATCATGTGTGCCGTTGGCCACGACGGCCTGGAGGGCTTTTTTGACCTGGACGGAATTTTGAAAAGTGCCACGTCCTTCCACCCGCAACCAAAAAACTTTGCCTATCCGGCCTACAAGAATGGTAGATGGAGCAATCACGGCAGTCAGGAAAAGTTCTCGAGAATCAATTCGCTTCAAATCCCTGGCCAGATGCAGCCTCTACCAAGCGTTGTCGGCTGGCTGTAGGCCAGGCGGACGTTTTGGAGGAGGATTTCATGGGGGGATGAAAGCGGGTCAGCAGGTTTAGTTCCACAAATAGGACTGCTGGCTGGCCAGCTCTTCCTTACCTCGCAGAAGCGTCACCTTCCAAGCTGTGACGCGTCCCGACGTATTGTATTCACTGCCACTGACCTGAAATTTCGAACGGTGGGTGCGGCCGATGTCGCTTACTTCCTCTTCCAGCACCTTGGCATCCAGTCCGGTATTGGCCTGACGATACTCAAAACGCACGGTCACGGGCTGGCTACGGTCATTCACCTTCCAAAAAATCGTGTAGTAATGGCCAAAGCGGTCCGTCACCTCGGCGCGGGTCACGGCACCGAAGAGGTGGTAATCGCGCTCAAACTGCACGGCAGGGTCAATCGTGCTCACCGGATTGCCCGGGGCCAAGTGATAATACTTCACCTTGGAAATCTGCCCCCCGGTTCCGACGCTGACAGAAGAGCAGGAGGCGGAGAAAGTCGCCAGCAGTGCCAGGGCGAAAAGACGACAAAAGAATGAGCGTGACGCGGAGGCCATGAAGTGGGGAGTAATATTGAGGGCAGCCGGGCCAATGTCAATGCCTCCCGAGGCTTTTCGCAGACGTACAAATCGTCCTTTGATCAAGGGAACCTGTCGAAAGCTCAAAAATTCGGTTGCTGCGGGTCTGAGGTGTGGCATGATCGTCACCCCCGATGCCGGACCGTTTGATCTTCTGAGGTCACATCCGCGCGGCAGAGACAAAACTTCAGCAGACAACGTTATGGCATACGCAATCTTCAAAACTGGTGGCAAACAATACAGAGCTTCCGTGGGCGACTTCGTCGACGTGGAAAAGCTGGAAGTTGCTGAAGGTGAAACCGCTTCTTTCGATCAGGTGCTGGCCGCCGGCGAAGGCGCAGACATCAAGATCGGTGCTCCTACCGTAGCTGGTGCTACCGTTGAATTTAAAGTGCTGAAGCAGTTCAAGGCTGCCAAGGTCACCGCTTTCAAATTCAAGAAGCGCAAAGGCTACCATCTCACCAAAGGCCACCGTCAGCCGCTTACCCGCGTGCAGGTCGTCTCCATCAACGCTTAATTTCAATCATCTCACCTACACGAGGATCAAGTCATGGCTCATAAGAAAGGTCAAGGAAGTGTCAAAAACGGTCGCGACAGCAACAGCAAGCGTCTCGGCGTGAAAAAATTTGGCGGTGAGAGCGTCATCTCCGGCAACATCATCATCCGTCAGCGCGGCACCAAGTGGGTCCCAGGCGCCGGTGTTGGCATCGGCCGTGACCACACCCTTTTCGCCCTCGTAGACGGGCGTGTTCGTTTCGACAAAGATGGTCGTCGGGTCAACATTGATGAGGCTGCTCTTCAGGCCTAATCAGTTCCGCATTTCTCTTGTTGATCTTGAGCGGGCTCCATCGTGAGCCCGCTTTTTTTATGCCCCGATTTCAAGGGCCTAGCATTCCGCACAATCCATCCAGGTGATTCCATGACTCGCACCGGTCTGGCCCGCGCCCTTTCGAAATTGGGCCACTGTTCCCGCAGCCAGGGTTTTGCCCTCATCAAGGCTGGGCAGGTGACCTTGAACGGTCGCATCTGCCGGGATCCTGAGCAGCCAGTGCGGCTGGGGCAGGATGTCATCCAGGTCGCGGGAGATGCCGTGGCTGCGGCTGCGCGGGTGTATGTGATGCTGAACAAGCCTCGGGGCCTCGTCACCACAGCCAGCGATGAAGAAGGGCGGGCCACCGTTTATGAATGTTTTCAAGAGGCTGGGCTGCCGCATGTTTCTCCCGTCGGGCGGCTGGATAAGGCGAGCGAAGGCCTGCTGCTGTTCACCAATGACAATGCCTGGGCCAACGGCATTACCGATCCGGAAACGCATGTGGAGAAAACTTACCATGTCCAGGTGGCCAGTCTGGTGGATGAAAATCTGCTGCAACGCCTGCGGGTCGGGGTGCGGGTGGACGGTGAAAGCCTGCGTCTGCTGCGTGTCTCCGTCCTGCGACAGGGCGAGAAGAACAGTTGGTTAGACGTGACCCTGGATGAAGGCAAAAACAGGCATATCCGGCGCGTGCTGGAGGTGCATGGGCTGGAGGTGCTGCGTCTGGTGCGTGTGTCCGTCGGCAGCCTGGTCCTGGGCGAGCTGGGTAAAGGAAGTTGGCGTCATCTGCTCCCGGTGGAAGTCAGGGCTTTGAGTCGGAAGCCGCGTTGAAACTCCGTCGGTTGTGTGCACCAGGGGGGGCTTGAGTGGTCTGATTTAGCGTGGGTGAAGTCAGAAGACTTCTTGCCTCCTTCACAAGATTCACGGTGGATCAATCCGTCATTGGGGGTTTCTGCCATTGAGAGATGCAAGAAGCTGAGCGCGAACCTCGGTGGAGCACGACAAAAATATTGTTATTTCGTGCTAACAAGGTCTATGGTGGACCAAATTAAGAGGGATGCACTTTATAAAAACTAGCTCGTTCTTAGTGGCGATACTAATTTTGAGCGGAGGCTCTTTAATAGCTCAGAATCGGCCTTATCCAACGGGTCATGTGAAAGTTAGATTGATGAACGAAGATGGCAAGCCGATGGCAAAGGCACCTCTCTACATGACCACCGGTTTTTCGCGCGTCAATTTTGTCACTGATTCCAATGGATGGGGGGAATTCACCGCACCTACAGACAATGTAGCTGCCGTTAGTGCAGAATTGAATGATTACTATAGAAGTGTAGTTTTTTGTAACTTTGACGAGATTGTAGATAGAAAGTGGGAGCCTTGGGGGCAGGAGAAAAAATTAATTCTCCGCAAAGTCAAAAATCCCGTACCCATGTTTGCTGTTCACAAGTATGAGATCGAAATGCCCTTGGCCGGGAAAATTGGTTATGATTTGGAGCTGCTTGATTGGGAGTATCCCTTTGGCAAAGGCCAGCATTCAGATCTGATTTTCACGCTCAAAAGAAAGGGAACAGAAACCAAAGGGGAGGCCTCACTTAAGCTCAGCTTTAGCCAGCCAGGCGATGGCGTCGTCCCTTTGTATGAGTATGTTCCAGGGGGCAGTCAATTTCGTTTTCCGAGAATGGCCCCCGAAAAGGGCTATCTCCCGGAAAGACAATGGAGCCACATCTGGAATTATGGGGATGGATTAGAGGAACGAAAATTGAGCGAACAGTATCATGAGCAATTGCATAAAAGGTTGGAGGAGTCTCCCCCGCCCGTGGCTTATGTCTTTCGTGTGCGGACCGTCTTGGATAAAAAGGGGAAGGTCGTCAGTGCGCTTTACGGTAAAATGGACGTGGCGCCCCCGGTTTATCAGAGCACCATGCGTGGAGATCTGGAGTGGGATCCTGAATTTTCCCGGACGACTAAGATTCTGCTGACTTTTTGGCTAAATCCGGATGGAACTCGCAATTTGGAATATGATCCGAAGAAAAATCTCTTCAAAGATGTGGATCGCATGTTTTGGCCCCGCCTGCCCTGAGGCTGCTCATTGGCCTGGATGAACCTGCGGGCCGATTGCAACCGACCGCTGAGGCCGTAACGCGCTAAATGCATCCGGCTGGACGAGCGGCAGGGGCGTAAAGACTGCATGCATCTACGAGAGTTTAGCCAGTCGCAGGTTTTGCCGATTCCTCTGGCGGAGGCGTGGGCGTTTTTTTCCAATCCGGCCAATCTCAATGAGATCACCCCTCCTGACATGCGGTTTCAGACCTTGGGTGGGGATCTCTCGGCAGTGCATCCAGGGCAACTGATCTGGTATCGTCTGCAACTGGCCCCTTTTATCTACCGCACCTGGGTGACGGAGATCAAGCTGGTGGTGCCGGGTGAGTTCTTTGTGGATGAGCAACGTTTCGGTCCTTACAAACTGTGGCACCATCGGCACAGCTTTCGTGCCGTGTCAGAGACACACACGGAGGTGAGTGACCATGTGGTGTATGCCCTGCCATTCTGGCCCTTCAGCGAGATCGCACACGCGCTTTACGTGAAGCGGATGCATGAGAAGGTGTTTCGTTATCGCCAGCAGGAGCTGGTGAGACGTTTTGGTTCCTGAAATCGAATGCACACGGTCCCTGTCATCTGCCCTTCCTGTTTTGAGGAATTTGAAGTCCCCGCCCCATTTGTGACGGAGACGCCGTGTGATGTGGACTATGACTGCGAAGTCTGCTGCCGACCCATGCGCATCGCCTTTGAGGAGGAAGACGATGAGGTGGTCGGCATGGCCTATGGGCTGAACGACTGAGGCACGGCCACGGCTACGCGTGCAGCTCGAAGATGCCCTCGATCTCGACGGCGATCTGGCCGGGCAAAGAGCCCATGCCGACGGCGCTGCGCGCGCCGATGCCGTTTTCCTCGCCCCAGACCTGGGCAAAGAGCTCGCTACAGCCATTGATGACCTTCGGGTGGTCGGAAAACTCGGGGGTGGAGTTGACCATGCCGAGCAGTTTGACCACACGTTTGATGCGGTCCAGGCTGCCGAGCTCTTTTTGCAACGTGGCCAGCATGGCGAGTCCGGTCTGGCGTGCGGCAGCGTGGGCTTCGGCGAGGTCCAGATCCTCACCCACACGGCCCCGGATCATGCCGCCATCGGCGAGATAAGGACCGTGACCGGAGAGGTAGGCCACATTGCCGACGACCACGACGGGCTTGTAAACGCCCCCTTTGGGCGGTGCAGGCGGCAGGGTGAGATTCAGGGCGGTGAGCTGGGCTTCGGCGGACATGGCGAGTTCGGTTGAGATGAAACCTGAAGGCCCGGTTCACGCATCATTGAACAAGTGCCTGTTTTTCCAAAAGTAGCTGAAGCCGGAGACGAGGGTCAAGGCTGTGGTGAAATAGATGATGAAACCGCCGATCCAGTCATGGGCGACGGAAGGGGCAAACAGGGGCTTCAGAAAGCCAAACAGAGGCTCGCGGGAGGCCGCGCTGAGCATGAAGTAGAGGACGGTGATGATCTGCCAGACCATCTTGTGCTTGCCCAGCTTTTCGGCGGCGAGGACGGCACCCTGCCCGGCGGCGATCTGACGGATGCCCGTGACAAAAAATTCGCGTGAGAGAATGGCGATGGTGATCCAGGAGGGGATCGTTTTGTCGACTGAGAGGAGGATAAAGGCGGCGGCGATGAGGATCTTGTCCGCGAGGGGATCGAAGAGTTTGCCGAAGTTGGTCACCAGATTCCGCGCACGGGCAATTTTCCCATCCAGGTAGTCGGTGAAACTGGCGATGCCGAAGATGATGACGGCGATGGAATAAGCATTGGCCCAAGGCACGTAGAAGCAGGCCACAAAGAACCCTGTGAGCACCAGGCGTGCGAGGGTGAGCTGATTGGGCAGGTTCATGATCGGGTGGAAGGGTCTCCTTGTGTTACCGGGGAATGGCCCCCCCTGTCAATCAGAGGCTGCGCTTTGTGACGGAATCGTTGAGGCGGTTACTCCTGCTTCAGCCAGGGCAGCAAAAGTTCCTTGAGCTGTTTGCGGGCGTGGTAAAGACGCATTTCCACCACTTTTTCCGTGGTGTTCATGATCTCGGCAATCTCGGCGTGGGACAGGCCTTCGTAGGTGGAAAGGATGAGGCACTCCTTTTGTTCTTGAGGCAGTTTTAAAATCGCTTCTCGGACGGCCTCGGCTCGCTCTTGCTGCTCTAGGCTGTGGCACGGGGTGGGAAGTTCACATTTGAGCGGCAGGTCTGATATCTGTGATGGTTCCAAGAGGGTCACTGGATGGCGTTTTTGCCAGCGGAGTTGGTTACGTGCGAGGTTGGTCGCGATGGCAAAGAGCCAGGTGGAAAACTTTTGGTTTGGCCGGTAGCGCTGCCGGTGCTTGTAAACACGAACGAAGGTCTCTTGGGCGAGATCACAGGCGGTGGTGTGACTGCCAGAAAGACGCTGCAAATAGGCAATGAGGCGCGCATTCCAACGGCGCATCAGGACGTTTAAGGCCGGGTCATTGCCTCCGGCCAGGGCGATCAGGAGATGTTTGTCTTCGTCGTCCTCAGGGGTTGTCATTGAAGCGGGGTGACCTGGGAGCGCAGTTTTTGCAGCTCGGGCGGATTGATGACTTCAGGAAGGATGTCTTTCAGAAAACGCTCGCCCTGGTTCGCTGGCATGAGGGCTGCCACGGTCTTTAAATGTTGGACCATGTTTTCCAGGCAGTTTTCGCAGACGGCCTTTTCACGTTTCAGTGCGGAAGATTTCGTTTCTTTGGCGCTGGGTATGCGGCTACGCTGAATCAGGGGCCGATGTGCCCGCTCCATGGTCGCGCACATTTCATCGCAACGGACGAAGTAATCCTGGTGCAGGGAGGCGATCTTTTCATAGGCCTCCTGGGGGATCTCATATTCCTCTCGCAGCCACTCCAGCCCGATCTGCCGTGGGGATGGGGGCACGGGACGTAGCCGGACGACCACCTCATGCGCGGTGTAGGCCAGGAGGATGGCAGCCAGGGCCATGAAAAAGAGCTTTTCCCGGATCTTCATGCCTCAGTGAGACGCTAGATGGAGTGAGGCAAAGGGGCTGATGGAGCGAACATAAGCCTCATGGGGGTTCAGCCGGGGAGGGCGGGTCTCCACCCAGGCGATGGTGGCACCAATGAGGATGGAGGCCGTGGTGGCAATGAGCCAGCCACGTGGCTGAACGAGAAAGCTCGTGAGTTTTTCCCAGGTGGTCGGCTCGCCTTCATTCGTGGCGATGCGTGCCCATACCTCTCTCTGAAAGGAGCTTGGGGCCTCCCCATGCACCTGCCACTGCGACAGCAGCTCGTCGAGGGGATCGTCGGGGGTGTTCATGGCAGGTGTGGGGTGGCGATCAAACAAGTCGGCTCGGTGCTTGGCGCAAGCGCTCAGCGCACATAGCTAGCTTGCAGGCCGGTTTTGCTGGCAATGGGCGATGGGGAGTGATGATAACGAACCTGGCCAGAAGGACCCGAAGGTGTCTGTGCTTTGGTGTCGGTCCAACTGATGCCCGTCTTGTTGTGAATCGGGATGGGAGAGGTGTGGTAGCGGCGGCCGCCCGAGTCCGTGTTCGGGGTGGAGCAGCTCACTCCAGTCATCATCAGGGCTGCAGCAGCAAAGGTGAGGGTCAGTTTCTTCATGGTTGTAGTTAGGTAGTTTGGGTTGGTTGAAGCCGCCGGTTGGTGCGTCTTCTTCCGGTGCTACCCCGCTGCCTTGCTGAGCCCTCAAAGTTTTTTATTTTTTTTCGAAGATCTTGTGGAGCCAGTCGCGAGCCTGCTGGCGCAGGGGAATGTCGCGCAGGGTCCAGGCGTCGCTATGATTGCGGAAGGGCAGGGGGGCAAAGGTCCAGCGGCCAGGGATACCGGTGCTGCGCAGCCAGGCTTCCGTTTCGGTGATGCTGCCTTCATGGCTGATGAACTGGGGGCGCCCGGCGAGGCGGCGTAGGCGGGAGAGGGCGCTGGCTCGGTCGGCCGCAGGATAGGTCCAGCCTTCTTTGACGCCATCGTAGTGGCTGTGGCACAAAAAACCGCACCAGAGCTTGGCGATCTCGTCATCGTGGAGGCCGAGGTAGTTGCAGGCGATGCTGCCCCGGGAGAAACCACAAAGCAGGACGCGCTGCGGGTCGCCACCGTAACGGGCGAGGGTGTCCTGGAGCGTAGCTAGGCAATAGCGTTTCGTCTCTTCGATGTCACCCCACCACTTGGGGGCATTTTGCCAGGTGTTGCCAGTTTTTTCCAGGTAGGGGAGGCAGAGCCAAAGGCAGCCGCTCCCGGCGGTGAGACCGTAACCGAGGCGGCTGCCCTCCACGCTGCCGTCGCTGGTATCACCGTACTTGTTTTGGAAGCCGCCATTGCCCGCGTACTCGACGATGACGGGCCAAGAACGGTCGGGCTGCCAATCGGTAGGCAGATAGAGGAGGTGATGCACCTGGCTGCCCTGCCACGCGGCGGTGGTCTGTCGCACGCGCTGGCCCGGGGCGGGTGGCCCTGAGGTGACGGCGGGGATGACGAGGTCTGCCGGGATGGTGCTGAGATCTGGCAGCGGTGTCTGGGCCTGCGCCAGGAGGCTGGCAGATAGAATCAGCAAAAGAAGGCGCGAAAGCATGAGGTCACATAGGACGTGATGAGGAAGGGTGGCCTTGCAAAAGGCGCGGGGAGAAGATGCCGGGCAGCCCTGGGTAAGCACTGTTTTTGGAGGTGTAAACCTGGACGTCGGCAGGGCGTGGGACGTATTCTCTTTTCCATGTCACCTCTCCTCACTGTCACCCATCGCAAGGGCATCTACCTGCCGGAGGCGGACCTGTGGCTGGACCCTCACTTTGGGGTGGAGCGGGCCTTCATCTCTCATGCTCACAGTGACCATGTGGCGCGGCATCGGACGACGTTTTGCTCGGCGCTGACACTGGAGCTGATGAAGGCACGCTATGGAGTGAAAGAAGACAGCACCTTTCATCCGTTGCCCATGCGGCAGATCTTTGAATGGGAGGGCTGGCAGATGCGGCTTTTTCCAGCGGGGCACATTGTGGGATCGGCCATGCTGCACCTGACGAGGCTGAGCGATGGAGCGACGCTGCTGTACACAGGGGACTACAAACTGCGCCAGGGGCTGAGCTCGGAACGCTGCGAGCTGCTGCCTGCGGACACGCTGATCATGGAGACGACCTTTGGCCTGCCGCAGTTTCATTTCCCGCCGACGGCGGAGACGGTGAGGGGGATGCTGAGATGGGTGCAGGAAACACTGGATGAGGGGGGCATCCCGGTCTTGTTGGGTTATTCGTTAGGCAAGGCGCAGGAGATCCTATGTGCGCTGGGGGAGGCGGGGCTGCCGGTGATGGTGCACAAGTCCATCCTGGAGATGACGGAAGTGGTGGCGCCACTGCTAGGCAGGCTGCCGAGCTATCGGTTGTTTGACCTAGCGGAGGCACGCGGCCACGTGCTGCTCTTCCCACCGAGTGGAGCCCGCAGCCTGGCGATCCGAAAGCTGAAGGTGTGCCGCACGGCCATGCTCAGCGGCTGGGCGATGCAATCGGGCGCGAAGTATCGCTACCAGGTGGATGAGGTCTTTCCCCTGAGCGATCATGCGGACTATCCGGAGCTGCTGGAGACGGTGGTCACGGTAAAGCCGCGCCGGGTTTACCTGGTGCATGGCTACACACAGGAGTTCGCGGCGGATCTGCGAGCACGAGGTTATGAAGCCTGGACGCTGGAGCGGGCAGACCAGATGGAGATGTCCCTAGGGCTGGCCCAGAAAACAGGGCCGGAGGCGGGGCTTGCCGAGGTGTCTTCAGAGATGCAGCCCCCGCTGGTTGCGGACAGCTTTGCCCGCTGGGCGCAGGTGTGCGCCCAAGCTGCGGCGGAGTCGTCTCGGCTAGGAAAAGTGGCCTTGCTGGCGGATTATCTGCGTGCGCTGGGGCCGGAGGAGGATCTGGCCCTGGCGGTGCGATACTGCGCGGGTTTGCTGTTTGATCCGGCGGCGGGCGAGGGGCCGCTAAACACCGGTTGGGCGATCATCCGGCGTGCGTTGCAGGAACTGTCGGGGCTGAGCGATACAGAGTATCGGGCCATCTCGCGCAGCCAGGCGGATGCGGGGCGCACGGCCTACCTGGTGCTGGGGCGTGTGCTGGCAGCAGGCATGGCTGAATCTTTGGCCATGGACCTGATACAAACGGATGCCCTCTTTCGCCGTCTCAGGGAGGCCCGGGGGCCGGTGCCGAAGACAAAGCTGCTGCGGGAGACGTTGGCGGGGTTGAGTCCCCACACAGGATCCTGGCTGGTGCGCCTGATGACGGGGGAACTGCGAATGGGGTCGAAAGAGGGGTTGATTGAGGAAGCTGTGGCAGAGGCTTTTCACCAGCCTGCCGAGGCGGTGCGTGAGGCGGCGATGTTGGGCGGCGACATCGGCCACGCGGCCGTGCTGGCGCGGGCAGGGCGTCTGCAGGAGGCGGCACCACGCCCACTGGTGCCCCTGAAGGTGATGCTGGCCTCACCGGAGGAAACGGCTGCCGATATCTGGCAGCGGCTGGCGGGTGAAGAGGCTGGGTCACTGTCTGGCCATGCCGTCTGGCTGGAGGACAAGTATGATGGCATCCGCGCGCAGTTGCATCGCATGGGCGATCGGGTGGAAATCTACACGCGAGATTTGAAGCCGATCAGCGCACAGTTCCCGGAGGTCACCCGCGCGGCAGGCGAAATCCGTGCGGAGGTGATTTTGGATGGGGAGATCATTGCGTATGCGGAGGACAAGAAGCTGTCGTTCTTTGATTTGCAAAAACGGTTAGGCCGTCGGGATCAGGCGGACTTGTTTTTACCCAGCGACATCAGCGTCCGCTATGTCGTGTTTGACCTTCTGTGGCAGGATGGGCGGTCGCTCCTGGAGCTGCCTTTGGCGCAACGGCGGGTGGCGCTGGAGGGCATCGCCTTGCCTGCGGGGATGGCTTTGATCGACGTGCTGCGGGTGACCTCGGCAGAGGAGATTGAGGCGGCTTTCCTGGCAGCGCGGCGGCGGAACAATGAAGGGCTGATCGCGAAGGACCCCGCGAGTGCCTACACGCCGGGGCGGCGGGGCAAGGCCTGGCTGAAGCTGAAGAAGGCCTTTGCCACCCTGGATGTGGTGGTGGTGAAGGCGGAGCAGGGGAGTGGCAAACGCAGCCATGTGCTCAGTGACTACACCTTTGCGGTGCGGGACGAGCACGGTGCGCTGCGTGTCATAGGCAAGGCTTACTCAGGTCTAACAGATGCCGAGATTGAGACGCTGACGGAGCATTTTACGGCGACGACTCTGGCGCAGAAAGGACGGGTGCGCACGGTGGTGCCGGACACCGTTTTGGAAATCGCCTTTGACTCGATCCAGGCGAGTGACCGGCATGACAGCGGACTGTCGCTGCGCTTTCCACGCATCAAGGCCATCCGCACGGACAAGGTGCCTGAAGAGATTGATACGTTGGCGTATGCTCGCAAGCTGGCAGGAGTCGGGTGATAAAAAAGATTCGGGCATGATCCGGCGCCGCAGGTAACTGCGCATGGGAGGGGGATGAAACTTTCTACTCGCCCATTCCCTTCCTCGCTTTCGCGGGACCTGCTTGCCAGCCTGCTGCTGCTCACCGTGGCCACCCTGGGTGGCTGGATGGCGGCGCAGGCGATGGAGGCCAAGCCTGGCGGCAGTGTGCAGATGCGCCTGCTCATTGTGCTGCTGGTGCACCCCTTCTCCATGGCGGCCTGGATATTCTGCGGCCTGCCCGGTCTGGCCCTCGCGGTGAAAAGCCTGCTGGGCGCTCTGGAGCAGCGCCGGACTCTGGCTGTGCTTTTGGGTATAGGACTGCTGGCATTGAGCCTGGCCTGCGCCAAAGTCGGGATTTGAATTCAGACGTCATGAACCAGATCACGCTCCTCCTCCAGTCCTGCCAGCAGGGTGATGCTGCTGCGCCTAACCAACTTTTGGCTGAAGTGTATGCCGAACTGCGGCGGGTGGCTGCGGCCAAGATGGCGCGTGAGCTTCCGGGCCAGACGCTGCAAGCCACCGCGCTGGTGCATGAGGCCTGGCTGCGCCTGGGCGATGCCAGTTTCCAAAACCGCGCGCATTTTTTCGGGGCGGCGGCCGAGGCCATGCGTCGCATCCTCATTGACCGTGCCCGCAAGCGCAAGACCGTGCGTCATGGGTCCGGGCAGGAGCACGTGGAGCTGGAGGACGGCCTGCAAATAGCCGCGCCTGCCGTCCAGGATGACGAATTGCTGGCCGTGCATGAGGCGCTGGACCGGCTGGCCGCCGAAGATTCGCGGAAGGCAGAGCTGGTAAAGCTGCATTATTTTGTCGGGCTGACCTTTGCCGAAGCTGCAGAAGTGCTGGGGGTTTCTGAGCCTACGGCCAAGCGTGATTGGGCCTACGCACGTGCCTGGCTGCACCGGGAGATCACGGCTGCACGCTGATTCCTGGTGCTTCTTGCGGGCAGGGTGCAAATTCTGCGAGGGAATTCCGGTTGCCATTTTTGGTAAAGCACATCACTATCCGCGCCTCTTTTCCGCTGGCCATCCAGGTCGGCGGAATTCCTGCGAACCAACGCCTAACCTCACGAGCCATGCCTGCGAAAAAGAAGCCAGCGCCCAAAGCTCCGGCCAAAACTGCGAAGAAAGCCCCTGCCAAACCTGCCGTTAAAACGCCGGTCAAGGTCGCCAAGCCCGCACTCCAACCCCCGGCTAAGCCCGTGAACAAGGCCGCGAAACCCGCGCCCCAGAAATCTCCCCCTGTGAAGAAAGCCCCCGCCAAAACTGCCACGAAGCCCGCTGCCAAAAAAGCTGCGGAGAAACCTGCTCCCGCCCCAAAAGCAGCCGCCACCAAAGCAGCGCCTGCGAAAAAGGAAGCCCCTGCCGCGAAAAAAGCAGCGCCTGCAAAAGCTGCTCCGGCCAAGGCTGAAGTGGTGAAGGCGGCCCCTGCGGCGAAAAAAGTCGCTGAAAAAGCCGCTCCGGCTCCGAAAGCCGCTCCTGCCGCCAAGGTGGAAAAGGCTGCCCCGGCGAAAGCCAAAGCTCCAGCCCCTGCGCCAAAAATCACCAACGTCCGCCGCATGGGCCGCGCTGAAGATGAAGGCATCACCATGGACACACCGCCGAAAAAGCCGGTGCTGCCTGCCGCTTTCCTGAAGCGCATGCGCCAGCGTCTGGTGGAACTGCGCGATGCGTATCTGAGTTCCGCTGAAGGCGTGACCGCCGAAAGCCTCCGTGGTGGTGAAGGTGGCGACTCCTCCGCCTTTGGCATGCACCAGGCCGATGCAGGCAGCGATGCCTATGACCGCGACTTCGCCCTCAGCCTTCTGGCCAAGGAGCAGGACGCCATCTACGAAATCAATGAAGCCCTCAAGCGCATTGATGCCGGCATGTACGGCATCTGCGAAATGTCCGGCGACACGATCTCTGAGGAACGCCTGGAGGCCCTCCCCTTCACCCGCTTCACCGTAGTCTGCCAGGAGCGCCTGGAGCGCGAGCAGCGCAGCGGCCGCTGGAATCGTCCAGTACGCTCCCTGTTTGGCCTCGACGAGTCCGGCGATGACGCCGATGACGACCGCGACGAAGAGGAGAGCAGCACCACTTCTAACAGCAATAGCAACGAGTCGCTTGACTTCAGCAAAGAGTAGTCTAGTCTCCTGCCCCCAATTTTATGGCACGCGAAATCATCATCCTGGAATGCACGGAAGCTAAGGCGGAGGGAAAACCCACCTCCCGCTACGTCACCACTCGCAATAAAAAGAGTCCGCGCACACCCGGCCGTCTTGAGAAAGTGAAGTTTAATCACTTCCTCAAGCGCCGCACCCTGCACCGCGAGATCCGCTAATCCGCTGCCGTTACCGTCATGCAACCCAAGACTACTGAACGCCTCATCTCCCTCCGCAAGAACAACCGCCGGATGCCCCGCCGTCGGATGGACATCCCGGTTGAGAAGCTGATCTACACCAATCCTGAGCTTCTTTCCCGTTTCCTCACGGAGACTGGCAAGCTGATTCCTCGCCGCACCACCGGTCTGCCTGCTTGGCTGCACCGCAAAGTGACCCGCGAAGTCAAGCGTGCCCGCGCAGTGAACCTTCTGCCCTGAGCAGTAGCCTAGCGGTGCTATTAATTTTTTCCCACTGCTGCTAGCTGCGGCAGTGGGAAATTTTGTTTCGTTTATTCTCTCCGATGGCCAATCTCAAAGACACCCAAAACGAGCGGGACGACCGCAAGATCGCGATTGACCGCGTCGGCGTCAAAAATCTGCGTTTCCCCCTGCGCATTCGTGATCGCGACCAGTCCCAGCAGCACACGGTCGCCACAGTGACGATGGCGGTGGATCTCCCCCACCAATACAAGGGCACTCACATGAGCCGGTTTGTGGAGATCCTCCACGCGCACGGCCGTGAACTCACCGTCGCCAGCATCGCCGCCATGCCCAAGGAGTTGTTGGCCCGTCTGAACGCCCGCAAGGCTCACGTGGAAATGCGCTTCCCCTATTTCCGTGCCAAGCGTGCGCCGATCACCAAGGCCGAAGGCCTGCTGGACTACGGTGTGATCTTTGAGGTCAATGCCGAAGGGGAAGAAATTGACTATGTCGTCACCGTCGAGGTGCCTGTGACCACGCTTTGCCCCTGCTCCAAAGCCATCAGCGAACGCGGTGCGCACAATCAGCGAGGGGTTGTGACCCTGTCGGTCCGCTTTCGTCAGCCGATCTGGATTGAGGATCTCATCGAACTCGTGGAAGCCAGCGCCAGCAGCCAGCTTTACAGTGTGCTGAAGCGCCCTGATGAGAAGTATGTGACCGAAGCGGCCTATGACAATCCGGTGTTTGTCGAGGACCTGGTGCGCAGCGTGGCCCAGAAGGCGTCAGCCCATAAAAAGATCAAGTGGTTCCGGGTCGAGGCAGAAAACTTCGAGTCGATCCACAATCACAACGCCTGGGCGGTGATCGAGAGCACGAACAAGGCTGAGAGCTAGTTCTGCTAGGATTCAGGCCTGTTTTGGAAAACCGGCTTGGAGGCTGGGTTGGATCATCTTCCGTAAAAACAGGCGCAGAATGGGCGTTTGTTCCATGTTCATGACCGCCTTTTCTTCTCCCCTGCGTTGGCTTTCCCTGCTGTGGCTAGGATCGCAGATGGCCCATGGGGAGACGGTACCCTCTTTTCGCAATGAGGTGATGCCCGCCCTTTCCAAGGCAGGCTGCAATCTGGGCACCTGCCATGGAAATGCTACGGGCAAAGGCGGCTTCAAGCTGTCGCTACGCGGGCAGGACATTGACTATGACTATGCGGCCCTGACGCGCGACGTCTCCGGTCGGCGGGTGAATGCTTTTTCCCCGGATGAAAGCCTGCTGCTGTCCAAGGGCACCAACAAGCTGGCTCATGAGGGCGGCAAACGGCTGGATGCCAAGGGCTGGGAATATCGGATACTCCGGGACTGGATTGCCGGCGGCATGCCCGGAACAGGCACTGACGATCTGCGGGTCAAAAAACTGGAGGTCAGTCCCCTAACACTCATTCTCGAGGAAAATCAGGGCCAGGTCCAACTCACAGCCAAGGCCACTTTTTCTGATGGCAGCCAGCGGGATGTCACTTCCCAGGCCGTCTATGAGCCTTTGCAAAACGGACTGGTGGAAGTCGGCCACGGCGGGCTGGTGAAGCGGCTGGAATTTGGTGAGCCCACGGTGCTTGTGCGGTTTTTGGACCAGAGTGTGCCTGTGCGTCTCACCTTTCTGCGGGCCAGCCCCGGTTTCGTCTGGGCCCAGCCGCGCCGGGAGAATTATGTAGATGGGCACATCTTCACCAAGCTGAAGACCCTGCGCATCAATCCCAGCAGCGTGTGCAGCGACGATGTCTTTGCTCGCCGCGCTTACCTGGACCTTCTGGGCATGGTGCCTACGGCCGAAGAAGCGCGCGCCTTTGCCACCGACAAACGTCCGGACAAGCGGGCGCGACTGGTGGACAAGCTTCTCGCTCGGCAGGAGTTTGCCGACTTCTGGGCCCTCAAGTGGGCCGATGTGCTGAAGGCCGAAGGCCGCACCCTGGATGACACGGGATTGAAAGCCTTTCATGGCTGGATCCGGGATAATATCGCGCAAAATCGCCCGGTGGACGTCATGGTGCGCGAGCTGGTGGCCTCCCGTGGCAGCACTTATCAGCAGGCCGCCTCGAACTTCTACCGTGCCAATCGCACCCCCTCCGAACGCGCCGTGGCAGCCGCCCAGGTCTTTCTGGGCACTCGCCTCCAGTGTGCGGAGTGCCACAACCACCCCTTCGACCGCTGGACCCAGGACGATTATTACAACTGGTCCGCCGTTTTCGGCCAGGTGGATTACAAGCTCATCGGGGATAACAAAAGGCGTGACACAAACGACAAGCATGAATTCAACGGCGAGCAGATCGTCTTTCTGAATCCGAAGCTGAGCGTGGACAACCCACGCACCGGAGAAAAGGCCAAACCTCGCTTCCTCGGGGCCGACATGCCGAAGCTGGCTGACAAGGAAGATGAACTGCAGGCCGCCTCCGTCTGGCTCACCGGGCCCAAGAATCCACTCTTTGCCAAGTCTCAGGTCAACCGCATCTGGTATCATCTCATGGGCCGTGGTCTGGTGGATCCGGTGGATGACTTTCGCCTTACCAATCCGGCCAGCCATCCACAGCTCCTCGAAGACCTGTCTCAGGATTTTGTGAAGAGCGGTTTTGACCTGCGCCACATCATCCGCACCCTTATGCTGAGCCGCACCTACCAGCTCGATAGCCAGCCTAACGAGACAAACGCGGCCGATGAGATCAATTACTCCCACAATCTGCCGCGACGCCTCAGTGCGGAACAGCTCTTTGATTCACTGCACCTCGCATTGCGTGTGCGGTCCTCCTTGGACAAAACTGGAAAACGCGCTGGGCAGATGGCCGGGCCAAAGGGGGGAAGAGGCAGCCCCGACCCAATGTCGCCCGAGGCCTTCCTGGTCCAATTTGGCCGTCCCAAGCGCGAACTGAGCTGTGAGTGTGAGCGCGCCGGGGATACCAATCTCGGCCAGATTTTTCAGTTTATCAGTGGCCCCATTGTCGGCAGGCTGATCAGCGACAAATACAACCGGCTACAATCGCTCGCCAAAAACGATGACCCTGCCCCGGTCGTACGGGATCTCTACTGGGCCCTGCTGAGTCGTGCCCCGAGTGCGGACGAGGCCAAAATCATGGAGTCTCTCATCGTCTCTGCCAAAGACAGGCGTGCAGCCCTGGAGGACATCGCCTGGTCCTTGGTCAATGCGAAGGAGTTCGTCTTGCGCAGATAAGCAGGAGTGAGGTTTACGTCAGTGTCATCCCAAATGAAAAAGTCTGGTCCTGCTTATTGTCTTTTCCGCATTGGGGCGGCCATTGTGTATCTCACGCTTTTCGGATTCGCAGTCCGGACGGGAGATGCCGTATTTATCGTTCTGACCGCAACCCTGGTGGCACTTGATCTCGCGAGCTGGTTCTTCTGGGCACGTTCCATGCGCGTAAAGTGACTGGTTGCCCTGCCAGCGGGCCGGAAACCTTTCATGGAAACAACAAAGCGCGATCCCTGGCGGAATCGCGCTTTGAACAAAACAGGCGCATGGCCGGTTTTACTTTTTGAGTCTTACAGACCGGCTTCGATCAGCTTCTCGAGCTTGACGATGTCCTTGCCGAAGTTGCGGATGCCTTCGGCGGTCTTCTCGGTGGCCATCGCGTCTTCGTTGAAGAGCCAGCGGAAGGTCTTCTCGTCGCTGCCGATGCGCTCGATCTTGAGGGATTTGGCGTTCTCGACGTTGAGCTTGGCGGTGAGGGGTTCTTCGGAAGCCTGCAACTCGCCCAGGAGGCCGGGGCTGATGGTGAGGAGGTCACAACCGGCGAGCTCGGTGATTTCACCTTTGTTGCGGAAGCTGGCACCCATGACTTCGGTCTTGTGGCCGAAATGCTTGTAGTAGTTGTAGATCTGGGTCACGGACTCCACGCCAGGATCTTCTGCTGGGGCGTAGTCTTTGCCGGTGCTTTTCTTGTGCCAGTCGAGGATGCGGCCGACGAAAGGGGAGATGAGCTTGATGCCGCCTTCAGCGCAGGCGACGGCCTGGGCGAGGCTGAACAGAAGGGTCAGGTTGCAGTTGATGCCTTCTTTCTGAAGGATCTCGGCGGCCTTGATGCCTTCCCAGGTGGAGGCGATTTTGATCAACACGCGCTCACGGGCGATACCTTCCTTCTCATACATGCTAATGAGCTGGCGGGCCTTGTCCACGTTGCCCTGGGTGTCGAAGGACAGACGGGCGTCCACTTCGGTGGAAACACGGCCTGGAACGATCTTCAGGATCTCCACACCGAAAAGGATCAGGATGCGGTCCATGATGGCTTCAACCTTGGCGCTGCCAGTGAGGGAGCTGCCTTTATATTCGGCGATGGCCTGGTCCACGAGGGACTTGTACTCGGCTTTCTGGGAAGCCTGGAGGATGAGGGACGGATTGGTGGTGGCGTCCTGGGGCTTGTAGGCCTTCATGGCCTCGAAGTCACCCGTGTCGGCGACGACGATGGTGTGCTGCTTGAGCTGGTCGAGCTGGTTCATACGTTTCTTATTTGGGGGCGCGAGGATAAGGGCAAGCCGCTCGGATGCAAGCGACGGTAAAAGGGGAAAAGTCAGCGCAAGTCGCGGTCGGTGGGTTCCTTGCTTAAGAACAGGGCAAGGACGATCCCGGCAAGAGTCCATTCGATGATGTAGTCGGCCATGCCGACGATGACCTCCCTCTGGGGAAGCTCAAACCAGACCATCTGGGGCAAAATGCAGACCGCCCCGGCGAAGAGCCCTGCGGCAGCACAAAAGGCGAGGCGACCTGGGAATGACAAGACTGTCTGATGCAGGAGCGCACCGAGGATCAGCGCGGCGAGGAAGGAGCGGCCAAAGCTCCAGCCCAGGCTGGAGGTCATGTTCCAATCGTGGCGGCCTGGGCGGAGGATGGCGTAGAGGTAAGGTCCGTCAGTCTTGGCCTTGAGATGGGTGGCATCCAGTTTCTTTTGTTCAGCCGGATCCGCATAGGAGACCGCTTTGCGGGGAAAGGGGAGCACGTAGATGCCCGTGCCATGCGTGGCATTGGCTTTCAGCACTTCCGCCACAGCCGCCTCGTCCCGAAAGTCATGCATACCTTTTTCGTGCCAGCCCAGGAGCATCCAGGACGCATAGCCCCAGGCAAAAGAGACGATGGCGGCGAGCAGGGAGGCGAGGAAAAGTTTCATGTGCGCAGGGTGCAGCCCCGGTGAGGATCTGACAACCGGGGAGTTCAAATGACAGTGAGGGAAACCTCACGATGCATGAAATCTTTAGATCACAGCTGTCAAAAGCGGCTGGCCTGCGAAATGGGCCGCCAGATTACCCACACAGAGGCGGGCCATGGCCACGCGGGTTTCATGGGTGCCGCTGCCGAGATGCGGGAGAAGGACGGCACGCTCATGCCGAAGCAGGGCTTCCGGGATGTTGGGTTCGTGTTCGAAGACATCCAGCCCGGCGCTGCGTAGAGAGCCTGAATCCAGGGCCTCAATCAGGGAGGCCTCATCCACGACGCTGCCACGTGCAATGTTGATGAGGGTACCGCTGGGGCCCAGTGCGGCGAGTACTTCGGCATTGATGAGGTGCCGGGTTTCCGTCCCACCGGGGCAGGCAACGATGAGGAAGTCGCTGGTTTTTGCCAGGGTGGAGAGGCTGTCGCAGTAACGGTAGTCCACCGCCTGTGGTTTTCGCCCGTGATAGGCGATCTCCATCCCATGGGCACTCAGACGATGGGCGATGGCTTTGCCAATCCTGCCGAGTCCAATGATGCCAGCGGTTTTGCCGCGCAAGGCATAGGCCAGGGGGAAGGGGCCTCTGGTCCAATGTCCGGCACGGGCAAAGCGCTCCGCCTCACCCAGTCGGCGGCTCGTCATCAGCACCAGGGCCACCGCCGTGTCGGCCACGTCATCGGTCAGTACATCGGGGGTGTTGGTCACCTGCAGGCCACGCTGCTGGCAGTAGGGCAGCGGAACGCCATCATAGCCCACACCAAAGACGCTGAGGATTTCCAGATTGGGCAGTTGCTCCAGAAGTTCCACCGGGGCCACACTGCCTCCAGCCATGGCGATGCCACGAATGTCTTTCCCCATGTGGGCCAGCAGGGCCGTCTTGTCCGGTGCATGGAAGTAATCATGGCAGGCAGCCACCTCCCGCAGCGGTCCCAGGAGGAAATCGGGCAGCGGGGCGAGGAGCAGGACAGGGGGGAGGGACATGGTGTTTGGTTGTTCAGTAGGACCGTTTTAAAAACGAAAGACGCTTTCTGGCCTACGCTCCCTCAGGGCGGTTGCGCATGAAATCGGCGATTTGGGCAAAGAAAGCCCCCAGCACAGGCACATGGTCCAGGGGGATTTCCACTTCGCGCATGGAGGCACCCATGAGGTCAAGCCAGCGGTCACGTTCGGCCAGGCCTATGGAGAAGGGCATGTGGCGGCCTCGCAGACGGGGGTGGCCCCGCTCTTCCAAATAAGTCTGAGGGCCACCCAAACGGTAGATGAGGAAGTCTGCCAGCCGCTTTTCAGCTGCATCCCAGTCATCTGGCGGGTACATGGGGCCGATAAGGTCGTCCACACGCACCCGGCGATAAAAAGCGGTGACGAGATTGCGCAGGCGCTCTTCGCCCAAGTCATGATAGAGGTTGCCCACGGGATCCATGGGAGGACAGATGGGCAGCCGCGCGGTCTTTTCCAGCCCAGGATGGATTTTCACACTTCTGCGGTTACAGAAGTTTCTCTTTCATCAACCAGCCATGCCTCCGTTCCTCCTGTCTGCCGATCCCATCCCCGATACGACCTGCCCCTTTGGTCCGGGACTGGGTGCCGAGGTGCGTTTTTTGGGCGTGGTGCGGGATCTGGAGTCAGACCGCCACATTGCGGGCATCGACTACACGGCTTATCTGCCCATGGCGGAACGGATGCTTGGCGAATTGATCGAGCAGGGACGGGCGGAGCATGGGCCGCATGAGGTGTTCATCCAGCATCGTCTGGGTTTTGTGGCTGCTGCTGCGCCTTCCATCCTCATTTGGGTGCGCACCAAGCACAGCGCGGAGGCTTTTGATCTATGCCGCTGGTATCTGAAGGAAATCAAAACGCGTGTGCCCATCTGGAAAAGGCCTGTGTTTGAAGAAGGCTGATTCGATGGATGGACCAAGCTGATGGTCAATGGAGCTAAAAAGGTTTCATTGAATTTTCATAGCTTTTAAAGCGACTCGAAATAAACGCGGTGGGTAGGAAAAATACCAGCTTTGAGAAGGCATGCCTCTTGTTACATTTACGGACGTATGCCACCTGCTTTTCTGAAACATCCGTTCGTGTCTCTGGTCTGCATGAGCCTGCTACTGGCGGGTTGCCAGCTTCCGGAAGACGGGGTCGGTGTGACGGTGAGGCGGGCGCAGGCAGCCAATGGTGCAGAACTTTACTCCGGTGGTAGCGCCCTCAATGTGCCCATGCGGGCCTCGGAGATCAACCAAGTGGCCCGGATGCTCGCTGGCATGGAAACTTCGGGCGGCGGATCCCGCGATGGATATTCCTGGCCTTATCATCAAAAGCAGATGGATGCCCTGTGGCGGCGGTATGATGAGGGCCGGGGGCAGAAGATCCGTGCCTGGGCCGGGCGGGAAATCTCGGACCTGCAAAGATATCGCAGCGTGTTTTACCCCTTCAGCGGGCCTGACTTTCTCTATGCCCAGGACCTTTTCCCCTCGGCGGAGACTTACATTCTATGCGGGCTGGAATCAGCGGAGCCGCTGCCTGATTTTCGCAGCCTGACGGCCGGGGAAGTGGCCATCGGCCTGAATGGACTGCGGCAGAGCCTGGATGGCATCGTCAACGCGGGTTATTTTGTCACCACAGACATGCGCAGTGACTTCCAGTCCACCCGTCTGCGGGGCACGCTGCCTATCTTGCTGGTGTTTCTCGCCCGGTCCGGTGCCCAGGTGGAAAGTGTGGATGTGGTGCAGTTGGATGCTTCCGGCACTCCTGTTTTGGCGGCTGTGACCAGTGGTTCGGCCCCCGGGCTGATGATTCGGTTTCGAAATGGCATGGGAGGGCTGAAGCGGCTGTTTTATTTCCGTCAGGACCTCTCCAATGGCAGCACACGGCCTGGAGGCCCTTTCCTGACCTTCGTAGCCAAGCAGGGGACGCCGCCGGCGATGGTGAAAAGTGCCTCCTACCTGATGCACAACAGTGATTTTTCAAACATCCGCCAATACCTGCTGCGCTCCACGCCGGGCATCGTCCAGGATCCATCCGGGGTGCCATATCGGGATCTGGTGGCTGCGGGGCTGGCGGTGGATCTTTATGGCCGTTACCAGGGCACGCTGGATATTTTCAGCCAGCAACAGCCGGATCTCATGGCGGCCTACGGCAATGGGCAGCACCGGGTGCAGGCTCTGGATTTCGGGTATGGATACCTTTATCGGGCCTCCTCCACCAGTATCATGGTGGCGCGGCGACGGTGAAAAAAGCCGCTGGGAACATTTCCAGAATTTTACCATTGGCTGATTGCCCTTGTGGTGGGGAATGTTAGCTTTCCATCTCTGCGCCGTTGTGGCGCGTATAGCATTCAGTTCTTATGCAATGGCTTTCCTCTCTTGGCACCGTCGGTGAAGTGCTCCGCATCATCATCCTCATTTTTGAGGTGTTGCTGGTCTTCAATCTCATGATTCTCGTCCACGAGTGGGGGCATTTCCTCGCTGCCCGCTGGCGTGGGCTGAAGGTGGAGGCCTTTCAAATCTGGTTTGGCAAGCCGCTGTGGAAAAAGACCATCAATGGCGTACAATACGGCCTGGGAAGCATCCCAGCAGGTGGTTTTGTGAAGCTGCCGCAGATGGCCCCGATGGGGGCTATCGAAGGGGAATCTTCCTCCGAAGAGCCTCTGCCGCCGATCACGCCGATGGATAAGATCATCGTCGCCTTTGCCGGTCCTCTGTTCAGCTTTGGCCTGGCCTGTCTTTTCGCCCTGCTGGTGAGCGTGTTGGGTAAACCCCAGTCGGAACCCTTTGTGACGACCACCATCGGCTACGTGGCCAAAGACAGCCCGGCAGCTACGGCGGGCCTGAAACCGGGCGATGTGATCCAGACCATTGATGGCCAGCCCATCCGCCGGTTTGAAGGTTTTGTGGACAGCGTGCGCTGGGGCGTCATTGCCAGCGAAGGCAGCGAGATCCAGTTCCAGGTGGATCGCCCCGGTGAAGGGGTGAAAACCGTGGCCGTGGCGGCCAAGTGGCCGGACCCTGAGAAGAAACCCAGCTCCTGGTGGATGAGCATTTTCGAGCGGCCTGTCCTGCGCGAAGTCGGCATCATGGGCAAGGAAACGCCGATGGTGGGCAAAGTGCAGGCAAACAGTCCTGCCGCTGATGCAGGCCTACAGCCGAATGATGAGCTGCTGAGTGTGGACGGGCAGCCCCTTTTCAGCCGCATCTGGTTTGCCGAATACCTGGAAACCAAGCCTGGGCAGCCCGTGCAGGTGATCGTTCGCCGCAAGGACAAGGCCACCATGACAAGCAGCGAACTGCCTGTGACACTGACACCCCGCGTGCCAGATCAGCGGCCGCCGGAATACAATCGCCCGATGGTCGGCATCGAATGGCATGCCACAGGCGAGCGCAAGCTGGCCTATCCTCCCGTGTCTGAGCAGGTGTCCGATGCTGCACGCAGCATGTTCAGCATGATCGGCAAACTGGTCTCTGGAAATTCGGACATCAGCCCCGCGCACATGAGCGGTCCTGTGGGCATTGGCCGCGTGTACTACAACCTTCTTCAGGATCCGGCTGCCCTGCTGCAGATCCTCTGGTTCAGCGTGGTTCTGAACATCAACCTCGCCATCATGAACATGCTGCCTTTCCCGGTGCTGGACGGTGGCCACATCACCATGGCCATCGCCGAAGGCCTGCGTCGCAAGCCGTTGCACTCCCGGGCCATCGAGTGGGTGCAGACCGCCTGTGCCCTGATGCTGTTCGGTTTCATCTTCTTCGTCACCTTCAAGGATCTGGGCGACATCTTCATCGGCGGGAGCAAAAAGAAGGCCCCCTCCATCGAGCTGAAATGGCTGCCAGAGGGCCAGCGTCCGGCTGCTAAGTGACCTTGTTCCCGTTTGCACAGACGCCAGCTTGGAGTTTGGTGTCCACCCACCTCCGATGACTGCCACCAGCCTGCTCCGTTACTGCCCCGACCTCTATCATTATCAGCGCCGCGAAACGCGTCTGGTCACGGTGGGAAATGTAGGCATTGGCGGCGGCAACCCGATCCGGGTGCAGTCCATGCTGACAAGCGATACGCGCGATGCGGAGGCCTGCATCCAGCAGGCCCTGGAACTGGCGGCGGTGGGCTGCGAGATCGTGCGTGTCACGGCGCAGACCCGTGTCATTGCGGAAAACCTTCAGCACATTCGAGATGGCCTGCGTGCGGCTGGGTGCGATGTGCCCTTGGTGGCCGACATTCATTTCAAGCCCGATGCCGCCATGGAGGCTGTCAAATGGGTGGAAAAAGTGCGCGTCAATCCGGGCAACTACGCTGACAAAAAGAAATTCGCCGTGAAGGAATACACGGACGAACAATATGCCGAGGAAGTGGCCTACATGGAGGCGCAGTTCGTCCCTCTGGTGGAAGAGTGCAAACGGCTGGGCCGCGCCATGCGCATTGGCACCAATCATGGCAGCCTTAGCGACCGCATCATGAACCGCCATGGTGACACCCCGCATGGCATGGTGGAGAGCGCCCTGGAATTTGCCCGCATTGCCCGCGCCCACGATTTCCACAATTTCCTGTTCTCGATGAAGGCCAGCAATCCGAAGGTCATGATCGAGGCCTACCGCCTGCTGGTGGCCCATCTCAATGACCTGGGCAGCGACTGGAACTATCCCATCCACCTCGGTGTGACGGAAGCTGGCGATGGTGAAGATGGCCGCATCAAGAGCGCCATCGGCATCGGCTCTCTCATGTCCGATGGCATTGGCGATACCATCCGCGTCTCCCTGACTGAGGATGCCATCCATGAGATTCCCGTGGCAAAGGCTCTGGTGAAATCCGTCGTCGAAGGTGTGCGCACCGGCCACTGTGGCAGCACCAGCAGCAGCCTGCCTGTCAGTTACGATTCCTTTGTTTACAGCCGCCGTGGGACGGACCGCCTCTTGGTGCAGGGCGTGGACATCGGCGGTGGTGCTACCGTCGCCGTCTTCACCACCCGCCGGAAATGGGATGCCGTTTCTCACAAGCTAGACAAGCTGGGCGACTTCAAGCCAGAAGTGGTGCTGGAAGACAGCGGTGTCATCGCCATTGATCCTCGTGAAGACTCGGCCCTCCATGACCTCAATGCCGCTGTGGGTCCGCTGCTGGTGACCGTGGCGGACGGGTTGGATCTCGCCCCGATCCATGCCTTTCGTCTGCTGGCAGCCAAGCTGGATGCGCGCCATTCCATCTTGCTGAAAGATACTTTGTTAGGCGAGGCTGCGGCTGACCCGAAAGGCGATTTCACCACTAATCTTCTCACGGCAGCAACGAACATCGGTTCTTTGCTTTGCGACGGCATCGGCGATGCCATTCTGGTGAATGGGGAGGAAGCTCCCGGCCAGTCCCTGCGCCTGAGTTACAACATCCTGCAGGCGGCAGGCGTGCGAATTTTCAAGACGGACTATGTGGCCTGCCCGAGCTGCGGCCGCACCCTGTTCAACCTGCAGAGCACCACGCAGAAAATCCGTGCCTCCACCGGGCATCTCAAAGGCGTGCGCATCGCTGTCATGGGCTGCATTGTGAACGGCCCCGGAGAGATGGCTGATGCGGACTTTGGCTACGTGGGCGGTGCCCCTGGGAAGATCAACCTCTACGTTGGCAAAACGGCGGTGAAGTTTAACATCCCCGAAGAAGAGGCCGTCGAACGATTGGTGGACCTTATCAAGGAACACGGCCGTTGGTTTGATGCTCCGCTGGCCGCGTGATGGTGCGCCGGCCTGTGCCTCTGTGAAGCTTGTTTGCACCCATCCGGCAGGCATGGGTGATGCGAATATTTAGTCCTGTCTTTCAGCGCGGAATTTGCACAATCCTGAAATACCTCATGCAGCGGCCCGCGCCTTGCTCCATGACATTGGAACCATGCCCTCTGACCCGGCCATCCCTGTGCCCAACCGTCCCGGTGTCACCCTCTCGCCGGAGGGCGCGACCTTCTGTGTCTTTTCTCGGCATGCGACGGTGGTGGATCTCTGCCTGTATGACCCTGCCAATCCTTCCGTGGAAACCGCGCGTGTCAGAATGCGGCGTGGTGAGTGTGATTTGTGGACGGCCCAAGTTCCGGGAATCAAGCCGGGGCAGCTTTACGGCTACCGGGCTCATGGTCCCTGGATGCCAGACCGGGCGCTGAGATTCAACGCCAACAAATTGCTACTGGATCCGTATGCCCTCGCCATTGTCGGCCAGCCCGATGGATGCACGAGCATGCTCGGCCATAAAGGGCCATCGGTTTTCCCCGGAGCCCATGACAATGGCCCCGAGGCCCTGAAATCGGCCGTGGTGGACACCGCCTTTGATTGGCAGGGGGATCGTTCTCCGCGCCTGCCCTGGCAGGAGACGGTGCTTTATGAATTGCACGTCAAGGGCTTTACCCAGAAGCACCCGGAGGTGCCGAAAAAGCTGCGGGGCACCTATGCGGGGCTAGGGCATCCCGCCGTGATCGCTTACCTCAAGGATTTGGGCGTCACGAGCCTGCAACTGCTACCAGTCCACCAGCATCTGGATGATCAGTTTTTGCTGGAAAAGGGCCTGACGAACTACTGGGGCTACAACACGATTGGCTTCTTTGCCCCCCACAACGAATACGCATCCAGCCCAGATCCGCAGGAGCAGGTGCGGGAGTTCAAGGAGATGGTGCGTGCTCTTCACGCGGCAGGGCTGGAAGTCATCCTGGACGTAGTTTACAACCACACGGCGGAAGGGGACGAACGCGGCCCGACGTTGATGTTCCGTGGGCTGGATGACCGAATGTTCTATCGTCACACTTTTGATGAACATGGGGCGAACTACATCAACATTACCGGCTGCGGCAATGCGGTGGATTCGGCCACCCCGCCCGCCCTTCGTCTCATCCTGGACAGTCTCCGCTACTGGGTCACAGAGATGCACGTGGACGGGTTCCGTTTTGATCTGGCCGTGACGGTGGCGCGGGATCAGCATGATAACTTTGACGCCAACGGACAGTTCCTGGCTGCGGTGGCGCAGGATCCTGTGCTCTCGCAGGTGAAGCTCATTGCGGAGCCGTGGGACATCTTCCGCATGGACAGCTATCAGGTGGGTGGTTTCCCAGAGCCATGGCGTGAGCTGAATGGCAAGTATCGCGATGCTGTCCGGAAGTTTTGGGCCGGGGATGAAGGCTCCACGGCGGAATTTGCCAAGCGCCTGTGCGGCAGCCAAGATGTCTTCGGCTGGAATCAGCGTCCGGCACTCAGCAGCATTAATTTTCTGACCAGCCACGACGGCTTTACCCTGCTGGATCTCGTGAGCTATGCGAGCAAGCACAATGAAGCGAACGGGGAGCAAAATCGCGATGGTGACAATGCCAATCACAGTGTGAGCTGCGGGGTGGAAGGGCCGACCAAAGACGCTGCTGTGCTGAAGCTTCGGGCGCGTCTCCGGCGCAGCCTGCTGGCAACGTTGATGACCTCCATCGGGGTGCCTTTCCTCAATGCCGGGGATGAGCGGGGGCGCACCCAGAAAGGGAATAACAATGCCTACTGCCAGGACAATGACCTGAGCTGGATGGACTGGGCCTTTTGTGATGAAGAGATGCTGGACTTCACCAAGCAGATGATCGCCCTGAGAAAGCGGCTGTCCAGCCTGCGACGGACTCAGTATTTTGATGGGATGGTGAATCCTGCCACTGGCTTGGCGGATGTGACCTGGCTGGAGGGAGATGCCAGCCTGCTCTGCCACGAAGAGTGGCATGATCCCAAGCGCGTCTTCTTCGGGGCCTTGCTGGATGGTGCCCCCCCGCTGCTGCTGCTGTTTAACCGCGGGGAACTGCCTCAAAATTTCCTTCTCCCAGGCAGTGGGGAGACGGTTTGGAGCGTGGTTTTTGACACCAGTCTGGTGCCCGGATTTGTCGAGCCTGATTCCAGACTGATCGAAGGTGGGGTGTCTTTCCACATCAAGGCCAGCACCCTGGTCTGCCTTCAGCTCAATGAAGGGCCTGCCCTGGAGGGTGCCCATTGTTGAGCCGGATGTAAATTCCAGCAAAGCGGACGATAGCTTGGCATGGGTGAGGCTGTTTGATAGACAGTGCTTATGTCAGACCATCCCGACTCCTCTACTGCGGCTGTTGAATTATCTGACCAGGAGGCCGTGACCCTTCTGGCAGGGGCGCGGGAACGTATCCTGGCGGAGGTGGGAAAGGTCATCGTGGGGCAGACGCAGGTGCTGGATGAAATGCTCATCGCCCTGCTTTCCGGCGGGCACTGTCTCATCACGGGCGCGCCCGGTTTGGCGAAGACCCTGCTGGTGAAGACGGTGGCGGAGGTGTTTGACCTCAGCTTTCACCGCATCCAGTTCACGCCGGATCTCATGCCCTCCGACATCACTGGCACCGAGATCCTGGAGGATACGGAGCGCGGTCGTCAGCTCGTTTTTAAAGCCGGCCCGGTGTTTGCGAACATGATCCTGGCCGATGAAATCAACCGCACTCCGCCAAAGACCCAGGCCTCCCTCCTTGAGGCCATGCAGGAGCACCAAGTCACCGTGGCGGGGAATACCCTGCCGCTGCCGCAGCCCTTCTTTGTCCTGGCCACGCAAAACCCCATCGAAATGGAGGGCACCTACCCGCTGCCCGAGGCGCAGCTAGACCGCTTCATGCTGAACATCGTCATTGATTACCTCAGTGAGGATGAGGAGGTGGCCGTGGTCACCCGCACCACCAGTGGCAAGAGCGAGCCCGTGCAGCGCATCTTCCACGGGCCGCAGCTCCAGGCCTTCCACCGGCTGGTGAAAAAAGTCCCCATCGCGGAGGACGTGGCCCGTTTTGCCGTTCGCCTTTCCGCCGCCACCCGCCCTGGCCGCACGGGCGTGCCGGACTTCATCAATGAATGGGTGAGCTGGGGGGCAGGCACACGCGCCTCGCAATGCCTGGTGTTAGGCGGCAAGACCCGCGCCCTCCTGCAGGGCCGCGCGCATGTGACGCTGGAGGACATCCGCGCGATGGCCCACCCGGTGCTGCGCCACCGCGTGCTCATCAACTACCGGGCCGAGGCCGAAGGCGTGACCGTGTGCAAGGTCATTGATAAGCTGTTAGAAACCGTGAAGTGAAGCGGCCCTGCGCAGCCTTGGCCGTGCTGAATGTTAGGCCTTGCTGAAATCCACCTAACCATCTTTGTGAAAGTTCATCCGCTAACGACCGACCTGCAATGGGACGCTGAGGCCCCGGCCACCGCCGCAAACCTGCGTGCCCTGGCCGCTGCCACACCCTTTCCTTTGCCCGAAGCCTACCTCGACTGGCTGCGCCGGGGCAATGGGGGCGATGGCCCCATCTCGCTGGATCCCGGCTGGCTGGTCTGCTGGTGTGCGGAAGATGTGCCGGTGGCGAATGCCGAATACGGCGTGCCCTTCCTGGCCCCCGGTTTCTGGGCCTTCGGCAGCAATGGGCGGGAGGAACTGCTGGCCTTTGACTTCCGCAGCAGCCCCGCCGCCATCGTCATGCTGCCCCTTGAGGGCCTGGCCGCCGAAGAAGCCATCCGCCTGGCCCCCAGCTTCGAAGACTTCCTTGAACTTGCCTTTCAACGGGAAGGCTGAAACGAAAAAGCAGAAAGCAGAAACACCACCGAGCACCCCTCCACTTTCTATTTTCCTCTTTTCTACTTTTTCCCCTTATGCCCACCAACCTCGATCCCGCTGCTCTGGCCCGCATCCGCTCCCTGGAATTGCGGGCGAAGGTCATCGTCGAGGGGCTTTGGAAAGGCATGCACCGCAGCCCCTACCACGGCTTTTCCGTGGAGTTCAGTGAGTACCGCGCATACGTGCAGGGGGATGATCCACGCTCCATTGACTGGAAAGTCCTGGCCCGCAGTGACCGCACGTTCATCAAGAAATTTGAGGATGAAACCAACCTCCGCTGCCAGCTCGTGGTGGATCACAGCCGCTCCATGCAGTTCGGCTCCGGCCCCCTGACCAAGGCCGACTACGCCGCCACCCTGGCCGCGACTTTGGCGCTCTTTCTCATGCAGCAGGGAGATGCCGTGGGCGTCACCACCTTTGGCCCCAGCTTGCAGGAGCACCTGCCCGCGCGCAATCGCCCCGGCCACCTGCGCCGCCTCATGCTGGAACTGGAAAAACCCGCCCCCGCCGGAGCCACCGCGCTGGATCTCAGCGTGAAACAACTGGCCGACCTGCTGCGCAAACGTGGCCTCATCTGCCTCGTCTCGGACCTGCTGGCTCCGGTGGATCGGCTGGAGAAACAACTCGGTTTGTTAGGTGCGATGGGGCATGACGTGGTGATCTTTCACGTCATGGATCGGGCAGAGATTGATTTCACCTTCCCGAAGGCCGCGCACTTTCGCGATGCTGAAACGGGCACCGAGCGCTTCATTGACCCTGCCACCGCGCGGGAGACCTACCTGAATCGCCTGAACGTCCACCGCGACCTCATCCGCCGCCTGTGCGAGCGCCAGGGCATCGAATACCACTGGACCCCCAGCGACCAGCCTTTGGAAAGCGTGCTCTTCGATTTCCTCTCCGCCCGCGCTCGCAAGAAAGGAGGGCCCCGGCGATGAAGCGCGTCCCGTCCGCCATGGAGCGCGCGCGTCTCGCGTGCCGGGTTCTGCGTCCTCGCGGAACCCCGTTCGTGAGACCTCGTCCGCCCCCTTGCACCTCCCCCAAGCTGACGGCGGGACGCCGTCACACCTTGAACCCCTCGACCTTTGTTCGTCTCAGACCGACCGATCCTTTAAGCCGCACCTGCGAGCTCTGGCAGCCACGACCTCATCCGCTCTTCCACCCCGCAAACCAAGCGGTTCAAGGAGTGACGGCGTCTCGCCGTCAGCACGGCACCCTTTTTCTTTCGACTCCCGTTTGCCCAAGTCTAAGTGGCCTTTAGAGGCCTTCACCCCATGATCTGGCTCTTTCCACTTTACCTGCTCGGGGCGGCCGCCGTTTTGGGGCCCATCCTCATGCACCTGCGTCGGCGCCCGCCGCAGGACCGGGTGGAATTCAGCTCGCTCATGTTTCTCGACGCGCAGACGCCCATGCCCGTCTCCAAGCACCGTCTCGAGCACTGGCTGCTGCTCCTCCTCCGCTGCCTCGTCCTCCTCCTCCTCGCCTTCATGTTCGCCCGGCCCCTCTGGCGGGGTGAAGCCGCCACTGCCCTCGGGCAAAACCAGGCCACCATCCTCCTGCTGGACCGCAGCGCCTCCATGCGCCGGGGTGATCTCTGGGCCCAGGCCGTGGCGCAGACGCTGAAGGCCCTGCCCACCGCCCCGGCAGACCGCGTGGCCGTGGCCGTTTGGGATAATCAACTCACGCCCCTTTGGACCCTCGCCGAAGACGCCCAGTCTGCAGGTAGTCGCGCCGCCCTCATCCGCCAGCGTCTGCAGGCCACCCAGCCCGGCTGGGCGGGGACAGATCTCGGCCTCGCCCTCACCCAGGCCGCCTCTTGGTTCAGCCGTGAAACGGGTCTCACAGGCCTAACCAAAAGCATCGTCCTCATCACGGACTTTCAGGAAGGCAGCCAGCTTGAGGCCCTGCGCAGCCGCGTCTGGCCGGAGAACATCCGGGTGAAAATCCAGCAAGTTTCCCTGCCACGCGCTGCGGATAACTTCTCCCTCACTCTCACCGCTGTCAATGAAGCCGCCGCCGCCCGCGCCGAGGCTGAAGCACCCTCTTCCCCAGCGCCGTCCACCAGCCCCCTGGCCACCACCGCCACCCAGCGCGTCCGCCTCGGCAGCGCGCGGGATTCGCAGGTGGCAGACTACACCCTCGCTTGGGAAACCGGCGGCGGTGCGCCCCTCAGCGGTTACTTGCCTGCCGGGGCCAGCCGTGTGTTGCCCGTGCCCCCAGCCGGGGAGGGCGCACGCGTGCTGCGCCTGAGTGGCGATGCCTGGGACTTTGACAACCGCGTCTTCATCGCCCCGCCCCAGCCCCGGCCCGTGCAGCTCCTTTTCATTGGCGAAGAAACCACACGCGACCAGGCCGCCTCACCCCTCTTTTACCTCAGCCGTGCGTTGCAAAAAACCGCCACCCTCCTGCCTGAACTTTCCGTTAGGCCAGCCACTGCCACGAGTTTGCCCGAGGGGACCGACATCGTCTTCATCGCCATCCCCACCCTCGCCCCACCGCTGCTCGCTGCGCTGCGCAGCTTTCTCCAGGCGGGAGGGTTGGTCGTGCAAGTCGTGGAGGACGGCACCTCGGCTGCCGATCTCACCACCCTGGCGGGTTTGCCCGCAGGCAGCGTGCAGGTGGCCCCGGGCCGCCCCACGGCCGACTATCTCATGCTGGCGGAGGTGGATGCCACGCAGCCCCTGCTGCGCCCCTTTTCCGATGACCGCCTGCGCGATTTCACCAAGCTGCGTTTTTGGAAACATCGGCTCCTCACCCTCACCGGGCCCGCCCAGGTCCAGGTGCCCGTCATCGCCCGTTTTGACAATGGCGCACCCGCCCTGCTCACCACCGCCGTGGGGCAGGGGAGGCTGCTCTGGCTCACCAGCGGCTGGCACCCGGCGGATAGCCAACTGGCCCTCTCCACCAAGTTCGTCCCGCTACTCTATGGTTGGCTGGAGGCGGCTGGATTCCGCCATGAGCAGGCCGCCTCTCTCCAGGTGGGCGATGCCCTGCCCAGCCTCCCCATCCTCACTCCGGAGGGGCAGACGCTCAAACCCACGCCCGAGACTCCCCTGCGCGCCGAAAGCGTGGGCCTCTACACCTTGCAGACCCAGCCCCCGCAACTCCTCGCCGTGAACCTCCCGCCTGAGGAAAGCCGCATCACCCCGCTGGACCCTGCGAAGCTGCGCGAACTGGGCCTGCCCCTCACCACCGCCGATGATGCCGCCACCGCCCCCGTGAAGCCAGAGGAAAAAGAACGCCTCGCCACCCAGGAAGAAGAAAGCCGCCAGCACGTGTGGCTCTGGCTCCTCGCCGCCATTCTCGCCGTCCTCGCCGCCGAGACCTGGCTGGCCGGAAGAAAACGCACTCCCCAGCCCATCGCCACATGAAGCTGCCCCGTCCGCCCAAAGTGAAGCGGGCACTCCTGCCTGCACCCGTTCGCCTCAAGTCTCCTCCGTTCGCCCCCTTTGCACCCTCCCCAAGCTGACGGCGGGACGCCGTCACACCTTGAACCCTCTCGCCTCCGTACGCCTCAAACCCATCTATCTTCAACGGCCACCTGCTGGTGCAGGCACCTACAGCCTCGCTCGAAGCTCGACCCTAAACACACCTCTTGTTAATCCTGTCATCCTGTCAATCCTGTTAAAAAAAACGGTGCCCCGGCTCTCTCCTGCCCCGTTCGCCCCAAACCCCACCTGCTGGCAGCTACGTCCACCCCACCCCCTTCAGGCCATGAATGACCACATCCTCAAAGCCAAGTTGGATGAATTGCAGGCACACCTGAGGGCCATCCAAAATCATCGCCACGCCGCCATCGTCACCCTCGGCAGCGCCGCTGGCATCGCCCTGCTGCACGCGGGGGATCTCACGCCCCGCAGCAGCCTCGGCTGGTTCGCCCTTTTGGTGGCCCTGCCCACCCTTTTTGTCCTCCTGTCCCTGTGGCTGCAGCCCTGGAAAAAGTGGGATCACCGCAGCATCGCCCGGCTGGTCGAGTCCCGCTTTCCGGAGCTGAATGCCGTGCTGCTCACCGCCACAGAAAACCTCACTACCCCCGACGGAGAAAGCCGCAATGTCTTCACCCAGCGCGTGCTGGAACAGGCGGTGGACCAGGGCGCACGCCAGGACTGGGTCACCGTGATCACCCAGCGCCAGCAGCGGTGGGTCCAGGGGCTGAACTACGTGGGCACCCTGGCCCTTTTCCTCACGCTCACCATCGCCACCCTCTGGCATCGGGACCGGATTGCGGAGCGCCAGTCTAACCAAGAGCTTGCCAAAAAAGAAACGCCTGCAGCAGCCGCTGCGCTCACGCTTTCTGTCACCCTCACGCCGGGCGATGTCGAGATCGAACGCGGCAGCCGGGTCATCGTCGAGGCCACCTTCGCCCAGGATGTGCCGCCCGAGGCCACCCTGGTTGTCAGCGAGCTGGACGGCGCTGTGCGCGAACGCCTGCCCATGCGCCTCACGGTGGATGGCCAGGTCTTCGGCGGCCTCATTGCCCGCGTGGATCAGGACGCGCATTATCACGTGGAGTTCGAGGGCGGTCGCAGCCAGCAGCATCGCCTAACCACCTTTGTGTATCCCGCGCTCGTGCGGGCGGATGTCAAGATCACCCCACCTGCCTACACCGGCCTGCCCGTGAAGGAGATCAAGAACACCCTGAAAGTCACCGCCATGGAGGGCAGCACCCTGGACTTCGCCTTTCAGGTCAGCGGCCCCGTGAAAGAGGCCGAACTCTTCGGCGAGGACAAAACCATCCTGCCCCTGAAACCCAGCCCCACCGATCCCACCCAACTCACCGCCACGATGAAGGCGGAAAAGACCCAGCGCTGGCGCCTGCACTTGGTGGATGCGCAGGAGCGCGCCAATAAAAACCCACCCTGGCTCAGCGTGAAGGTGCAGGCGAATCAACTCGCCAAAATCGAAGTCGTCTTCCCCAAGCGCGACATCCAGGTCTCCGCCATCCAGGAACTCCCCGTCGAGGCCAAGGTGTGGGATGACCTCGGCGTCACCCAGAGCGGCGTCAGCTTCAGCCTCGCTGGGCAGAGCAAGGAGGTCGTTTTTAAACACGGCCTCACCGCCCCAGCGAAAAAACAAGACGTGCGCGAGATGCTGGCCCTGGAGCATGAAAGTGCGCAGCCACGCCAGCTCCTGAGTTACCACTTTTGGGCCGAAGACAAAGGCCCCCAGGGCGAAGTCCGCCGCGCCATGAGCGACATGTTTTTCGCCGATGTCCGCCATTTTGAAGACATTTTCCGCGAGGCCGAAGCCCCACCGCCCGAGCCCGGTGAACCCAAAAAAGAGACCGACCTCGACAAGCTGGTGAAGCTGGAAAAAGAGATCGTCAACGCCACCTGGAAACTCATCCGCGATGCCAATGCAGGCCGCACTATGGAGGCCGCCGCGCCCGATGTCAGCGTCGTCCAGGAATCCCAAAATCTCGCTCTCGAGCAGACCAAAGAGCTCATGGAAAAAGCCGAAGATCCGGAGATCCGCAACACCCTCACCGAAGCCTGGAAAAGCATGAAGGACGCCCAGGCCCCGCTTACCCAGGCGGCTGAGGAAAAGAAACGGGCCTCACTGAATCAGGCCCTCACTTTTGAACAAAGCGCCCTCGAATGGCTGCACCGCGCCCAGAGCCGCGAGCACCGCGTGATGCGCCAAAACCAGCCCAGCCAGAGCGCCAGCGCCTCCGAACAATCGAAGCAAAACCAGATCATGAATCTGGAACTCAAGCAGCAGGAACAGCGCTACGAGGAGGAGAAAAAAGCCACTCCCGAACAAACCGCCGAACAACAAGAAAACCTCCAAGTCCTCAATCGCCTCAAGGAACTGGCGCGCCGCCAAGAAGCCCTGGCTGAGAAAATGAAGGAGCTGCAAAAGCAACTCGAGAAGGCCCAGAGCAAAGAAGAAAAACAGGAACTGGCCAACCAACTCAAACGCCTACAGGACGAGCAAGAACAACTCCTCCGCGATGTGGACGACCTCCAGGAGCGCATGGACACCTCCGAAAACACCGCCAACCTCGCCGAGGCCAAAGACCAACTGGAGCAGACGCGCGAGCAGGTCATGGAGGCTGCGGAGAAACTCAAGCAGCAGCAACTGGCCGAAGCCGCCAACGCTGCCACCCGCGCCCAGCGCGAGCTCGAAGCCATGCAGGAGGACTTCAAACAAAAGACCGCCAAACGCTTCACCGATGAAATGACTCAGGTGCGCCAGCAGGCCCGCAGCGTGGCCGATGCCCAGAAAAAGATCAGCGAAGCCCTCGAAAACCAAAAGACCCCCACGACCGGCAGCGACACGAGCGCCGCTTTGGAAAAAGTCCTCGATGGCAGCCAGATCGCCCGCCAGATCGAGGATCAAGCTAGCCAAGTCAAAGACCTGCTGGAAAACATGCGCCGCCTCAGCGAGCAGGCCGAAGGCAACAACCCCCTGCTGCACCGCCGCCTCTACGAAGCCGTGCGCGACGCCCAGACCGGGGGCCTGGAAGAAAACCTCGAAGAAGCCCGGCTGCAATCCCGCTACGGCAACCGCAGCGAAGCCCAAGACGCCGAACGCCAAGCCAACACCACCGTCACCCAGCTCCAGCAAAACGTCGAAAAAGCCGCCGAAAGCGTCCTCGGCAGCGAAACCGAATCCCTCCGCCTCGCCCGTAGCGAGCTGGATAAACTCATCGAAGGCATTCAGCAGGAGGAAGGGAAGGGGGAGGCAGAGGGTCAAGACGGTCAGCAAGGTCAAGACGGTCAGCAAGGTCAAGCGGGTCAAGGCCGCCAAACCGCAGCGAACGCCCCTGAGGGGAGCGCGGACATTCGCTCCGCGGCTACGCAGCCTGTCCGCAACGAAAGCTCTACCGCCTCCAACAACCCAAAAACCTCCACCGCCCCAAACCCGCAAGGTCAACCCGGCCAGCCTAACTCAAAAGATGGCCAAGCCACCGCCGAGGGCCCCGGTGAAAACAATCCCAAACCCGGTGAAAGTCCAGATTCCGCTGGCGGCCAAAAAGGCGAACAACCCAACGGCGCGCCCGGAAACCCCGCCCCCCAAATGGCCCAAGGTCAAAGAGGTCAAAAACCGGGCGAAGGTGCCAACGGCCCGCAAGATCCCACCGCGCAAAACCCACCTGGAGGTCAAGGCGGCCAAGGTCTCGCCACCACGCCCGAGGGGAGCGCGGACACTCCTGTCCGCAACGCCAACTCTAACGCCCCCACCAATCCCAACGCCCCCAATCAACCCACCGGCCCAGGCAATCCCCCTAACAACAAGGGTGGCAACGGTTTAGCCAACGCCAACGCCTCCACCCCCTCCGCAGGCCGCAATCTCTCCGGCAACGATCGCCGCAGCGGCTCCCCTCAGGCCACCGGCAACGACCGCAGCGGCGGCGCTTTCTTCTTCGACGAAACCGCCGAGCAAACCGACCGCAGCCCCCTCACCGGCAGCGGTTACCAAGAATGGACTGATCGCCTCCGCAACGTCGAAGAACTCCTCACCCAGCCGCAGCTTCGCAACGAAGCCGCCAAAGTTCTCGACAACGCCCGCGCTCTCCGCATCGACCACGAGCGCAACAACCTCGTACCCCAGTCCGACCACCTCGGCATGCGCATCACCCAGCCTCTCGTCGAACTCCGCAACCGCGTGGCCGAAGAACTCGCCAAACGCGACCCCGCCAACCCCACCGTACCCGTGGACCGCGACCCCGTCCCCCCCGCCTTCCGCGACCTCGTGAAACGCTACTACCAGGAGCTCGGCCATGGCAACTGACCCCTCGTCCGCCATTACGCGAGCCATTACTTTGCGATCCATGACAACGCCACGTTTGTTATCCCACCTCGCCGACCAAACGGTTCAAGGAGTGACGGCGTCACGCCGTGGGCATGGCACCCTTTTCCCCACTGCCCTCGTTCGCCCTTTGGACCCCCAAGGAGTGAGGCCATCCTGGCCTCAAGCTGACGGCGAGACGCCGTCACTCCTTGAACCTTCACGCCTCCGTTCGCCCCAGACCTATCCACTTTCTAAGACCACCTGCTGGCGCAGGCAGCGACATACCGAAGCCCCCTTTCCCGTCGCTCATGACTGACCTCGCCCTCCAGCACCCGGAGCGGCTCGCGCTCGCCCTCGGCCTCCTCGCCGTCGCGCTGGTCCTCCTCGTCCTCGGCTACCGCCGCACCTCCTGGCGCGGCCCCTCCCGCTGGGTCGCCTTTGCTTGCAAAGCCACCGCCTGGGCCCTGCTCGCCCTTTGCCTCACCGATCCTGTCGCGACCCGCCGCCAGCCCAAAACCGGTGAAAACGAAGTCCTCATCGTCGCTGATAACAGCGCCTCCCTCAGCATCGCCGAACAGCCTGGCCAGCCCACCCGCGCCGCCCACCTCCGCAGCGCTTTAAATGCCGATCAAACCACCCCACCCGCCTGGATCGAAGAACTGGGAAAAAGCTTCCGCGTCAAGACCCTCCTGGCCGATGACCGCCTGCAAAGCGTGGCCGACTTTCGAGGCCTGGACTCCACCGGCCCCCGGTCAGAGCTGCACCGTGCCCTCACCACGCTGAGCAGTGGCGGCCCCGGCAGCCGCGTCGCCGCCATCGTCCTCCTCAGCGATGGCTCCCCCACCGATGCCCCCGCCACTGCGCCCCTACCCGCCGGGCCCCGCATCCCCATCTTCACCGTCCAGGTTGGTAGCGCCGCCCCACAGCCAGATCTCCACCTCCTCCAGCACAGCCTCACCCAGACCTCCTTTGAGGACACCCCCATCACCCTCACCGCCCAGGTCGCCGGGCACGGCTTCAGCGGTCAGGAAATTGCCGTCGCCGTCGTCGATGAGGCCGGAAAAACCGTGGTCAGCGAAAAACTCCGCCTAACCAAAGATGACGCCGCGCACACCGTCCGCCTGCGCGTCCCCGCCGTGAAGCCCGGCGTGTCCTTTTACCGCCTCCTCGTCCTCCAGGCCGATCTTTTGCCCAAGCTCCCTCAGGGCGAGTGGAAGACCCTCGCCAAAGAAGCCACGCTCGCCAACAACGAACGCCTCCTTTCCGTGGATCGCGGCGCAGGCCCCTACCGCATCCTCTACGTCTCCGGGCGGCCTAACTGGGAGTATAAATTCATGCGCCGCGCCCTCCTCGGCGATGATGAAATCCAGATGCCCTCCCTCATCCGCATCGCCAAGCGCGAGCCTAAATTTGAATGGCGGGGCCGCACCGGCGAGACCAGCAACCCTCTGTTTCGCGGCTTTGGTCAGCAGGCCGAAGCCCAGCGGTATGATCAGCCCGTCCTCATCCGCCTGGGCACTCGCGATGCCAAGGAACTGAGCGACGGTTTCCCCAAAACCCCCGAAGACCTCTTTGGCGAATACCGCGCCATCGTCATTGATGACCTCGAAGCCGCCTTCTTCACCCAGGAGCAGATGAACCTCATCGAGCGCTTCGTCAGCGAACGCGGCGGCGCTCTCCTCATGCTCGGCGGGCAGGAATGTTACCAGGCTGGCGGGTACGATCACACCCCCATCGGCCGCATGCTGCCCGTGTATCTCGACCGGATCAGCCAGGCCCCCGCCCTCCAAAACGCCCGGCTCAATCTCACCCGCGAAGGCTGGCTGGAGCCCTGGACCCGCCTGCGGCCTAACCGAGAGGAGGATGAAAAACGCCTGGCTCAAATGCCCGCCTTCCAGGCCGTCAATCAGACCTTCTCCATCAAGCCGGGCGCCAGCGTCCTCGCCACCGTCAGTAGCGATGAACAGGAGGCCCTGCCCGCCCTCGCCGCCCAGCGTTTTGGCGAAGGCCGCGTCAGCGCCCTCATGGTGGGCGACCTCTGGCGCTGGGGCCTGCGCGATGAAGCCGCTGCCCAGGATCACCAGCGCGCCTGGCGGCAGATGATGCGCTCCCTCGTCGTGGACGTGCCCGATCGCCTCCAGATCACCGCCACCCCGCAGGCCGACCGCGTCAAACTGCAAGTCCGCGTGCGCGACCGCGCCTTCATCCCTCTGGATGACGCCCTCGTCAAAATCGCCATCACCACGCCCGATGCCCAAACTTCCACCCTCTATGCGGAGCCTAGCCTGAAAGAGCCCGGCCTTTTCGAGGCGGACTTTTATCCCCGCCAGCCCGGCCCCTACCGCGCCGTGGCGGAGGTACGTGCCCCACCCACCGCAGAGGCACAAAATGAAGGCACACCCGCCGCACCTACCTTATTGTTAGGCAGTCCCGCCACCGGCTGGGCACATGATCCCCTCACTACCGAATTTGCCCACCTCAAACCCGGCACCGAATGGCTCACAAACCTGGCCAAAGAAAGCGGCGGCCAGGCCCTCCTCCTCGCCGATGTTGCGCAGCTACCCGAGCTGCTCAAAAACATCCGTGTCCCTGTGGAGGAAACGCTCAGCAGCCCCCTCTGGCACACCCCCTGGTTCTTCCTCCTCATCCTCGCCCTCCTCACCCTAGAGTGGTATCTCCGCCGCCGCCATGGCCTCGCCTAACAATGGATGCAAAAGTGATGCGGGCACTCCTGCCTGCACCCGTCCGCCCCAACCCAAGCCCCGTCCGCCACTCACCGAACACCGAACACCGAATACTGAAAACCGAAAACTGCCCCTGCCGCCCCATGCCCCGCTTCCTCGTCCTCCTGCTCACCCTCGCCACCGCTCTCAGCGCCCAGCTTCCCACTCGGGAGGTGCAGGTGCTGCTGGCCCTCGGTGCGCCCGGCAGCAACGAATACGCCCCACTCTTCCAAGCCCAGGTCACCGCCTGGAAACAGGCCTGCGAAAAAGCCGGGCTGACGCTGCAAATCATCGGCCAGGACACCCCCGCGAAAGACGCCCCGTCCGACCTCGCCCAGCTCACCACCGCCCTCCAGCAAGCCTGCACCAAATCCACTGGCCAGCTCTGGCTCGTCCTCATCGGCCACGGCACCTTTGACGGTCGCGAAGCCAAGTTCAATCTCCGGGGCCCCGACCTCAGCGCCCGCCAGTTGGCTGAGGAACTCAAACCCCTCACGCAAGAACTCATCCTCATCCACACCGCCTCCGCCAGCGCCGGATTCCTCCCCCCACTCATCGGCAAAAACCGCGTCCTCATTAGCGCCACCAAAGGGCCCGACGAAGTTTTCTACACCCGTTTTGGCGAGCACTTTGCCCCTGCCATCGCAGGCCTACCCGAGGCAGACCTGGATCAGGATCGGCAAGTCTCCTTGTTGGAAGCCTTCCTTCACGCCAGCCACCAGACCGCCGAATTTTACGAGAAAGAGGGCCGCCTGGCAACCGAGCACGCCCTCCTCGAAGACAACGCCGACGGCCAAGGCACGCGGGCCGAAGCCTTTGTCGGGGTGCAGGCACAAAGTCCCCAGTCCGATGGGGCACGCGCCGCCCAGATTGCCCTCGTCTTAACGGAAGAAGAACAAAAGCTCACCGAGGCCCAACGATTAAAACGCGACACCCTTGAACGCGCCCTAGAAGCCCTGAAAACGCAGCGCGAAAAACTCGGCGAGGATCGCTACTACACGGATCTCGAAAAACTCCTCCGCGAACTTGCCGAAGTCTATCGCTGATCAAGTCCCCGAAAGTCCTTGGTTCAGAGTACGGGGATGAACAGCCGCGCGAACCCGTTGCGCAGCCGGATGGCCATGGGGGCGTTTTGCAGGCTGGCTTCCGTCACTTCACGGGACTCGGCTTTCTTGGCTTCGAAAATGGTGTGCAACCGGGTGGCCAGGGCAGGGGAGTGGCAGGCGAGATTGAACTCAAAGTTCAGCCTCAGGCTGCGCGGGTCCCAGTTGGTGGATCCGATGCAGCTCCAAGCATCATCGATGAGCAGGAGTTTGGAGTGATCGAAAGGTGCTGGCGATTCATAGATGCGGCAGCCTGCCTCCAGCAGTTCGGGATAAAGGGTGCGGGCAGCCCAGGCGACGACCGGGATGTTGTTTTTCGCGGGAGTGATGATGGTCACCTCCACCTGGCGTGTGGCGCAGAGTTTCAGCGCCGCCATCAGGATGGCTGTGGGTAGGAAATACGGGGTCATCAGGCACACGCGGTTGCGCGCAGCATTCAGCGCGGCAAAGAGGGCCACCGGCATCACCTCCAGGTCCTCATCAGGACCGTCCACGATGCCCAGTGCGTGGGTTTCGCCCGTGGCCGCCACCTGAGGAAACCAAGTCTCGCCGTTCAAGACTTCACCGGCGCAAAACTGCCAGTCTTCCGCAAAGACACGCTGCATCTGCCCCACCACGGGGCCAGTGATACGGAAGTGCAGATCGCGCACCGGGTGGCCGGGATTGCGGGAGATCATGTTGCCTTCACGGATGTTCATGCCGCCGGTGAAGCCCACCTTTCCGTCCACAACGAGGATCTTCTTGTGGTTTCTCAGGTTCATCGTCAGCAGCCGTAGGATGAAACGATTGGGCATGAACCGGCGCACTGGCACGCCCTTCTTGCCCAGTTCTCGGGTGACGGGCGGCCAGGAATAGCGGGTGCCAGCATCATCCACCATCACCCGGACTTTTACCCCACGATTATGGGCGGCGGCGAGGGCCTCGACGAAATCCGCCCCGATTTGGGTGGCCTCGAAAATATAACTGGAAAGGGCGATGCTGATCTTGGCCTCGCGAATGGCGGCGAGCATGGCGGGCATCGCCTCATCGCCGTTGATCAGGGGCTCCACCGTATTGCCCGAGGTAAAGTTGAACCTGGAAATGCGGTCCACCGTCATGGCCAGGGAGCAGTCACGCTCCGTCAGCACGGGATCCGAATGCACAAACAGCGGGCAGGTGGGCGGTGGGTCCCGGTAAGCGGGGCCGATGCTGCCACGGTACTGCTGCCCGCGGCGGCGGACAAAATTGATGCCTAGAAGGCCGTAAAGGCATGCCCCGACAAGTGGAGAGAGGACAATCAGCGCCACCCAGAATGCGGCGGAACGGTGGTCCCGATGATGGCTGAGAAGATGTAGCAGGGCCGTGATGCTGAGTGCGAGCGTTAGGACCACCAGGGCAGCGGTACCCCAGTTCCATTCGAGCAGCAGAGAAGACAGCATGAGGCCAACATAGAGGCGGAATACGGGACCGTGCAGCAATAAAAAACGCCGCCTGGGAGCACCAGGCGGCGTTGATGATAACTAACGGGTCAGATCAGCCAATTATTGCTGAGGAGCACCAGGAAGTGCTGGCAGACCGCCAGGAGCAGCCGGAAGGCCACCAGGGGCACCTGGCATGGCAGGAAGGCCAGGAGCTGGAGGCAGGCCACCTGGAGCACCAGGAAGGCCTGCTGGGGCGGCTGGAATACCACCTGCACCCGGGTCGGTGTAGCTGCCAGTGCCGGAGACCACGATGTTCAGGATCTGCTGGGGCTGGTTAGGGCTGGCCATGGTGAACATGTCAAAGCCGCTGCCCAGAAGGCGAGGACCGACAGATGCACCCTGTGCAGACATGAGCTTCACGGTTTCAACACTGGCGTCGTTTTTGCCAATGATGATAGTACCACCCTGCCAGGCACGGCCTGGAACGGGCTTGCCTGCGGCATCGCAGTTCCACTGTGGAGGCCAGCCTGCAGCGGCTGGGTTTTCGAACACGATCGGCATGATGCTCGAGCTGGTGTTCGACTGGCCCTGGGTCATGGCCCAATGGTTTTCACCGGCGATCAGGGCCTGGTCAAACGTCGGCGCGATGCCGATGTTTTTGTCAGGCATGAAACGGCTGCCGGGGCAGCCGAAGATCGTTTCGTCCTGGACGAGACCTTCCTGCACCAGGGCGCGGAAAGCATCGTTAGAGGTCAGCGGCACGCTGCCCGTAGTTGGGTTCGTGACGGAGTCCGGATACAGACCGTTGTTGTCCGAGGCGTAGGTCAGCATCAGGCCGATGATTTGGCGGCAGTTGCTGGATCCCTTCATCTGGTTGGCTTTGACGGTGATGAGGTTGTATGTGGGGACCGCCAAACTCGCGATGATCGCGATGATGGTGATCACCACCAGGAGTTCAATGAGGGTGAAACCTCGTTGGAGTGCTCTTTTCATGGTAGTAGTGCGTTTATGGTTTGGATTATGATGTATGCGCCGACGGGCTGAAAAAACCTGCCGACGCTACGATTAGACAAAGCTGCGCCCTGAAAGGCGAGAAAAATCTTGGCGCGACTGCCCGAAAGCCGTCCGCCCCTTGTCACGGGCTGCCCTGGGCCTCTTTCTCCGGGTGAAATCCTAGGCTTCCTCGCCCAAACCACCCACTTCACTAGCCTCAATCACGGCCCCTGGGCGTACCCGGTAACCTCCAGAACGGTCATCGAACACCAGGTCCAGCAAGCCACGCTTGCCGGCGGCCTCCAGGAGCGCATTGAACGAACGGAAGCCATGAAAACGCTCGCTAAACTGCGGCGCACGGCGTTTCAGCGTCTCTTTGACCTTCCATCCCCAGACTCCCTGGTCGCCGCCTTGTTCGCCGATCAGGTCATCCACCGTGGCCATCAGCATTTCGATGGCTTTTTCGGGGTCACCCCCTGCTTTGGGCTCTGCCGGGGCGCTTTTAGGCTCTGCTGGGGGCGCGCTGGTGGCTGCAGCCGCTGTTTTGGCGGCACTGCTGCTACGGCCTGAGGTGCGGGGTTCGGGTTTAGCCTCTGTTTTGCCCTCGGGGCGGGCTTCCGTGCCATTGGCGGCAGGTGCCAGTGGTGCGCGTGGCAGGCGGGTGCTGCGGCGCTTTTGCTGCTCGCGGACGAGGTCATCGTAAAAGATGAATTCGTCGCAGTTGCCGATGAAAAGGTCGCTGGTGGAGTTTTTGACTCCCACCCCGATGACGGTCTTGTTGTTCTCACGCAGTTTGCTGACCAGGGGAGAGAAATCTGAATCTCCGCTGACGACCACAAAGGTGTCCACGTGGGCCTTGGTGTAGCAGAGGTCCAGCGCATCCACCACCATGCGGATGTCCGCGCTGTTTTTGCCAGACATGCGCACATGCGGGATCTCGATGAGTTCAAAGGCCGCCTCATGCATGGCCTTTTTGAATTCCCGGTAACGCTCCCAGTCACAGTAGGCCTTTTTGACAACGATGCTGCCCTTCACCAGCAGGCGCTCCAGCACTTTGCCCATGTCAAATTTGTCATACTTCGCATCCCGGACCCCGAGGGCCAGATTCTCGAAGTCACAAAAGACAGCCATGGTGTGGGTCCGTTCCGGGTTGCGCATAGGCGCAGCGTCACGGCGGAGGGGGGAAAGGTCAAGGAAGCTATGATCGCAGGTTCCAGGGTTTCGCCTTTCCGGGAGCGACCCAGACTTGCCAGAGGCCCTATCTCAGGCGAAGAGATTACCCTCCCAACCCCGACCCCCATGTCCATCTGGAACTACGCCAATCCGCAGCTCAAAGACCTCGTCGCCTACGAACCTGGAAAGCCGATCGAAGATGTGGCGCGGGAGCGCGGTCTACGCCCGGAAGACATCATCAAGATGGCCTCCAATGAGAATCCCCTGGGGCCCTCGCCCAAGGCCATCGAAGCCATGCAGGAGGCCGTCAAGGAAGTGCACATTTATCCGGATGGCGCCTCCTGGAAGCTCCGCAATGCTTTGGCTGAAAAGTTTGAACTTGAGCTGGGCAACATCATCCTTGGCTGCGGCAGTAACGAGATCATCGAGTTCATCGGCCACGCCTTTTTGAAGCCAGGTGACAACATCATCACCGCCAAGCACGCCTTTCTCGTTTATAAGCTGATGGCCAAGGTCTTCGATGCCGAAACCATCGAGGTGGATGATCCGGGTTATGTCCACGATCTGGATGCCATGGCTGCGGCCATCACCCCGCGCACAAAGGAAATCTTCATCGCCAATCCAAACAACCCGACGGGCACGCTGGTGAGCCAGGAGGCCATCGACCGTTTCATGGATAAAGTGCCGCCGCACGTCATCGTGGTCTTCGACGAGGCCTATTATGAGTTCCTCGACAATCCGCCCGACACGCTCAAGTACGTCCGCCAGGGCCGCAATGTCGTCGTCCTGCGCACCTTCTCGAAGATCCAGGGCCTGGCAGGCACCCGTGTGGGTTATGGCATCGCCAACAAAGAGCTGATCGATGTGCTGCAGCGCACCCGCCAGCCCTTTAACATCACCTCCGTCGCCCAGGCAGGGGCTCTCGCCGGTCTGCTGGACCAGGATCACCAGGACAAAACAAAGGCCATCACAGATGAAGGCCGAGCCTATCTTCAGGCCCAGTTTGAAGCCATGGGGCTGGAATACATCCCTAGCTACGCCAATTTCGTCCTCGTCAAGGTGGGGGATGGCAATGCTGTCTTCAAAGCCATGATGGACAAAGGCATCATCCTGCGCGCCATGGCCTCTTACAAACTGCCAGAGTGGATCCGTGTCTCCGTCGGCACCATGCCGCAGAATGAGAAGTGCATCGCCGCGCTGAAGCAGGTGCTCGGAAAGTAAACGGCACTGTTCCCTGTTGGGACCTGCCCAGGAAGGTATCCAGAGCAGGAGGAGAGTGGGTTGCATTCCCGAGTGAGGGGCCAAAGCTCAGAAATCCGAAGAAAAGCCCTCTCAGGCGGCTTGCCTGAGAGAGTCTGCGTACCTGCGCAGAGGTGGCATCCAGGCGGCGGCTTCTAACAAGATGCGTTCCAGGGTTGTCAAAAGGGGAAAATGTTCTAGCCTGCTTGCCCCTCCGGCCCAGGTGCTCTGCGCGTCGTGCTGCCGGAAGGGATTATAAGCCGCCTTTTCAAGCCATGAACATCAACGTCGAACACCAGCCCAACTGCCGCGCCATCGCCCACATCCGTGTGCCGGCCGAAGAAGTCGCCAAGCAGCGCTCCGCCATCACCGCTTATTTTGCCACCCAGGTGCGCCTGCCCGGCTTCCGCCCAGGCAAGGCCCCGGCCGCCGCAGTGCAAAAGCGTTTTGGCGATGACATCCGCAGCGAACTGGAAAAGCAGCTCATCAATGACGGTCTGCGCACCGCCATCAAAAATGAAGGCCTCGAAGTGCTGAACATCCTTTCCGTGACGGACAAAATCCTGCATGAAACGGACAAGAGCTTCAGCTTCAGCGCCGAAATGAGCCTGGCACCGAAGATTGAATTGCCCGAATACAAAGGCATCCCGGTGAAGCTCGCCCGCATCGAAGTGACCGATGCCGATGTGGACCACGACATCCTGCACCTGCGCGAGCGTTACGCCACTTTTGCTGACGTTGAGCGCCCTGCCGCCCAGGGTGATGCCGTCGTACTGGGTTTCACTGGCAGCCTCGAAGGCCAGCCCCTGGGTGACGTGCTGCCAGACGCTCCCGACCACCTGAAGCAGATCGAAGAAAACTGGTTCCTCCTGGATGCTGAAGAAGACTTCCTCCCCGGCTTCTACGCAGGCCTCGTTGGCATCACCAAGGATGAGCAACGCACCCTTTCCCTGGCTCTGCCAGAAGACTTCGCCTTCGAAGGCCTCCGTGGCAAGACCCTGGACCTCGCCGTGACCTGCAAAGGGGTGAAGGACAAGGTGATCCCGGAGCTCAATGCCGAATTCATTCAGAAGATCGGCGGTGGAGAGATGACCGAAGAAACGCTGCGTGGCGAAGTGAAGGAAGCCGTGCGCCGCCGCCGTGAGCAGGCCCGTGAAACCGCCAAGAGCAATCAGGTCATCGCCCACATCTTCGAGAAGGTGGAATTCGACGTCCCCCAGGAAATCGTCAACCGTGAGGCCCAGCGCCGCACCAATGACATCGCTACCCGCGCCATGCAGCAGGGTATTTCCCAGGACGAGCTCCTGAAGCAGCAGGACGAAATCCTCAGCAACGCCACCAACCAGGCGAAGCAGAGCGTGAAGGTCAGCTTCATCCTGGAACAGGTGGCTAAGAAGGAAGGCCTGAGCATCTCCGACGAGCAGCTCACCTACGCCCTGGCCAATATGGCTGCCCGCCAGAAGAAGCCTGTGAAGAAGTTCATGGCCGAGGCTCAGAAGAGCGGTCTCATCGAGCGCATGCGCGATGACCTGCTCCTGGAGAGCGCGCTGCAGTTCCTCAAGGATAACTCCCAGGTCGAAGAGACCGAGCCTGAAGCAGAACACTGCGACACGCACTCCCCGGCTGCTGCCTAACTCAGCCCAAGGGCTACAGCTCCCGACTCATGATGACCCGCCCCGCGCCCGTCGCCGGGCGGGTCCTTTTTTTGCACAAATATGGAATTCGCGGGCGGATCGCGATAATCCCTCAAAAAATAGTTTCAGGATTTGCCATCTTAAAGAGGGCCACCAAGGTGAGCTGGCCCGAATACGCCACGATCCGGGCGCTGTTTCGCCCTTCACATTCCCTACATGCCAGAACCACGCCGCCTACTCATTACTGGAGCCAATGGAAGCCTGGGCCATGCCACGGCCAGGTATTTTCTAGAGCATGATCCGCTCTGTTTGGTCTTTTTAGGCGTGCGCGAGCGCCGCGAGCGAGCCGAATCCCTGGTGGCGGAATTCCCTGGCCGCGCCTTTCTATGCCCTCTGGAAATCACGCAGCAAGAGTCCTGGGTTGAGGCGGTCAGTCAGATCGAATCCGAAGGAGGTGGCCCCCTTTCTGTCTTGATTAACAATGCCGGCTACCATGATGACGCCCTGCTGGCCACGATGACGCAGCCCCAGTGGTCGGGTGTTCTGGATGCGAATCTGAACGCGGTCTTTTGGGGTTGTCAGGCAGCCCTCCAGCCTATGATGCGTCAGCGCTGGGGCCGCATCGTCAACGTTGCCTCCCTCAGTGCCCTGCATTCTCCGGCCGGGCAGACCAACTATGCCGCTGCAAAGGCCGGAGTCATCGGCCTCACACAGAGTCTGGCCAAGGAGACGGCGCGTCTGGGCATTACGGTCAATGCCATTTGTCCCGGCCATATCGAAGGGGCGCTACCCACCTCCTGGAGCGAAGAGCAGATCAAGGCGGTGCGGCGGGAGACGCCCATGCGTCGATTTGCCCGCCCTGAAGAGATTGCTGCCGTGGTTTTCTTCCTTGCCTCACCAGAGGCGAGCTATATGACTGGCGCTTCCCTGAAACTGGATGGTGCCCTTGTCTGATTCCTGCTACTTATTTTCTGCTCTGTATTTTATCACGAATGAACCTCCGCCAACGCATCAAAGAAGTCATGGCCAGCGAATTGATGCTGGAAGTCAGCGCCGAAGAAATCACGGATGACGGACCCCTTTTTGGCCCCAATGGTATCGGCCTGGACAGTGTGGACGCACTGCAACTGGTCGTGGCCATCGAAAAGCATTTCAAACTGAAGATCAGCGACCAGAACAAGGCCCGCGAAACGCTGCACAGCGTGGACAGCATCGCCAAGGCGATCGAAGAAGCGGGACTGGCCTGATCTTCTTGGGCGCATGAAAAAGGCCCTGGTCATCCTGGTCAAACTTGGCATCACCACAGCTTTGCTGTGGATGATCTTCCGGGAGCACCGCTTTACAGTGGCCATTCTGCCGCATTTGCAGTCCATGCTCACGCATTGGGGATGGACGCTGGCAGGCCTCGGCTTCGTGGGCCTGTCTACTTGGTTCAGTGCCCTGCGCTGGCAGGTCCTCCTCATCGGCCAAGAGCACCCCGTGCCTGGGCCTGAGGTGCTGCGAGTGACGGTGGTGAGTAATTTTTTCAATATCACTTCCCTCGGTGCTGTGGGGGGGGATGCCTATCGGGTTCTTGCCCTCATGCGCCGGCCAGGGGCCCGGCGATTGCCCATCATGGTTTCCATCATGCTGGATCACATGCTGGGCATGCTGGGGCTTGCCATTTTGTTCCTCGCCTGCGGGTATGCCTTTCGAAACCGGCTCGACAGTTACGGCCCCGAAGTCCACGCGATTGTGAAAGGCTTTAGCTGGTTCATGGGCGGATCCCTGGTGGGCATCCTGCTTTCCGCGATTTCCTTCACCCCGCGTCTTTACAACTGGGGTGAGCGGCAGTGGCCCAAGATCCTGGGATATCCACCCCTCAAGAGCTTTGCCCAGGCCTGCGATGCCATCCGGCGTGCCTGGGGCTGTTCTCTCTTGGCCGCCTTGCTTTCCATTTTCATCTTCGGCACCCACTTCCTCTCCTTTTACTGCGGCATCTATGCGGTCGGTGGGCAGGCCCCTTTATTGGAAGTCATGGCTGCCATGCCCATCGTGGATACGGCCGCAGGCCTGCCCATCTCCGTGTCCGGCCTGGGCGTGAGAGAAAAGACTTTCGAGACGCTCGTGAGTGCTATGACCAGCCTGCCTGAGGCCACCGCCGTCTCCGCCTCCCTCGTGGGCTGGGCCATGAGTGTGGTCTGGGGCCTCCTGGGCGGTCTGCTCTTCATCCTTGGCCGGCGTCCAGCGGCTGCTCCCATTTCCCCGGCCAAATCCACTGCTGCTTCCCCCACGCCCGACGTTTGAAACACCGCCTTGCCATTTCCCTCGGATCCTCTTTTTTGGGCTTTGCCACCCACGCCGGGTTCATGGCCCGGCTGCATTCCTTGGGGGTCCGCCCCACCGTCATCGGAGGCTCTTCCGCTGGGGCTATAGCAGCAGGGCTCTACGCCTCCGGCCTGCCGCAGGAGGTGATCCGCAAGACGGTGCTCGCCCATGGCTTTCGCCGCTCGTTTGTGCGCCGGACTCCCTGGCTGACTCATTACATCCGCAGTAGCTTCTTTGAATCCAACGTCGGGGCCTTCAAGACCGACGGTGCTATTGCCTACCTGGAAAAGGTGATGGGCAAACATGAGATCGAGAGCCTCACCGCGCCCCGTTTCATGGCTGCGGTAAGTAACCTGGAAACCTGCCGCACGCACTTCATCACCCGCGGCCCCCTGGCGCAGATCATGGTGGCGAGCTGCTGCATCCCCACCATCTTTGCCCCCATTCCCTATGAGGGCATGCAATGCTTCGACGGTGGTGTGGCCCATGAGGCCCCCATTGACCCGTGGCTGGAGGACGAGGACATCGACGTCATTGTCATGCACCGGGTGACCCACACGGAGAGCCCGCCGCCACGCATGTTCCCGTTCAACCTTTTTCATCTGGCCTCCAAGGCCCATGAATGTGCCAGTGAGCAATTGCAGGAATACCGCATGCGCCTGGCCGCCCTGCACGGCAAAAAAATCATCGCCACCCGCACCGTGCATTCCCGCCCGGCCGCCTTTTCCGGCAAAGAGATGCCCAATTATTACGCCGCCGGGGAAGCTCAGGCCCAGCGCCTTTACGATACGCAGCTCAAAGACCTGCTGTGATGCCAGTAACGGACGCTGACCGCCCCGCTTTTTGTGGCCCAGTGCGGTACTTTTCAGTGATCGACGGCCCTTGACCGCCATTTCCTGGCAGTAGGAATGATTGTGCAAAGCATTTCCTGATTGCCACGTTGGTATGCCTGCTTCACTCTCCGCGCCCATGAGCCAAACCGCCCTCTCTCCCGACGACAACGACCCGTGGTACAAACATCTCACGCCGTATCACTGGTTCGTGTTCATCGTGGCGTCGCTGGCATGGCTGTTTGACTGCCTTGATCAGCAGCTTTTCCTCCTGGCTCGCAATTCCGCCATGAAGGCGCTTCTGCCGCCCGATATGGATCCAATCAAGTACGGCGGTTACGCGACCTCCATTTTCGTCGCGGGCTGGGCTACCGGGGGCCTCATCTTTGGTTCCGTGGGGGATCGCATTGGCCGCGCCAAGACCCTGACTCTGACGGTGCTCATTTATTCTGTTTGCACTGGCCTTTCGGCTTTCTCCAAAGGTTGGGTGGACTTCGCCATCTACCGCTTCCTCACCGGTCTCGGCGTCGGTGGTGTGTTCGGCCTCGCTGTGGCGTTGGTCGCAGATACCCTCCCAGACCGCGCCCGCACAGGGGCCCTGGGCACCCTACAGGCTCTCTCTGCCGTGGGGAACGTCACTGCGGGACTTGTGAGCATGCTCATGGGCCGCCTGGAGCAGACTAAGGTCATCGAGGCCGGGGTGTCCTGGAAATACATGTTTCTCGTCGGTGCGCTGCCCGCCTTCCTCTGCGTGTTCATTCAGATCCGTCTGAAAGAACCCGAGAAGTGGGTCAAAGCCCGAGCTGCCGGCAAAGCTGCTGGCGTAAAATTTGGCTCTTATTCCGCCCTTCTGGGGGATGTGCGCTGGCGCAAAAATGCACTTTTGGGCATGGTCCTTTGCATCGCCGGTGTCATCGGCCTGTGGGGGATTGGTTTCTTCAGCCCTGAATTGGTGGGTGATGTGATGCAGCGCTCCCTGGAAGCGGAAGGTGTGCCTGCTGCAGAAATCGCGGGTCAGAAGACCTATTGGATCGGGGTGAACTCCATCGTCCAGAACATTGGTGCTTTCATCGGCATGCTCCTATTTACCAAGTTCGCACAGAGCCTGGGGCGCAAAAAAGCCTTCGCCATCGCTTACGTCGCCGCCCTGGTGGCCACCGTTGGCTACTTTCAGCTCTTCAACGGCCGCAGTGACATCTGGATGAGCGCCATCATGGGTGGTTGCCAGCTCGCTCTTTTCGCCGGGTTTGCCATCTACCTGCCCGAGCTCTTCCCCACCAGTCTGCGCAGCACAGGCACGAGCTTCTGCTACAATGTTGGCCGCTTTGTTGCCGCCAGTGGTCCCTTCACCCTCGGCAGCCTGCAGGCCGCCTTAAAAGCAGGTGCCACCACGCCGGAAGCGAAGCTGGAAGCCTTCCGCAATGCCTGCTCCTACATGAGTGTGATTTTCATCCTGGGGCTTGTAGCTCTGATCTTCCTCCCCGAGACCAAGGGGCGTGCAATGCCGGAAGATTGATTTCTTCTTCCCAGCGAATCTCATTTAAGGCCCAGGCTTGTGACGAGCCTGGGCCTTTGCATTTGCCACAGGGCCCTTTCGTGGGAAAACTTCAGGACTCTCTCATGACTGTCGCCGAATTCGCCTCTGCCCCCGTATCGCCCGCTGGCCTCAGCCCTGAACTTCAGGCGCTCTGGCACACCAAGCAAGGGAACTGGGAGGCGGCGCACAACATCGCCCAGGACATCCACACTCCGCTCGGTTCCTGGATCCATGCCCTGCTGCACTTGATTGAGGGAGACCAATGGAATGCGGACTACTGGTTTTCCAAAGCCCGGAAGCCTTCCCGCAGCAGCCAGGATGTAGACAGCCTGTGGGAGGAGATCACCCGAACCCTGTTGCCCATGGGCTAAATGGTAGCTGGTGATTCCATTCGGGGGCTGCCTCACTGTCATTTGAATGAATCTCAGAGCCCCACCTGGTGGGCATGCGAGATTGCGTGCTGCTGGCAGTTCATGCCCGGGTATCGCTCAGGGAAAGACAATCCTTGAGGCGCTGCTTTTCTTCCAACCTGACGATGAATAGGCGTCGAACTTGAGGTGGGAATCTTTTGTGGGCTAAGGCGCTGGAGTCCGGCTGCTTTGCCTGTTTCGGGTTGAAGCCAAAGTTTGTTAAAATGGGCTCGCCATCTTGTTCTTTTAGGCTCACTCCGGCTTGTTCAGGGCTTGAAAGGGAGGGGATGACGAGGACTGAAGGGCATCCGGTTTGTTCCATCAATGGTTCAGAGCGCCTCCTGGATGGCCTCACGATGACAACCTTACACGGCATACAACAGAGTCTCGAAGACCACTGCGGGTCAGTGAATTACCCGTTCTGAGTTCGTTCCGGTGCTTTCCTTTGAGGCAATAGACCCCTTGAATTCTCGCCGACATTAGACCGAATCCTTGAGGATGCCATCTTGCTAATTGCTTGCAGAAATAGGCGGCGTTGCCAGGGGGAAACCGTGCATCAAAAATACAGCGCTTTTCCTCCTCGTTCCAAAAAGCATGATCTTCAAGTAAGGTCAGGATGTAAAGTAACTCAGTAGAGACGTTTTCACGAGTCAAAACATGAATGTTTATTCTTAATAATTAATTTATTCTAACCAATGTGCGTCTCCAATTCTGATAAATGCACGATTTGAGAGGAAGATGATTAATTTACTGCGATCTTTGTTCATTGCAAAATGCCATAATGCGGGAAATCATTTGGGATGCTTAATCAATCTTAAGGCGATCTAGTTTTTCACACTGATTACCGATTGTCGGTACGCTGGGCATTATTCAATCCAAAGCCTGATTTCCATCTGAGATGGCCTCTACAACGGTGAAAATTCAAGCGCAAACGTAGGTGCAATCTCTCTAGTGAGTCAAAAAAGGCCGCAAGAGGCAGGTTTCAAATCCAGTCTGATAATTTCATTCAGCATAAGCATTCCGGGTGCTCAGAGACGATACCCACACGCATTATGGAGTCCTAATAAGATATTCCGTCTCAATAAACGAGCCATTAAGAATGGGTGAAAAATTGAGCCTAATTGCGTAATAGCCAATGATCTGCGGATGATTTATGAATGTGAAACTCACGAAAAATAACTCGTTAAATTAACCAATGTATCAGTAAAAATAATCAGAAAATAAGGAGTACAATTATTTATCTTGAATATAAGTTAACAAAATTCTTACACGAATGGTCGTGATGAATAGTGGTTATGATTATAATGTTTGATCCGGTTGATACAGCCATTGGAGAAAACTCAATAATCCTTATGAAACTGCTCACATCCTCCCCCAGAGGCAACTCCAACTCCTCTATGATGAAGTTGGCACTTGCCTTCATTTTGGCCTCCTCGGGTCTGGCTCAGGCTCAAAGCCTGATTTCGTCCGCAGATTTTTTTAATCCTGATTTTGAGGCGCGTCGCCCAGCGCCAGGGGGTGTCATCACCCTCTCGGTAAATACCACTCTCTATAATCCTGGCTCCCAATCAGCGGGCGATGTCACTTGGACGCACCAAGCAGGGGGGCTGGTGCAGGCGGGGATAGCACTGGTGGCTGACGTTAACTTGGCTGCCTACACCCAGACGATCGGGAACTCTCTGGTCTTTGGCCGTGATCTAAATGTGGACCTCCTCGGCCTTCCGGATCTGGGGGGCCTGCTCACTGGTACGGTGAATAGCGTCACTGGGGCCAGTGCGATCAATAGCTGGGATTCATCGGCCACGGTGTCCAATCTGGCTTTGAGCGAGGGAGTTCTTTACTCCGCCAGCTTCAATGTCAGCTCCGGTGCCGGATTGAACCTCAATGCATTGAGTGCAGCCAATTTCTCGCTTCTGAGCGGTGGCGTGGCCATTGAGGACATCAATTCAGTGGAAACGCTGAATGTGCTGAACCTGCTCACCCTCGGCGGTGGTCTTGCCACCATTGACTTCCAGTTTTATGCGCCGGCCGGTGCGGACGACCTCACCTTTGAGTTCGATGCTGCCACCATCGCCAACGTGAATCTGCTGGGAACCATCACAGACAACCAGACGGTGCTGCAATTCACCAACTTCTCCGTCGCACCCGTGCCAGAGCCTAGCACGCTGGCCCTGGCTTCGCTTGGATTCATGGTCATTCTGCGCCGCCGTAGGCCCTGTGGCATTTGAACTGTTTGATTGTCTGAAAGCTGAAAAGGCCAGGGAGCAATCCCTGGCCTTTTTTCATAGATAGAGGGATGCAAAAGCCTGGGCGAATGAAAAACTCTTAATTCATACTTGAATTGGATGAATTAGGGTGTGTGTTAATTCACACCTATCGAGTGTGAATTAATGCGAGGGATATCTAACCTGTCTCTACAGGATGGTTTTCTCGCGATCTCCCCTGGTTGCATGAAAATTCTTTCCCCCCTTCATCCCCACCGCTCTGGCATTGCCCTGGTGACGGTGATCTCGCTAGTCGCCCTGATGACGATGCTCATCGTGGCCATGCTTTCGATCTCGCAGACAGAGCTGAAGTCTGCGCATGTCAGTGCGGATGGCCAGCAGGCGCGCCAGCTTTCGGAAGTGGCGGTGAATCTGGTGATTTCCCAACTGCGCAAGGCCACCACGCAAAACACTGGGACTACGGGCTGGGAAGCCTGGACTTCTCAGCCAGGACTGGTACGCCGCTACGCGACCAGCGGGCAGACCCAGTCGGCCTACAAACTTTACTCCAGCCCTGTGTTGGTGCTGCGGGATCCGGGCAACATTGAAACCCAATTGCTGGCGGATGCCGTGCCGGGAGACTGGCAGGAGCACCCACATCGTTATGCAGATCTGAACCGCCCGGCGGTGCGCACGACTCCCCAGGGGCAGCCTATATTGCTGTTTCCGATTCTTGATCCACGGGCCCAGGTGACGGGAGGGGGCAGCATCGGCGGCTTTTCCTACCGCGAGCAAAACGTGGCTGGGCAGCCTGTGGGGGGAGTGCGTACAACGGGTGGCGACCGCCAGCGGGTGCCAATGCCTGTGGAGTGGCTTTATGTGCTGAAAGACGGCAGCCTGGGGACATTGAACGAGCAAAACGAATTTGCCGGGGCGGTGCCTGCGACGGCTCAGAATCCCATCGTGGGGCGAGTCGCTTTCTGGACGGATGATGAGTCCTCAAAAGTGAATGTGAACACGGCCTCTGAGCCGACTCCCTGGGCTATGCCGACGTTTTTTTACGACCAGGATGCAGGTTATGCACGCTATCAGCCAGTGGGGGGGGAGTTTCAGCGTTACCCAGGGCACCCGGCTACCACGGCACTGGGGCCCATCTTGTTTCCTGGGCAGGTGCTGGGAACTGCGCAGAAGGAGTCCATCTACGATCTGGTGCCAAAGATTGGGCCTGGGGGCAGCCGTGCAGGTACGCGTGCTTACAGTGACCCGGACATTGCAGCCGTGGCTCTAGCGACTTACAAAAGGGAGCGCCTGTATGCCAGCCTGGATGAACTGCTGCTGAACGAAAGCCGCCAGCCTAACCAATTGGGCGGAGCCGTTTTGGGTGCTGAGGCCATCCAGCGTGCGGGTTTCTTTCTCACGGCGCACAGCCGCGTGCCTGAGGCGAATCCGCTGGGCCTGCCGAAAATCGCCGCTTGGCCCGTCAGCTACAGGGGACCCGAATATCGCACCTCCTTTGATCAGTTGATCGCTCATTGCGGCACCCTGCGCACGGCGGGGGGCACCCGCAGCTACGTCTTCCAGCGGGGATGGGCTGACTCTACCTCTCAGGACATTGACCTTCCAGAGAACAAGACGCTGCTGACCTATCTGCAGGAAATGCTGGCCAGGCCCGTTCCGGGATTTGCCACTTCGGCGGGTCAGACGTTTAACCAAAAGTACGGCAAAGACATGCCGCAGGTACTCGTGGAAATTTTCGACTACATCCGCAGTGTGAACCTGCATGATGGCAGCCTGATCCGGGGGACGGACAAGTTTGATGGCACTGGGAAAGCCCAAAACGCCATGCTGGGCTACGTGGCCAACAGCGCCCGCCCGACCACTTTCAAGACCTTCACAGACCCGCGCTTTTTTGGCGCAGCCACGGATCCTGATGATCCCGATGCCGAAGGTGGGCAGGTGGAAAAGCTGGGCTTTCCCGGCCATGGTCAGGTGACTCCTTCCCGCTGGACGGTGAATGGTGAGGTCGTGCAGGGCTTCGGCCGCTTTCCCACGATCACAGAGGTGGGACTGCATTTCATCTGCGCAGCGGACAACACCGACGATCCTGACAATCCGCTGATGGAAAAAGATCCGGCGATTGGTAAGCCGGGCGGTGGCAGCGCCAAAAAGGGACAACTGGGCAACAATCCACCCAGTGGAGCTGAAGACCGGTGGTACTCGAACTTTCCTCCGCGACCTACACCGGACCCTAGCCGCAATGAGCCGGCGGACAACGTCCGGTATCCTTTGACCAATGGATTCCCGTATGGCCCGGACAAAAAGCATCCTGGTTACCAGAAGGATAATTGGAACCACCAGCTTTCCGTCAATACGCCTCTGCGGCCCGGTTTCCGCCGCATCCAGGCGCGCCTGTTGCTGGAGTTTTTCATCCCCACGGCTGGCTATACTTTGATCGAGCCTGACCTGACCGTGAAAGTGAAGGGACTGAGTAAATTCCGGGTCAATGGCAGGCCGCTGTTTCCCAATGATGAAGAGCTCTTTTACACCGGGCGTCGTGCCACCCACCCAGGGGCTCAGATGCAGGGCGGTTATGGAACCGGCCTGAAGGGACTGCTGCGAGGGCGCGAAGTGCCTGCACGTGCCCCGATGCCTGCGGATGTGAGTTATGGCAATGACAACTGGGAGGTGAAGCCCGCCAGCGCCAGCCGCGATACCCAGTGCGTGCTCAATTATGATCTCATCAGCAACTTTGTGGACATTGAGGTGGGGCGCCAGGGAACGCAGAACATGACGCTCAGCAATACGGATCTGGCGCAGGCTGTGCCACTGACCGTGGAGGTGTATTCTGGCCACTTGGGTCGCACTGTTTCCTCCCTGGAATCGCCCGCAGAGCTGGTGCAGACGCTGGAGCCGGAGTTCCCTGCTGTATCTCTGCGCCCGCCCACGCTGGTCCGTACGGCGGCGCGACCTGTAGGCCCTGATCAGGGGCGCGAGCCACCTGCTTGGTGGACTTTTTACTCGCGTGGCGCCCTCGGTTTTGGCAATCGCGATTCGCTTGCAGGACTGGACAAAAAAGCTCCGCAGGGTGGTGCCACGATGCGCGGGCGTCTCTTCCGCCATCACATCGCCCCGCACGTGAACAATAAGCACACCATGGGGGCATTCTTCTTTGGTTTCGACTCCGTGCAGAACGGTGCTCCGCGCATCTTCCGCACGCAGAACAATGCGAACCTTCAGAATGAGGTGGATGCGGCTGAGGAATTGGAAGGCAGTGATGTGGTGCAGACGGTGACCATCCGGCACGGAGATTACCGCCTTACTGCTGCCAAGAACGTGGTGCCCGCAGACGACTGGGCTCCGCATCGCCACTATGGCAGCCGCAGGCTTGCCCACAGTTTAACCAATTTTGTGTCCAATCACCTGCCCGGTTATGACTACGGTGGAAACACGGATTTTGCTGCCCGTCTGGTGCCCAATGAAACTGGTGCAGGCTACCCCAATCATCGTCTGCCTGATTTCCCCTACCTGCCGGATGCCCGCGAGGCGGCACAGCGATATGGCGACTTCGACAACGGTCCCGGCACCCACCGCGATGGCCCGTACATCAATAAGCCTGATGAAGGAAACCTGAACATTGTGGCTGGCAATGGCGGTGTGGCTTACTTCAGTGAAAGTGCCCAGCATCGCACCACCGAACAGGACTTTTATTCGCCGAACCGGATGATTCCTTCGCCAGTGATGTTTGGCTCCCTGCCCAGCGGTGTGCAGGCGGGAGATCCGTGGCGAACTCTGCTGTTTCGTCCGCAGCAGGGCCATCCCGGTGGCCCCACGAAGCTGGGCGGCAACAGCCCGGCGGACCATCTTCTGCTGGAGTATTTCTGGATGCCCGTGGTGGAGCCCTATGCCATCAGCGAGCCCTTCTCCACCGCAGGCAAGGTGAACCTGAATTACCAGATCTTCCCCTTTACACACATCCGGCGGGCCACGGCCCTGCATGCCGCCCTCGCAGGAGAAGTGATTCACGCCGTGCCCACGGAGGATGCGCCTAACTACAAGGTGTTTCCCAATGCCAGCAATCAGAATGCTTTCTGGGGAAGTACGCAGGGCAAGCAGTGGCACTATAAGGTGGATGTGGAGAAGACCCTGGCGCAGTTTGAGGAACGGTTTGCCCAGGGGCGTGCCTTCATCAGTCCCAGCGAGATCTGCGATATCCACTTGGTGCCCAAGGACGCTCCCGGCATCCAGGATCACACGCAGATGGAGGCCTTTTGGCGTGACCACCGTCTGACGGGCGATAACACCCGCGAACGTCCCTATGCCGGGCTGTATCCGCGCGTCACCACTCGGTCAAACACGTTCCGGGTGCACTTCATCGCCCAGACGATCAAAAAGGCCCGCTCCTCCGGGCCTGACACCATGGGCGACGGCGACAAAATCAGCGGCGAGCATCGCGGCTCCACCCTGATTGAGCGCCATCTTGATCCAACGCAGCCAGGGCTTCCTGACTTCGCCACGAACCCGGCCGGTCAGACGCTGGACCACTATCATGAATTCCGCATCCTGCAGACGCAGCGGTTCGGCTTTTGAAGATCGTAAAAGGCTACTTCGTCTTTTTTGAAATCCCCACTTGATTGGAGTGAATTAGGGTTTAATTCATACCTGTCCAGTGTGTTATATCTGGCGACGCTGATCCCACGCAGGAAGGCGGCCCCCCAACCCCCCCTCATAAGTTTATGAAAATTCCTGCTTTCTCCCGCCCCCTCCGCCGTGGTTTTTCCCTGGTGGAAGTGACCCTTGCCAGTGGCATCACGGCTCTGGCCCTAACCACGCTGCTAGGTCTCATTCCTCATGGGCTGAACAATGTCAAAGAAGCAGGAAACGTGGCCGCCGAGACGCGCATCACTACCCACGTGCTGGGCAGCGTCAGCCAGGCCCGCTGGCAGAATGTCAGCGGAGAGGACATTCTGGCGCCGGCCTTTGATCAGCAGCGTTATTACTTTGATGATCAAGGTGTCGCCCTTGAAACCGATGAGCCAGGGCCTGAACTCGCCTATGTGGCGGAAGTGCGTGTGCCTGCCCGCGACGTATCCCTGCCAGCGGATGCTACTCCGCAGGCAGAAGAGGACGGTACGGATCCCTACCTGCGCCGAGTGACAGTCAAGGTGGCCAGCGTCGCCAATGAAAGCTTCGATTTCGATCGTGCACTGCCGATGGCCTATCGGACCCACACCACGCTCATCGCCCGCACGGGCAAGTGAGACGGCGTCAGGTCTAACGAAAAGGATTGCAAATAAACTGGAGATTCTCTGCTCCAAACCTTCATCGCAGAACATGCGAAGAGGGAATCCATTCTTCATCTCCTTCATGAATCCTTATCGCTTTCGTTTCCCTTCATCTCGGAAGCTAGGTTTTACATTGGTGGAACTGCTGGTATCCACTGCCGTACTCGCCGTGCTGCTGCTGGTGACCCTCAGTGCCTTGGAGACGATGCAGCGATCCTGGAGGGACACGAAGGGCAAAGTGAACCAGTTTCGTGGGGCACGGATCGCCTTTGAGACCATCACCCGGAACCTGTCCCAGGCCACCTTGAATACCTACTGGGATTATCACTATGCCGCCACGGGATCCAATGTGCCGCCTGCAGACGCCGCATCTCCGCCTGCGGGTTATGTCCGGCAGTCTGAACTCGACTTCCGCATTCTCCCCGGTGTAGAATTGGGCACGGGTGAGACACCAGCAGACTTGCCCGGTCAGGCGCTTTTTTTCCAGGCCCCTTTGGGTCTCAGTCAGAGCTATCGTGGGCTGGGAAACCTACTGAACGCGCGCGGTTACTATGTCCGTTTTCAGAGCAATGAAGATCAGCGCCCGGCCTTTCTGCCGGGCGGGGTGGTGCCTGTAAAGTTTCGGTATCAGCTCATGGAATACAGGCCACCGGCGGAGCAGACCAGCCTGACTGCGGGCACTGCGGCAGCGGGAGGAAGTGCCAGCTCCAAGACCGTGCAGGGAAACACCGTTTATACTCGGGCCGATTGGTTCAAGCAGGACATCGATGCGGTTTCGCGACCGATTGCGGATAACGTTCTGCTGCTGGTCATCAGCCCTCAGGTGCCACCAGAGACAGTAGAAGGCACTGGCAAATCCCCCTGGTGGCTGGCCCCAGGATACCGCTACTCCTCCCGCGATGCGAACAATACCACACCTGCCTTGGACAAGCCTGTGGTGAGGGCCGATGGCACACTGGACCAGGGTACCAGCCATTTATTGCCACCGCTCGTGCGCGTCACCCTCGTCGCTGGTGAGGAGGGGAGCATGGGAAGGTGGCTGGCCAGTCAGGGTAATACGGCCGTGGACATTTGTGCCGCTGCCGACGCTCCCTTTGCAGAGTCGCGTCATTACGAACGTGATCTCACCCGCCTCAAAGATTACCTCACGGCGGAGCGGCTGAATTTTCGTGTCTTTACTGCCACTGTCCCCCTTCGCAATGCCGCCTGGGACAGCACGACTTACTGAACTCGTCCCTGGCTTCAAGGTCAGCCTGCCTATCGAATGAACAACATCGTTGGTTAGGTTGCCTTTATCCCCTTCTTTTCCATTGTCGTATGAAAATATCCCGCCGCTCTGCGCGTCCAGGTTTCACACTCATCGAAAGTCTCAGCGTCGTCCTCATTCTGGGGATGATCGTTGCCCTGGCCGCCCCCTCCATGCTGGGAGCTATCCGCGCCTCTCGGCTGACCTCGGCGGGTGATTTGATCAGTGGCAAGATCATCGAAGCCCAAGGATTGGCCGTGACCTTCTCTTCGGATGTTGAACTTCGCTTTTACAAGACCCCTCTTGTTCCCCCAGAAGATGGCCGCAGTGGGCAGTATTTGCAGCTCCTCCAATGGGTGGAAAACGAGTCCGATGTGCTTGAAGAAGACATCGCCAGCCTGGAGAAGATCGGTTCGCGAGTGCTCGTGCCAGAGGGCGTTCTCATCAGCAATGATCCAGGTTGGTCCAGTCTCTGGACGCTGGAGCCGCAAAGCGAGACGACCTCCGAAGGTGACCAAGAGTATGTGGCTATCCGCTTTCGCCCAGACGGCTCCACCGATCTGCCCGAGACAGGAGCCTGGCATCTCACGCTGCTGGATGCCCAGGACTCGCTGCGGCAGGAACTACCAGCCAATTTTTACACTCTGCAAATCGACCCTGTCACCGCCAAGCTGGAAATTTATCGTCCTGAATAAGGTGCAGCGAGTTTCCTTTTTCGAATGGGCATTGCTTAGAACGACCAGGCGTTACACGTGAGTCGCTCGCGTGCCGTCTATCGTGACTTTTCGGGCTTTTTCCAGCCGCGCTTGCCACATCGCCATCCTACGTACAGCCTCCCTCAGTGGTGCCGGAGACAGGACTCGAATTATTCTCCGGCTATTGTATTCTAAGGGAAAGGGAGGCGGCGTGTAACGCTCGTGTAACGTTAAACGCAGGCTTCAATCAGGGCCAGGAGGGCAGCGAGGGGCATGTGGGCGCTGAGGTCGCTTTTCCAGCTCACCATTTGGCTGCGCTTGCCATCCAGCTTGAGGAGGCCGATTGCATGAGGCTTGTCCTCGCCTTCGTTGTCGATCACCACCCGGAGGGTGTGAAAACCTTCAGGGTTTGCGATGGCCAGAATCCGGCAGTCTTCGCGGTCCCAGCGGGCAGGTTTGAAACCTTTATCGGTGAGGGTCTGGACGAATTCGGCGGCGGTGTTGTAGGCGGTTTTCATTGGGCCTACATATGGCCTAACAACCGAAGTGTATCAATGTATAGTAGCGTTATAGCGCAGATACTTTGATCATTTCTGAATTAGCCCCCAGGCGAATTCAAAAGCCTTCTTCCAGCGACTCTGTAGGCCTTTCCAGAACTTCGCACGGCTGCCCACTGGTGGGGCGATCTGTCGCTCATAGCGTTCCCTGGCGTCCAGAAGTTTCACCAGCAGGCCTCGCGAACCGATGGTGACTGTCACTTGATTGGCGGCCGCTCGAGTGATGCCACCTACCACGCCATCCACCTTCACGCGACCACCGATGGCAATCTGAAGGATTTTGGCAGCTCCACCTGGACCGCGATTGAATGCGGTATCTCTGAGGAAGGCTTGGATGCCTGGATCTGGATGCCAGCCCCGCACCTGGTCGGTGTAGCTGAGGATGTATTCCACCGCCTCGGCCTCTGCTTCATCTTGCCGTCCAGCCTGGATCAGCTTTTTCAGGCGAGCAGCAGCGTCGGGGTGGTAGCGATCATTGATCCCTGCGATCTCATACTTGCCACCACCATCGCCGCTAGGGATGGCATACACACTAATCTTCCCCTGCTTGTCACGCCTAGCTTCAGACGTGACGATAAACTGCCCGATCTTGATCTCATGGGTGGGACGCTGGCTCATGCCTCAGCCCCAATGTCAAAGTGAGACGCTCATGGCCGCCTGGATCTGCTCAGCCGTCCATTGCTGTTGCACACGATCTTCCAGATCCTGCCGCCGCTGGTCCAGATCCAAGCAGGCGTCCCGCTGGACGATGGACGCAGCTTCGATGGCCGCCAGCTCTTCGAGCAGCTCAGGGGGCACGCCCGGCAGCCGCTCGATGTAGGGCAGGCTGATCACCAGATCATTCGCGCTCATGGCTTGCGAGCTTTGGCTGCTGCGATGGTCTTTTTTGCCGCCTCAGCGACGTCCAGAGTCTTAGGCCCGATCCATCCGTCTTGCTTGACGCCAAGCTGCTGCTGTAGGGCCTTCGCGTTACGGGTTTGGTAGCCTTGCACCAGCGCGGTCACCAGCCAAACGCCCGCGGCCACCAGCGCGGCCGTCAGCCTCTCCAGGATTTCTGGCGGGATCTCCAAGCCGAGGCTTGTCAGCCAGGTCACCACGGCCCCGAGCACGATGCCAACGAGCCACTGAACGGCCATGCCAGCCTTGGAATGG